>DATCXZ010000202.1:0-9098 GCA_036570545.1 Kiloniellaceae bacterium
CGCGCAGGCGCTGCAGGTCGTCGCCCGGAATGTCGCGGTGCGCGATGTAGGGCAGCGCCGGCGCCGCCTGCGAGCTGGCCAGCACGCGCAGCCGCGTTGTCAGGGCAGGCTCGCTCCGCTGCAGCAGGCACCATGTCACGCAGTCGATCGCGCAGACATCGGCCTCGCCCGCCGCCACCGCCTGCATCGACGCGCGGTGACTGCCAGTCAGGACGACGCTGCCGAAGAAGTGCCCCTCGTCCGCGAGATCCATCGCCGCGTGGCGCAGGGCATGGCAGCCGCTCTGGGAGTCGGCGGCATTCACCGCCGCGCGGCGTCCCTTGAGGTCGGCGAGCTGGCCGGCAGCATCGTCGGCGCGCACCAGGATCTCGCTGCGATAGCGCCCGCCGTCGCAGCCCGGACAGTCGTAGATCGGCGTCGCCACCAGCGTCACGCGGCCCGCCAGCGCGTGCGTCAGCGGATAGCCGCAGGTCTGGCTGAACAGCAGGTCCGGCGCCGTCCATAGGGCGGCATGGCCGCCCTCGCGCGTCAGCCGCTCCGGTACCTGATGGAGTCCTTCGGCGCGGAAGGCGGCAGCGAGGCCGGCCCACCAGGCGTCGGTCGCCGCCTCGAGGCCCGGCAGGTCGTACATCGGCAGGCTGGCGCGCATGGCGGCTCAGGCGTCGTCCCGGCCGGGCCAGGGATTGCCCTGCCCCTGGGGCAGTTGCTCCAGGCCGTCGGCGATGTCGTAGAAGTCGGCCTTGTCGGCGGCGAAGATGTGGCGCATCTGGCGCAGGCCCGAGGGCTGGTCGAGCGTGCCGGCGGCGATGGAGATGTAGTCCGCCGCGCGGCGTTCCCAGAACAGCGCCGAGCCGCAGTGCCGGCAGAAGCCGCGGCGCACGCCCGGCGAGGAGGCGTGCCAGGTCACCTCGTCCTCGTTCTCGATACTGAGGCCGGCGCGCTCGACCGCCGTGAAGGCGCCGTAGTTGGTGAAGGCCTTGCGACACTGGCTGCAGTGGCAGGCGACCACCGGCCGCAGATCGCCGGCGGCGCGGTAGCGCACGGCGCCGCAGGCGCAGCCGCCTTCGTGATTGGCCTTCGTCGCGCTCATCGCTCGCCCTGCCCCGACAGCATGCTTGCCATCTCCGCCTCCTCCAGTTCCTGCAGCAGCCGCTTCAGCAGTTGCGGCACCTCCGGCGGCTGCACGATAGCGCCGCGGATGAGATTGTCGAAGTGCTGCGTGAGCGCGCGGATGTGCTCCGTCGAGTTGAACACGAAGTACATGTTGCCGATGTAGGCCGCCGCGCGGGTCGGCCCGAAGATGGTGATCGGCGCCGAGTAGTGCTCCAGGCCGTCGTAGAGGAACCAGCGCAGCGTCGGGTAGAGCTCGTCCACCAGCGCAATCATCGACTCGAGCTGGAGCTTGCGGCTGGCCACCGGCAGCTTCTCCCAGATGCCCTGGCCGCGGGCGAAGCCCTCGATCGACTGCAGCGAGGAGCAGACCTCCAGGTCGGTCTCCGGCCGGCGGCTGTAGGCAAGGCGCGATTCCGCCTGCTCCAGGCGAAAGGCCGGCATGCTGCTGCCCTGGCGCACGTATTCGTAGCCGATGATCTCTTCGCTCTTCAGCAGGTCGGGCAGCGTTGCCGGCACATAGCGGATCTTGTAGCCCACCGCCTCGGCGCGCCAGCGTGCCAGGCGCTCGTCCGCGTAGGGCGCCGGACCGCGCGCGATCTCCGGCGCCTCGCTGAGGATGTTGGTGCCGATCTTCTCTTCCTGCACCAGGCCCAGCAGCCAGTCGGTCGAGACCTGCTCCTGCTTGGCGATGGCGGCGATGGTCTCGGCGCGCGGCAGGCGGTCGTTGGACGGCGACAGGAGCTGCGACAGGGTCGAGCGGTCGAGCCCGGCCTTGGCGGCAAAGCCCGAGCGGCTGAGGCCGGAGCGGGCGATCACCTCCGAAAGGCGCTCGCGGAAGGTTTCGACGGTGCGGCGGCGATCCATGGCGCTGGGGAGAGGGTTGGTGATTTATCGCAATAATGATGATTATCCGCACATAATAGAGCGATTCTGCGGCTGTTGCAAACTTTGCTGATAACTAACTGCGCGATGTGCGCAGTATCACATTGTTGCCACAGCCTGCCTCTGACACCCTCGTGACAGTTGCCATGCTCCTGACGGTATTTCACCCCAGGGCGTGAGTTTCCCCAGGGATTTTCCCCTAGGGATTTTCGAGGGAGTTGAGGGTCCGCTTTTGCTGAGCCAGGGTAGCTTTTCCTCCGCCTTTGCCGAGGGCTCCACGCAGTTCCAGATGCCGGCCGAGGACCGCCCGGGCCAGCATCCGGTGGTGCCGCCGCGCGGCCCGCTGCCGCAGGCGGTGGAATGGCCCACCCTGCTGGTCGCCGCGGCGATCTACGGCGGCTTCGGCCTCGTCACCTGGTTCCACGCGGCGCTGCCCTGGTGGGTGCTGCTGCCCCTGGGCGCCTACCTCCTCGCCTGGCACGGCTCGCTGCAGCATGAGGTGACCCACGGCCACCCGACGCCCAGCGCCGTCTTCAACGAGCTGCTGGTGCTGCCGAGCCTGTGGCTGTGGATGCCGTTCCGGCTCTACCGCGAGACCCACCTCGCCCACCACAACGACGCGCAGCTCACCGACCCCCTGGCCGACCCCGAGAGCTACTACCTCGATGCCCGGAGCTGGGCCGCCGCCGGGATGCCGACGCGCGCCTTCCTGCACGCTCACAACACCCTGGCCGGGCGCCTCCTGCTCGGCCCGGCGCGCTGCCTCTGGCTGTTCTACAAGGGCGAGATCGCCCGCCTGCTGCGCGGCGACACCCGCCACGCGGCCGCCTGGGCGCTGCATGCCGCGGGCGTGGCGCTGGTGCTGCTCTGGGTGATCGCGGTCTGCGGCCTGCCGCTGTGGCAGTACCTGCTGCTCTTCGTCTATCCCGGCATCGCGCTGTCGCTGGTGCGCTCCTTCCTCGAGCACCAGGCGCGCCCGGAGGTCAGCGAGCGCTCGGTCATCGTCGAGTCCGGCCCGCTCATGAGCCTGCTCTTCCTCAACAACAACCTGCACCTTGTGCACCACGACAAGCCGGGCCTGCCGTGGTACCGCATCCCCGCCTTCTACCGGCAGCGCCGCGACCTCTTCCTCGCCTCCAACGGCGGCTACCACTTCAAGGGCTATCGCGAAGTCTTCCGCCGCCACTTCCTGCGCGCCAAGGAAGCACCGCTGCACCCGGCGGCAACCGCGCCATAACAAAAACCGTCATGCTCGGGCTTGACCCGAGCATCCAGGGCAACCGCTCCGTCGCGTGCTCTGGACCCTCGGCTCGGAGGCCGAGGGTGACGATATGAGTTAGACCGCCGCCGGCGCGTGCTACGATCCGCCTATGGCCTGCTACGTCTACATCATGGCGAGTCAGCGCAACGGCACGCTCTACATCGGCGTGACGAACGACCTCGTGCGGCGGGTTTACGAGCACCGCACTGCCGTCGTCGACGGCTTCACCAGGCGGCACGAGGTGAAGGTTCTCGTGTTCTTCGAAGTGCATGAAAGCATCGAGACCGCCATCCAGCGCGAGAAGTCGCTGAAGCGTTGGAATCGGAAATGGAAGCTCGCGCTCATCGAGCAGGCCAACCCAACCTGGCGCGACCTCTGGGAAGTCATCTGCCGGTAAGCATCCGCACCCTTGCAACATCTAAAACCGTCATGCTCGGGCAACGACCCGAGCATCCAGGGCGACCGCTCCGTCACCTGCCCTGGACCCTCGGCTCGGTGGCCGAGGGTGACGAGTGAAGTAATTGCCCAACCCTTGCAACATTTGAAACCGTCATGCTCGGGCAACGACCCGAGCAGCCGGCTCGGAGGCCGAGGGTGACAAACGAAGTGATTGCCCAACCCTCACAACATTTAAAATCGTCATGCTCGGGCTACGACCCGAGCATCCAGGGTGACCACTCCGTCGCTTGCCCTGGACCCTCGGGTCAAGCCCGAGGGTGACGAGTGGGGTGGGCGGCGCGCACCCTGCGAAGGGAGCAGTCCCGTTCCGCCCTACTCCGTCTGCGGCTCCGGGCCGACCTTGCGCGCCAAGGAAGCACCGCTGCACCCGGAGCGGCTTCAAGCTAGTCGGCATCGAAGAGGCGCAGCCGCTGCGTCCTGCTGTTCCACAGGATCACGCCTACGCGCCCGATGAGGTTGTCATGCGGCACGTAGCCGATGTCGTACCGGCTATCGAGGCTGTTGTCCCGGTTGTCGCCGAGGAAAAAGTAGTGCCCAGGCGGCACCTCGAACACATCGGTCTCGTCGAGTGGCCTCTCGTCGGACAACTCGCGGATCAGGTAGCTGGGGCCCTCCGGTAGGGCTTCACGATAGATCTCGCCGCGGAGGTCGCCCAGCCGATCGGATTTCGCTTCGACTTTCTCGCGCGGCACCAGTTCTCCGTCCAAATAGAGCGACCCCGCCTTCATCTGCACCCTGTCGCCGGGCAGGCCCACCAGGCGCTTCACATAGGCAATCTCATCGCGTGGCGTCAGGAAGACGACGACGTCGCCGCGCTGCGGCGCACCGAAGAGATACGGTAGCTTCGACACTAGGAAATAGTCGCCGCGCCGCAGGCTGGGCTCCATGCTGGAGGCCGGCAGATTGAACGGCGCCACAACCAGCATGCGCAGGCCCAGCGGCAGGACGATGCCCAGGAAGGCGACCAGGTACCAGCGGGCGAACCACGCGGCCGGGATCTCCCCGGCCCTTCGCCGCGCAACGCGCTCGCAATGGATCGCGCCACCGAGGCGATACGCCACCACAAGCATGACGACCGCCGTTTCGGCATCGACGGGCAGGAGGCCGGCGTGCGCCACCAGCGGCGGCAGGACGTAAACCGCGAAGCTGACCGCCAGGTAGCGGAGCGCCATGACGCCCTCGCCCAAGTACAGCATGCCGATGAAAGGGCCGAGGAACAGCCCTACAACAGCGGCGACCCATGGGCGCCGAAGAGCGAAAGCTGAGAACATGCGAAACGCGGCGCGTCCTCTGTCTGTGAGCGGCAACGCGCTGAGGGAGCGCTGCAACCGTCACGCTAGCATGTTCGGTCGATCTACAAAACTAGGAGTTGGGTTCGGAATAGGTGGCCCCCGCCCTACTCCGTCTGCGGCTCCGGGCCGACCTTGCGGGCGAGCGCGGCCATGGCGTTCTGCAGGGTGCCCTTCAGGCGCTGGGCGTCGCCGTCGGTCAGCATGTCGATGTCGATGGAGACGTTCATGCCGTTGCCGTAGGCGTTGAACACGCCGGCCGGCGCCTCGACGGCCTCGCCCTCCACCACGTAGGGCACCACCTCGCGGTTGATGCCCTTCACGTGCACAGGATCGAGCTTGCGCACCTGCGCCAGGTCCTGCACCAGGGCGCAGGTCTCGTAGGAGATCACGATGCTGCCCGGCTCGGCAATCGATTGCAGGCGGGCGGCGAGGTTCGCCTCGGCACCGATGATGGTGTAGTCCATGCGGCTGCTGCTGCCGAAGTTGCCGACGTTGCAGTAGCCCGTGTTGATGCCCATGCGCACCATGAAGGGGGCCTGAAGGCCGCGCCGGCGGCGCCAGTCGATGTTGAGCTCGACCAGGCGGCGCTGCATCGCCATCGCCATGCGCAGGCAGGCGCGCGCGTCCTCGACGACACCCTTGGTCTCGGGGTCGCCGAAGAAGGCGAGGATGGCATCGCCGATGAACTTATCCACCGTCGCGCCGTGCGCCTCGGCGATCGCCGACATCTCGGTGAAGTACTCGTTGAGGAGATCGGTCAGCTCTTCCGGCTGCAGCTGTTCCGACATCGAGGTGAAGTTCTGGACGTCGGAGAAGAAGATCGTCAGCTTCTTGCGCTCGGTCGCGATGGCGACGTCCTTCTCGCCGCTGAAGATGCTCTTGTAGATCTGCGGCGAGAGGTACTTGGCGATCTTCATGGAGACCGTGGCGAGGAAGGAGTTGGCGGTCTCCAGCTCCTCGTTCATGCGGCGCATGGCGCGGGCCTGGCGCGCCTGCAGGAAGACGAAGACCACGCCCGCGCCGCCGGCCCCGATCATGTAGGCCAGCAGGAATTTGAACGACAGGATGTTTGCGGCGATCGGCTGCTCGACGGTGATCGCCTGAATGCCGCGTATGTCGCCGATCTTCCAGTCGTGCTTCGGGCTCTCGGGATGGGCGTTGTGGCAGGTGACGCAGGCCGCGCCCATGATGACCGGTGTCGCATAGCGGATACGGCGGTTGATGAGGGAGCCGGTCGCCTCGGACATCGCCGCATCGGGCCGCCGGCTCTGCCGGAAGGTCTCGAGCGCCCTGCGCTCGAAGGCGTCCAGTTCGTGCGACGCGCGGTTGGCGAAGGGATAGTCCGACACGAAGCGGTAGCCGACGATGCCGGCCTTGGCGCCGATCACCTCGCCGAACTCGATCGACAGGGTGGCCGGGATCGGAATCGCCCCCGGCACGTCGTGATAGTTGTGCAGCGGGCGGGTCTGCCCCGGCGCATCGAGCACACGGCCGACGACGTTGCGCGTGTAGTAGCCCCGGATATCCGTGATGACCGAGCTGAGACTGCCGGCCTGGGTGTACAGGGTCTGGTCCGAGAGATTGCGCAGATCGAGCCACGCGGCCACCGGCAGCAGCACCACACCCGCCAGGACCGCGGCGGCCAGAAGCTGGGGCCGGAACAGAGGAGAATTCGCTGACTGCGTCATGGCAGACCTCCCGCGGCGACACGCTAGGGCAAGCCGTTCCGGAAGGCATATCACAAGAAAGCGGAATGCAACGGCACTTTCGGGGGATGCCGCCGGACCCGGCCCCTCGCCCCGATTTGCAGCTAGCGCCGCGCGCTGCGCGGGCCGGGGGAGACGCCCTCGGCGGTCTGCACCGCGGTCTGCGCGACGGCGCGGAAGAGCTTGCGCTCGCGGTAAAAGGTATAGATGCCTGTGGCGACCACGATCGTCGCGCCGAGCAGCGTCCAGCCGTCGGGGATGTCGCCGAACACCACGATGCCGAGAACGATCGCCCAGATCAGGATGGTATAGCGGAAGGGCGAGACGAAGGCGACCTCGCCCACCCGCATCGCCTTGATGGAGAACAGGTAGCCGAAGACGAGGAAGCACGCCGAGATGGCCAGCAGGCCGAGGCCGCTGGCGGTCATCGGCTGCCAGTCGCGGATGAGCGCCACGAGGCCGGCGACGGCGGCGGTGAGCACGGCGGTCACGAAGGCGATGTAGAGCGAAGGGATGGCCGTCGAGAAGCGTCGCGTCGCGAGGTCGCGCAGCACCATGAAGCCGACCGCCGCCACCGCCCAGAGGGCGTAGGCATCGAAGCCCTCCGCCCCCGGCCGCACGATGACCATCACCCCGGCGAAGCCGACGGCGATGGCGCTGTAGCGCCGCCAGCCGACCTGCTCGCCGAAGAGCAGCGCGGCGGCCAGGGTGAGCGCCAGCGGGATCACCTGGATGATCGCCGTCGCGTTGGCGAGCGGCATGTGATAGAGCGCGGTCAGGAAGCAGACCGAGCTGCCGATCTCGCCCGTCACGCGCAGCGCCAGGGCGCCGGCATCGCTGCGCGTCGGCCGGTGCAGGAGCTGTCCGCGCGGCAGCCCCAGCAGGGCAAGCAGCAGCGACAGCAGCAGGCCGCGCAGGAAGATCGCCTGGAACAGCTCCAGCTCGGCGAACACCAGCTTCATCATGGTGTCGTTCAGCACGAAGGCGGCCATGGCGCCCGCCATGAACGAGGCGCCGCGAATGTTGTCGGAAAGAATCAACGCTTGGTCCGCTGTGAGAGCTGAGAGGTAAGAGCCGAGGGCTGGCGATCCTAGAGCAGATCAGGGTCGGATGGAATCGCCGGAGGCGATCCACCGACCCTGTGAATCTGCTCTACCCTTTTGAAGTAGATCGGATTCACGTGGTCAGGCGGCTTCGGCACCCCCTTCTGCGGTGCGCCGCGCCACGAAGTCGTCCACCGCCTCGCGGATCGCCGGGTCGAGCGGCGGCGGCGTGAAGTCCGCCAGCACCGCCTTGTAGAACCGGTTGGCGCGCTGCGTCGCGGTCTCGCTGCCGGCCTCCTGCCAGGTCTCGAAGTTGCGCCAGTCGGACAGCAGCGGGCTGTAGAACGCGGTCTCGTAGCGGGCCAGGGTGTGCGCGGCGCCGAAGAAGTGGCCGCCGGGGCCGACCTCGCGGATGGCATCCAGGCCGATGGACTCCTCGCTGACCTCCAGCGGCGTCAGCACCTCGCTCATCATCTGCAGCATCTCGACGTCCAGCACGAACTTCTCGAAGGAGGCGCAGAGCCCGCCCTCCAGCCAGCCGGCGCCGTGCATGATGAAGTTGGACTGCCCCATCACCGCGCCCCACAGCGACATCTGCGACTCGTAGGCGGCCTGCACGTCGACGCAGTTGGCGGCGTTGGCGTTGGACGAGCGGTAGGGAACGTTCAGGTGGCGCGCGAGCTGGCCGCCGGCGATGGCGGCGCGCGTGTACTCCGGCGTGCCGAAGGCGGGCGCGCCCGACTTCATGTCGACGTTGGAGGTGAAGCCGCCGTAGATCGCCGGCGCGCCGGGATTCACGAGCTGCGTCAGGGCGAGGCCGGCCATCGCCTCGGCGTGCTGCTGCGCGAGCGCGCCGGCCAGCGTCGCCGGGCTCATCGCGCCGGACAGCGTGAAGGGCGTGATGGCGACCGCCTGGTTGTGGCGCGCCATCTCGATGATGCCCTCGATCATCGGGCCGTCGAGGCGCAGCGGCGAAGAGGTGTTCACGATGGTGAAGAGGCGCGGCTTCTCGACCAGCTCCGCCGCGGTGAGGCCGTGGCCGAGGCGCACCAACTCCAGCGCGTCGAGGATGCGCGTCCGCCCCAGCGAATAGGCGTGGAACACCTTGTCGGTCAGCGTCAGGCAGTCGCGCAGGCAGTCGAGGTGGCGGGTCGCCGGGTGCAGGTCGGTCGGCTCGACCGGGTAGCCGGCGAGGAAGTGCACCACGTTGAAGGCCTGCGAGAGCCGGAGGAAGTTCTGGTAGTCGCGCTGGTTGCCGGGCCGCCGGCCGCCGTCGAGGTCGGAGGCGTTGGGCGCCGAGGCGACCGACCCGAAGGCGATGTTGCGCCCGCCGACCGGCAGG
>DATCXZ010000203.1:0-3823 GCA_036570545.1 Kiloniellaceae bacterium
CGCCGCCGCGGCGGCGGCGGCGAGCTCGGTCGGCGCGATCGGCACCGCCGGATGATCGGCCTGCGTCTTGCGCGCGCCGTTAGGTGCCACGGCAAGAACCAGCGGCGTCCACTCGACGGCTTGCAGCGTTTCGTTCACGGCTGATGACCTCAGGAAGATGGGCTGTCGTTGTGTCGGGAGCGATAGCGGAGCCCGCCGGCGCGCAGTCTAGATCGGCGGGCGAAGCGCTGTCACCCACTACTCCGGCGCAGCCCCCTGCATTGTCCTGCCCCCGGCGGGCCGGTAGGATGCGCGGCAGCCGACACCCGGCCAAGCTCCGCGCAATCGATTGGAACGCCACCGGCGATGAACCTGAAAGACCACATCCGCGGCATCCCCGACTTCCCGACGCCGGGCATCCTGTTCTACGACATCTCGCCGCTGCTGGCCGACCCGGCCGCCTGGCAGGCCACCGTCGAGCGTCTGGCGGAGATCGTGCACCAGCACGAGCCCGATGTGCTGGCCGGCATCGAATCGCGTGGCTTCCTGGTTGCCGCGCCGCTGGCGCTGCGGCTCAACAAGGGCTTCGTCATGGTGCGCAAGCAGGGCAAGCTGCCGGGCCCCACCCTGCCCTACACCTACGACCTGGAGTACGGCAGCGACACCATCGAAATCCAGGCCGATGCCGTGCGGCCGGGCCAGAAGGTGTTCCTGCTGGACGACCTGCTGGCGACCGGCGGCACCATGAACGCCGCCGCCCAGTTGCTGCGCTCCGCCGGGGCCGAGGTGACCGGCGCCGCCTGCATCATCGAGCTGACCTTTCTCAACGGCCGCGACAATCTGGACATCCCCGTAAACACTCTGATTGCCTACGACAGCTAGCCTTCCGGCCCGGAGATTCCGCCCTTTCAGAAGCTGAACGCGCTCTTTAGGGACGGTTAACCAACTTCCGCTATCAGAACCTGTTTGCGCGCAAAAGGCGAACGCGCAGGTCTGGTCCGGGGGGCTTGGACGTCGGGGGCAATGTCAGTAGAGACCGCTACTTTCTCTTTTGCCGCGGTGACGCTGGTCGCCGCCATGGCGCCGGCCATGCTGGCCGTCATGGCGCTGGCCTCGGCACGCCAGGCCGGCAGCAGTCCCGCGCTGACCTGGTGGGCCGCCAGCCTCGGCACCGAGGCGCTGCGGCTCAGCGCCCTGGCGGCCGCGTCGATCTTCGATCCGACCTGCTTCCTGGCCGTCCATGAGGGCGGCCAGGCGATCATCGCCTTCCTGCTGCTCGGCGGCACGCTGCGCTTCTCCGGCTACGACGATCACCTGCGGCTCCTGCTCGCGGCCGTCGCGCTGGTCTTCGCCGGCACCGCTACCTGCGTGATCAATCCGCTGGTGCCGCTGCCGGTGCTGCTCGCGCTGAAGCTCGGCGCCGCTGGCGGCGTCGGCTGCGCCGGCATCCTGTTCTGGCGCCACTACCGGGTGGAGCGGCACCGGGTATCGATACCTTGCGCGGGCGCGCTGCTGCTGTTCAGCGGCTACCTGGTCATCCAGTTGGCGCAGGAGATGCTGAGCCCCGGCCGAACCGTCCTCAATACCAATGGCGACTGGCGCGTCATGCTGCACACCGGCCTGGTGCTGTCGTGCATGATCTGCATGATCTTCGCCGCCTTGAACGGGGCCCAGCAGGCGACCGCCGCCGCCGAGCGCGAGGCGGAGCGCCAGGCGCGCCTGATGAACGCCATCGTCGAGAACATTCCGGTCGGCGTCTGCCTGTTCGATGGCGACCTCAGCCTTGTCGCCTTCAACAGCGAGTACGCAAAGCTGCTGGATATTCCGCGCAGCCTTCTGGAGAGCGGAGCAACGTTCCAGGACCTGGTGCGCTTCAATGCGGAGCGCGGTGAGTACGGTGGCCGCCCGATCGATAAGGAAATCGAATCGCGCACGCAGATGCTGCTGACGAGCCTCGAGGGGCGTGTCGAGCGCGTGCGGCCGAACGGCACCGTCCTGGAGAACCGCAACCGCAGCCTGCCGAGCGGCGGCTACGTCATGGTCTACACCGACGTCACCGAGACCAAGCGAATCGAAGCGGCGTTGCGGCAGAGCGAGCAGCGCTACGCGCTCGCCCTCAGCGGCGCCAACGAAGGCATCTGGGAGTGGGGCGACGAGGTGGACGGGGTCTATGCCTCGCAACGCCTGCGTGAGATCGTCGGGTTGCAGAGCCAGCAGGCCTCGATCCCGACCGACCTCTGGCTGGCCCGCATTCACCCCGACGACGTCGACGAGATGCGCGAGCGCATGCGCGAGCACCTGCGCGGCAATACCGAGTACTACGATCACGAGTACCGCATGCGCGGCGACGACGGCAGCTACCGCTGGGTGCATTCGCGCGGCCTCGGGGTGCGCGACGACACCGGACGCGTCTATCGCATGGCGGGATCGCTGAGCGACATAACCGAGCGCAAGAAAGCCGAGCACGAGCTGCTGCGTGCCAAGGAAGCGGCCGAGATGGCCAACCGCACCAAGGGCGACTTCCTGGCCACCATGAGCCACGAGCTGCGCACGCCGCTGAACGCCATCATCGGCTTCTCGGAGCTCATCCTGCAGAAGGTCTTCGGGCCGATCGGCCACGACAACTACCGCGACTACATCCAGAACATCCACGAGAGCGGCAATCACCTGCTCACCATCATCAACGACATTCTCGATGTCTCGAAGGCGGAGGCCGGCATGATCGACCTCTACGAGGAAGAGGTCGACCTGCGCGAGGTGATCGCCTCCGGCCTGCGTCTGATCGGGCCGCGCGCGCGCGACGGCATGATCGACCTGCAGACCGACTACGACGAGCCGCTGTCGATGGTGACGGCCGACACGCGGCGCCTGAAGCAGATCCTCATCAACCTGCTTTCCAACGCCGTGAAGTTCACGCCCGCCGGCGGCAGCGTGACCGTCGAGGCCTGGGCCCGGCCCGGGCTCGGCGCCGGCTTCCGCGTCATCGACACCGGCATCGGCATCGCCAAGGACGACCAGGCGCGCATGCTGGAGCCCTTCACCCAGGTCGAATCCGGCCTCAGCCGCAAGCACGAGGGCACCGGCCTCGGCCTGCCGCTCTGCCGCGCCCTCATCGAGGTGCACGACGGCACCCTCAGCATCGAAAGCGACCTCGGCACCGGCACCGCGATCATCGTCACCTTGCCGGAAGAGCGCATCAGCGAGAAGACCGTCGACGCGGCCTGACCTTCAGCAATCCCCCCGCGCTCAAAGATCCAGCCGTTCTTCCGTGGCGCAGAAGGCCTCGGCGAAAGCGAGAAGATCCTCGTCGGCGCCCGCCGGCCCGACGAGCGACAGGCCGAGCGGACAACCGCTGACCCGGGCCAGCGGCAACGTCACCTCCGGCAGGCGCGCGAGGCCGGCGATGGAGGTCAGGCTCAGCACCCCCGAGCGGTGGGCGACCAGCTCCTCCGCATTGCTCTCGCAGAGCGGCGCGATGCCGGGCGCCGTCGGCAGGCACAGCAGGGCATCGTCGCCCAGCAGCTTGGCGAGGCGGCGGGCGAAGGTCTCGCGCTGTTCGCGCGCCGCGGCCGCCTCGGTCTCGGTGATCGTCGCCGCCCAGTCGAAACGCTCCTTGACCTCCGGTCCGAAGCGCGGCTGCGTCTTCGCGATCCACGGCCCCTGCGTCTCCATGATCTCGCGCGCCTGGACATGGCGGAAGCGCCACATCCAGTCCGCCAGGCTGTCGGTGCCGCCCGCCTGCATCGCTTCCGGCGGTGCCAGGCGCTGGCCGAGGCGCTCGACCAGCGGGGCCAGGGCCTGCTGCGCGGCGGGCACCGCCAGCGCGAAGGCATCCTCAGGCAGC
>DATCXZ010000204.1:0-8879 GCA_036570545.1 Kiloniellaceae bacterium
CCCCCGCAAGCAGCCGCCGGCGGAACTCAGTCACGGCAGCCGCGACGGCCTCGACCGCCGCAAGGCCGAACGCCTCAGCCGGGGCAAGCTGCCCATCGAGGCGACCCTCGACCTGCACGGGCTGCGCCAGGCCGAGGCGCACCGCCGCCTGGACGACTTCCTCGCCGACAGCCAAGCCGCCGGCAAGCGCTGCGTGCTGGTAGTGACCGGCAAGGGCCTGCACAAGGAGGAGGCGGGCGTGCTGCGCTCGGCCGTGCCGCGCTGGCTGAACGAGGCGCCGAACCGGTCCCGGGTGCTCTCCTTCGACTATGCCCAGCCGAAGCACGGCGGCAGCGGCGCGCTCTACGTCCTGCTGCGCCGCCGGCGCTGAAGGCCCGCGAAGCAGGAATCGCCTTCTCGGCGGGAACCGTCTAAACTCCAATCCGGTTATTCGTCAGGTGACGTTCTCCAAGTGACAGCGAGGCCGGCCGTGCCGCAGATCAAAGGATCCTGTCACTGCGGTGCCGTAAGCTTTTCCGTGTTCTCGCGCGCCGCGGTGCCGTACATGCGTTGCTACTGCTCGATCTGTCGCAAGACGGCGGGCGGCGGCGGCTACGCCATCAACCTTTCCGGCGAGGCCGCAACCCTGGAGGTGCAGGGCAAGGAGCACGTGAGCGTCTATCATGCGCGCGGGCCGGCAGGCGATCCGAGCGGCGTCAGCCCTGCCGAGCGGCATTTCTGCAAGCACTGCGGCTCGGCCCTCTATCTCTACGATTCGCGCTGGCCGGAACTGGTGCATCCCCTGGCCTCGGCGATTGACACGCCGCTGCCGCCGGCGCCGGAGAGCGTCTACATCATGCTGGAATCCAAACCAGCCTGGGTGAAGCTGCCGGCCGAGGCCAAGCGCGCCGACTGCTATGCGGAATACCCCGAGGAGTCGCTGGCCGACTGGCACCGGCGCCACGGCCTCTTTGACGAGTCCGGCAGCGACAAGGGGCCGCGATGACGCCATTCGGCGAGAAGCTGCGCGCGATCCGCGCGGCGCGGGGCCTGGCGCTGAAAGACATGGCCGCCGGCCTGCAGGTCTCGCCCGCCTATCTCTCGGCCATGGAGCACGGCCGGCGCGGCAAGCCGAGCCGCCGCTTCGTGCACCGCGTCTGCCAGTTTCTCGGCATCATCTGGGACGAGGCGGAGGAACTGCAGCACCTCGCCGACCTCTCGCACCCCCGCGTGGTGGTGGACACCGCCGGGCTCAGCGTGAAGGCGACGCTCTTCGCCAACCTGCTGGCCGGCCGCATCGCCGGCATGGACGAGGAAACCTTCGACCGCCTGCTGCGTGAGATCGAAAATGGCGGCACAAGGGGCGATCATCCGGCAACGACGAGCACCGACAGCGACCGACCATGACATCCACTTCCGCGGCCGACGTCATCGTGGAGCCCGAGCTTCGCGAGATCTACCACTACTGGTCCGGCAAGCGCGGCGGGCGGTGCTATCCGACACGCGCGGACATCCGGCCGGAAGAGATCAAGCGCCTGCTGCCCTTCGTTCTGCTGCTCGACGTGCTGGACGAAGGCCGCCACTTCCGCTTTCGCCTCGTTGGCACCGACGCGGCCAGCGGCATCGATCCCACGGGCAAGCTGCTGCACGAGGCGGCGCCGGGGGGTGTCTACCTGAATCACCTCAGCGCTCTCTTCAGCCGCGGCGCCGCCGGCCCGGGCGCGCTCTACAACCGCAGCAGCTACGCCTACGAGGACGCGCCGGGCCCGCGCAGCATCAGCCGGGTGTTCATGCCTCTGGCTGGGGACGGCAGCTCGGTCGATATGCTGATGATCGGCCAGAAGGCGACGCGCGACCTGCGCAGCGGCAAATCCGCCTGGCAGGCCAATCCGCCGACAATCACCGAAGAACTCGAGGTGCGGCTGCCTTAGAGCAGATCAGGGTCGGATGGAATCGCCTTCAGCGATCCATCTGACCACGATCCGATCTAGAGAATGAACTTGGAGAGGTCGGCGTTCGTGGCGAGTTCGCCGACACGCTTGCGCACCATCTCGGCATCGATGCGAATGGTCTCGCCGCCGCGGTCGGTCGCCGTGAAAGAAATTTCCTCCAGCAGCTTCTCCAGCACGGTGTGCAGACGCCGGGCGCCGATATTCTCTACCGAAGAGTTGATCTCGGCTGAAAGATCGGCCAGCGCGTCGATCGCGTCCTCGGCGAAATCGAGCGTCACTTCCTCGGTTCCCATCAGCGCCTTGTACTGGCGAATCAGGCTGTTCTCCGGTTCGGTGAGAATGCGCTTGAAGTCGTCGCGGGTCAGCGCATCGAGCTCGACGCGGATCGGCAGGCGACCCTGCAGCTCGGCCAGCATGTCCGAGGGCTTGGCCATGTGGAAAGCACCCGAGGCAATGAACAGCACGTGGTCCGTGCGCACCGGCCCATGCTTGGTGGCCACCGTGGTGCCCTCGATGAGTGGCAGCAGGTCGCGCTGAACGCCCTCGCGCGAGACGTCGGCGCCGCCGCGCTCGGAGCGCGCGGTGATCTTGTCGATCTCGTCCAGGAAGACGATGCCGTTCTGCTCGACAGTGGTGATCGCGGCGCTGACTACCGCCTCCTCGTCGAGCAGCTTGTCGCTCTCCTCGGCGATCAGCACCTCATAGGATTGCGCGACGGTCATGCGGCGCTTCTTGATGCGTCCACCCATCGCCTTGCCGAAGATGTCGCCGAGATTGAGCATGCCCATGGAGGCGCCGGGCATGCCGGGAATCTCCATGGTCGGCAACTGCATGCCGCCGGAGTCCTGCACCTCGATCTCGATTTCCTTATCGTCGATCTCGCCCTGGCGCAGGCGGGTGCGGAACTTCTGGCGCGTGTCGGGGCTCGCCGAGGTGCCAACCAGCGCGTCGAGCACGCGCTCTTCCGCGTGCAGCTCGGCCTGGGCTTTCACCTGCTGGCGCAGCTTCTCGCGCGTCGTGTGAATGGCGACCTCGGTGAGATCGCGGATGATCTGCTCGACATCGCGGCCGACGTAGCCGACCTCGGTGAACTTGGTGGCCTCGACCTTGATGAAGGGCGCCTGCGCCAGCTTGGCGAGGCGGCGCGCGATCTCCGTCTTGCCGACGCCGGTCGGGCCGATCATCAGGATGTTCTTGGGCAGCACCTCCTCGCGCAGGTCTTCCGGGAGCTGCTGGCGGCGCCAGCGGTTGCGCAGCGCAATGGCGACGGCGCGCTTGGCATCGTTCTGACCGATGATGAAGCGGTCGAGCTCGGAGACGATCTCGCGCGGCGTGAAGAAGGAGGACTCGTTCTCGTCGCTGACGACTTTCGCTGGCTCAGCCATGGCGCGCTCCGCTGCTGCTCGGCAGGCTCTCGATGGTGATGTTCTCGTTGGTGTAGATGCAGATGTCGCCGGCGATCTTCATGGCTTTGCGCGCGATCGCCTCGGCGTCCAGGCCGTCGACCTCGACGAGCGCGCGCGCCGCCGCCAGAGCGAAGGAGCCACCGGAGCCGATGCCGATGAGCCCGTCCTCCGGCTCCAGCACGTCGCCGTTGCCGGTCAGCACCAGCGAGGTCTCGGCGTCGGCGACCGCCATCATGGCCTCCAGGCGGCGCAGGTAGCGGTCGGTGCGCCAGTCCTTGGCCAGCTCCACGCAGGCGCGCGTCAACTGGTTCGGATAGGTCTCGAGCTTGGCTTCCAGGCGCTCGAACAGGGTGAAGGCGTCGGCCGTGGCCCCGGCAAAGCCGGCGATGACATTATTCTTGCCGAGGCGACGCACCTTGCGGGCATTGGACTTCATCACCGTGTTGCCGAAGCTGACCTGGCCGTCGCCGGCCACCACCACCTGGTTGCCCTTGCGGACCGAGAGGATCGTGGTGCCGTGCCACTGGAGGGGAGAATTTTCGGACATGGACTGTCAAATGGGCAAAAGCGGCGGCCGGGTCAAGCCGGATTCCGCCCGTGAGACGACGGGGGCGCCCGGCTCGGCCCGCTGCCCGCCGGGGCGCATCCGTGCTGGCATCCCCTTTCCCTTCCTGATACAAGGGCGCCCTCGTTTCGAGACCCTGTAGCCGAAGGACTCGCCCGAAAGGGCGGGCTTAGACGATATGCGCCGGGCAACCATTGAGCGGAACACCCAGGAAACCAGGATCACCGCCACGGTCGATCTCGACGGCTCCGGCACCTACCAGGTGTCGACCGGCATCGGCTTCCTCGACCACATGCTCGAGCAACTCTCCCGCCACAGCCTGATCGACATCACGCTGAAGGCCGAGGGCGATCTGCATATCGACTATCACCACACCACCGAGGACAGCGGCATCGTGATCGGCCAGGCGGTGGCCGAGGCCCTGGGCGAGCGCAAGGGCATCTGGCGCTATGGTCAGGCGCTCATTCCGATGGACGAGACCCTGACCCGGGTGGCGCTCGATGCGTCGAACCGCCCCTATCTCATCTGGAAGGTGGATTTCAGCCGCGACAAGCTCGGCACCATGGACACCGAGTTGTTCAAGGAGTGGTTTCAGGCCTTTGCCCAGCACGCCGGCCTGACGCTGCACGTGGAGAACCTCTACGGCACGAACAATCACCATATCGTCGAGTCCTGCTTTAAGGGTCTGGCCCGCGCGCTCCGCGAGGCCATCCAAATCGACCCGCGCAAGGCCGACGCCGTGCCCTCCACCAAGGGCTCTCTCTGAACGGACCGGCCGGCCCCGCCGCCCACGGCTAAGGGCCACGGCCGAAGACCAAGGACCGGAGGGGTCCCAACGATGACCGTTGCGATCATCGACTATGGCTCGGGCAACCTGCGCTCGGCCGCCAAGTCCCTGGAGCGCGCCGCCGCCGAGGCGGGCGGCGGACCGGTGGCGGTCACCGCCGATCCGGAAATCGTGCGCCGCGCCGATCGCATCGTGCTGCCGGGTGTCGGCGCCTTCGCCGACTGCCGGCGCGGGGTGCTGGCCATCGACGGCATGATGGATGCCTTGGAGGAGGCCGTGCAGACCGGAGGCAAACCCTTTCTCGGCATCTGCGTCGGCATGCAGCTCATGGCGACTTGCGGCCTGGAATACGGCACCACCCCGGGCTTCGGCTGGATTCCCGGCGCGGTGGCGCCGCTGCAGCCGGGCCGCACGGCGCAGGGTGCGCTGAAGGTGCCGCACATGGGCTGGAACGCACTCGACCTGCGTGACAGTAACCATCCGCTGCTGGCCGGCTTCGGGAAGACCCCCTATGTCTACTTCGTGCACAGCTTTCACTTGCGCCCGAGCAGCGCCGATCATCTGCTGGCCACAGTCGATTACGGCGGGCCGGTGACGGCGATGGTCGGCCGCGACAATCTGGCCGGAACCCAGTTTCATCCGGAGAAGAGCCAGGCCGTTGGGCTTCGGTTGCTCGCCAATTTCCTGAGGTGGCGTCCATGAGCGCAAAAGAGCCGGAGGCCACGGTCGCGGTGGATCGCCTGACCGGCTTCTACGGGCCGGACCTGCACGACCTCTGCGATGCGGCCGAGGCGGCAATTCTCCACGGGGGCGGCTTCGGCTGGCTGAGCCCGCCGCCGCGCCAGGCCATGGAGGCCTATTGGCAGGGCGTGCTGCTGGTGCCCGAGCGCGAGCTCTTCGTCGGCCGCCTCGACGGCACCATCGCCGGCTCGGCCCAGCTCGTTCGCCCGCCGCGCAACAACGAGGCCCAGAGCCTGACGGCCCACCTCACCACCTTCTTCGTGGCGCCCTGGGCGCGCGGCCACGGTCTCGCCCCCGCCCTGGTCGCCCGCGTCGAGGAGGCAGCGCGCATGGCCGGCCTGCGTGTCCTGAATCTCGACGTGCGCGAGACCCAGACACGCGCCATCGAGGTGGTGGAGGAGGCCGGCTTCGTGCGCTGGGGCACCCACCCCCACTACGCCTGGGTGGACGAGGCCTGGGTGACCGGCTTCTATTATTACAAGGACTTGCACGGCAACGGCGCCCTGCCGGAAGGCGCCGCGCGATGATTCTGTTCCCGGCCATCGACCTCAAGGACGGCCAGGCCGTGCGCCTGCTGCGCGGCGACATGGCCAGCGCAACGGTGTTCAACGAAGATCCGGCTGCCCAGGCGCGCAGCTTTGCCGACGCCGGCTTCCAGTGGGTCCACCTGGTCGATCTCAATGGCGCCTTCGAAGGGCGCCCGGCCAACGCGCCGGCGGTCGAGGCGATCCTCGCCGCGGTCGACCTGCCGGTGCAGCTCGGCGGCGGCATCCGCGACATGGCGACGGTCGAGCGCTGGCTGGCGCTCGGCGTCAGGCGTGTCATCCTCGGCACCGTGGCGGTAAAGAACCCGGGCTTGGTGCGCGAGGCCTGCCGCGCCTTCCCGGACCGCGTGGTGCTCGGCATCGACGCACGCGGCGGCCGCGTCGCCGTCGAGGGCTGGGCCGAGGTCAGCGAGCTCTCCGCCCTGGAGCTGGCGCGCCGCTTTGCGGATGCCGGCGCCGCCGCCATCGTCTACACCGACATCGACCGCGACGGCGCCTTGCAGGGCGCCAACGTCGCGGCGACCCGCGCACTTGCGGAGGCCATCGAAACGCCGGTCATCGCCTCCGGCGGCGTCGCCTCGCTCGACGATCTCGCTGCCTTCCTCGCCATCGCCGAGGTCGGCATCGAGGGCGTGATCTCCGGGCGCGCGCTCTACGACGGGCGCATCGATCCAGCGGCCGCCCTCGCCCTTCTCGCCCGCGTACCCAGCGGGGCCGCCTGATGCTCACGGTGCGCGTCATTCCCTGCCTGGACGTGAAGGACGGCCGCGTGGTGAAAGGCGTGAATTTCGTCGACCTGGTCGACGCCGGCGACCCGGTGGAGCAGGCGCAGGTCTACGATGCCGCCGGCGCCGACGAGCTCTGCTTTCTCGACATCACGGCAAGCCACGAGAACCGGGGCATCCTGCTCGACGTCGTGCGCCGCACCGCCGAGCGCTGCTTCATGCCGCTCACCGTCGGTGGCGGCGTGCGCAGCATCGAGGACATTCGCCAGTTGCTGCTGGCCGGCGCCGACAAGGTCTCGATCAACACGGCCGCCGTGCACAACCCGGACTTCGTGCGCGAGGCGGCGGAAAAGTTCGGCAGCCAGTGCATCGTGGTCGCGCTCGATGCGAAGTCGGTGTCGCGCCCTGGAGAGCCGGAGACGTTCGAGATTTTCACCCACGGCGGGCGCAACGCAACCGGGCTCGATGCCGTCGCGTGGGCGCAGCGCATGTGCGCCCTCGGCGCCGGCGAGATCCTGCTCACCTCGATGGACCGCGACGGCACCAAGGCGGGCTATAACCTGCCGCTTACCCGCGCGGTGGCCGATGCCGTGCCGGTTCCGGTGATCGCCTCGGGCGGCGTCGGCACACTGGAGCACCTGGCCGAGGGCGTTGTCGAGGGCCACGCTTCGGCCGTGCTGGCCGCCTCGATCTTCCACTTCGGCACGTTTTCCATCGCCGAGGCCAAGGCCTGCCTCGCCGCCCACGGATTGCCAGTACGTCCGGTCGCGGTGCGGCCGGTCGCCGGGCAGCCGGCGCCATCCAGCGGGAGCGCTTCGCCATGACGCAGAATCCCCCCGACGGCTCGGTGCTCGATGCGCTCTACGCGGTGATCGAGAGCCGCCGCGGCGCCGATCCCGACAGCTCGCACACCGCGCGCCTGTTCCATCGCGGCCTCGACAAGATCGCCCAGAAGGTCGGCGAGGAAGCGGTGGAGACGGTGATCGAAGGAACGCGCGGTCGCCGGCAGGGCGTGGTGAACGAGTCGGCCGACCTGCTCTACCACCTGCTGGTGCTGTGGGCCGCCAGCGGCGTAAAGCCGGCCGAGGTGTGGGCGGCCCTGGAGGGCCGCAAGGGCATTTCCGGCATTGCCGAAAAGGCCGCGCGTCCTCAAGAATAGAGCGCGAGTCTGACGACGCAAAGCCAACGAGCGTAACGGAGAAGCGTGATGGCCTACGACGACAGCAATGTCTTTGCCAAGATCCTGCGCGGCGAGATCCCCTGCAACAAGATCTACGAGGACGAGCACGTGCTGGCCTTTCACGACATTCAGCCGCAGGCCCGGGTACACGTGCTGGTCATCCCGAAAGGCGCCTACGTCTCCTTCGCCGACTTCTCGCGCGATGCCAGCGAGGCGGAGGTCACCGGCCTCTTCCGCGCTGCCGGCAAGATCGCCAAGGATCTCGGCATCGAAGACGACGGCTACCGCGTCCTCGCCAATACCGGCCGCAACGGCCACCAGGAGGTGCCGCACTTCCACCTCCACATCTTCGGCGGCCAACCGCTCGGCCGCATGATCCGTCCGCCGCAGGGGTGAGGTCTTCGCACATCGCGCGCAAGGTGGGCTCGTTCTCTCCACCTCCACGGCTGTCGTCCCGGCACCTGTTGCCGGGACCCATTGTCCTGGCCATTCGTTAAGTCGTCTATTTCATTCCACACAGGATCGCCACGCGGTGACGCCAATGGGTCCCGGGGACAAGCCCCGGGACGACAACGGTGTGTGTGCTTGCGGCCAAGGCCGCAAAGCTTCGCTGCGCATCGAAGTATGCCCGTAGACCCTTGCGCTTGCGGACACGCCTCGCCTATCATCGAGATATGACTGTCGATCCTTCCTTTGCTCTTGTGGGCGCGCTCATCGGGGTGCCGGCGCGGGCCAACATGATGGCCGCTCTTATGGACGGACGCGCGCAGACGGCCAGCGAGCTGGCCTTTGTTGCCGGGGTGACGCCGCAGACGGCGAGCAGCCACCTCGCCAAGCTGATTGACGCCGGCCTGCTGGCGGTCGAGCGGCAGGGCCGTCACCGCTACTATCGCCTTGCCGGCCCGGCCGTCGCGGAGGCTCTGGAGCCACTCAGCCACCTCGCTCCGCCAAGCCGGGCGCCGGAGCGCCGCCGCGTGCAGCTCCGCCGCGTGGGCGAGC
>DATCXZ010000205.1:0-4496 GCA_036570545.1 Kiloniellaceae bacterium
GGCGCCGGCCTGCAGGCGCTCATCGACGAGCGCGGCTGGCAGGAGGCCGCGGACCTCGCCAAGGCCTACCTCGCCTGGGGCGGCTACGCCTACGGCGCCGGCGCCGGCGGGCAGGCCGCGCAGGGGCTGTTCGAGGACCGCCTGAAGCAGGTCGAGGCCGTCGTCCACAACCAGGACAACCGCGAGCACGATCTGCTCGACTCCGACGACTACTACCAGTTCGAGGGCGGCCTGTCGGCGGCGGTGGAGCACCTCTCCGGCGCGCGGCCCGTCGTCTACCACAATGACCACTCGCGCCCCGAGAGCCCGAAGATCCGCACCCTGGAGGAGGAGATCGCGCGCGTGGTGCGCGCCCGCGCGGTCAATCCCAAGTGGATTGCCGGCGTCATGCGCCACGGCTACAAGGGCGCCTTCGAGATGGCGGCGACGGTCGACTACCTCTTCGCCTTCGCGGCGACCACGCGCGCCGTCGCGGATCACCACTTCGATGCCGTCTACGCGGCTTACCTGGCGGACCCGGCCGTGCGATCCTTCCTGGAAGCCAACAACCCGGCGGCCTTGGCGGAAATGGCCGAGCGTCTCAGCGAGGCGCAGGAGCGCGGCCTGTGGCGCCCGCGCTCCAATTCCGCCGCCGCCGAGCTGAATACATTGAGACGCCTGCCCCCAGGCAAATTGGAGGTCGCTGCATCGTGACAGAGCTGAGCGAAGACGACATCAACGCCCGCGCCAACGAGAAGGCGAAGAAGCGCAAGGCCGCGCGCGAGAAGATGCTGGCCGACAAGACGAAGGAGAAGGGGCTCCTCATCGTCCACACCGGCAAGGGCAAGGGCAAGTCGACGGCTGCCTTCGGCCTGGTGTTCCGCGCGCTGGGCAACGGCATGCGGGTCGGCATCGTGCAATTCGTGAAGGGCAAGTGGGAGACCGGCGAGCGCACCGCGCTGGAGCGCTTCGGCGATCAGGTGACCGTCAAGGCGATGGGCGAGGGCTTCACCTGGGATACCCAGGACCGCGCGCGCGACATCGCCGCCGCCACGACGGCCTGGGAGACCGCCAAGCAGATGATCGACGCCTGCCGCGGCCCCTTTGATTCCGAAGAGGGTCGCCCCTACGACATGATCCTGCTCGACGAGATCAACATTGCGCTGCGCTACGACTACCTGCCGCTCGGCGAGGTGGTGGACTTTCTCGGCAAGCGCCCGGAGATGCTGCACGTCATCGTGACCGGCCGCAACGCCAAGCCGGAACTCATCGACGCGGCCGACCTGGTGACCGAGATGACTCAGGTGAAGCATCCCTTCCGCGAGCAGAACGTGCGCGCGCAGAAGGGAATAGAGTTTTGAGTCTGGGACTCGAGCCTTGACCTTGGCACCGGCCATCATGCTGCAGGGCACCGGATCCGACGTCGGCAAGTCGCTGCTGGCGGCCGGACTCTGCCGCGCCTTCGCGCGGCGCGGCCTCGCGGTCAGGCCGTTCAAGCCGCAGAACATGTCGAACAACGCGGCGGTGACGGCGGACGGCGGCGAGATCGGTCGCGCCCAGGCGCTGCAGGCGCGCGCCTGCGGGATCGCTCCCACGACCGATATGAACCCGGTGCTGCTGAAGCCGCAGAGCGAGGTAGGCGCCCAGGTGGTGGTGCAGGGCCGCGTGGTGGGCAACGCCAAGGCGCGCGAATACCAGGCGATGAAAGGGCAACTGCTGCCGCGGGTGCTGGAGAGCTTTGCCCGCCTTTCCGCGGGAGCGGATTTGATCGTCGTGGAGGGCGCCGGCAGCCCCGCGGAGGTCAATCTTCGCGCCGGCGACATCGCCAACATGGGCTTCGCCGAAGCCGCCGATCTGCCGGTGGTGCTGATCGCCGACATCGACCGCGGCGGCGTCATCGCCTCCCTCGTCGGCAGCCATGCGGTCCTGGGCGAGGCCGAGGCGCGCCGCGTCGCCGGCTACGTGGTGAACAAGTTCCGCGGCGACGCCAGCCTCTTCGACGACGGCCTCGCAATCGTCACGGCGCGCACCGGCTGGCCGGCGCTGGGCGTGGTGCCGTTCTTTCCCGACGCCGGCAAGCTGCCGGCAGAGGATGCCGTGGCGCTGTCGCGCAGCACCGCCGCCGAAGGCCGCGCCATCAAGGTGGCGGTGCCGCAGCTCGCGCGCATCGCCAACTTCGACGACCTCGACCCGCTCATCGCCGAGCCCGATGTCGCCGTCGATTTTGTCGAGCCCGGGCGTGCGCTGCCCGGCGATGCCGATCTCGTCGTCCTGCCCGGCTCCAAGGCGACGCTGGCCGACCTCGCCTTCCTGCGCGAGCAGGGCTGGGACATCGACCTCGCTGCGCACCTGCGCCGCGGCGGGCGCGTGCTCGGACTCTGCGGCGGCTATCAGATGCTCGGCCGCCGCATCGGCGATCCCCAGGGCATCGAGGGGCCCGCGGGTGCTGCCGCCGACGGGCTCGGCCTGCTCGACATCGAGACCGTGCTGACGGGCGGAAAGACGCTGCAGGAGGTGCAGGGCACGCACCTTGAAAGCGGCGCCGCTGTGCGCGGCTTTGAGATGCATGTCGGTGTCACCGAAGGGCCGGGGCTGGCGCGGCCCTTCCTCGAGCTGGACAACGGTTTGAGGGGCGGTCGCCGCGAGGGGGCCGTCTCCGCCGACGGCAAGGCGGCGGGCTGCTACCTGCACGGCCTCTTTGCCGCCGACGCCTTCCGCGCCGCCTTCCTTGGCCGCCTGAAAGCGCGCGCCGCCTCCGGCCGGTCTTATGACGCGCAGGTGGAGGCGACGCTCGACGCCCTGGCGGCCCATCTGGAGGCGCACCTCGATCTCGACCGTATCCTGACGATCGCAGGAGGCATCCCGGACTTGGCAAGGCCCGGACAACAACGCGCAAAGCAGGCGCTTTAGGAGAAGATGATGGAGAAGATCGGTGTCATGGTCTGCGGGCACGGCAGTCGCGACGAGGGAGCGGTCAGCGAGTTCGAGGCCGTCGCCCGCGGCATCCGCGCCCGCCTGCCGCAGTACCCGGTGGAGAGCGGCTTCCTGGAATTCGCCACGCCGATCATCCGCGAGGGTCTCGACAAGCTGCGCGCCGGGGGCGTGACGCGCTGCCTCGCCGTGCCGGGCATGCTGTTCGCCGCCGGCCACGCCAAGAACGACATTCCTTCGGTGCTGAACACCTACCAGGCGCAGCATCCGGAGATGACGATCGACTACGGCCGCGAGCTGGCCATCGATCCCAAGCTGCTGAAGGCTGCCGCCGCCCGCATCGAGGAAGCGCTAGCCGCCGCCGGCGGTGACGTGCCGCGCCACGAGACCCTGCTGGTGGTGGTTGGTCGCGGCGCCTCGGACCCCGACGCCAATTCCAACATCGCCAAGGTCATGCGCCTGCTGTGGGAGGGCTTCGGCTTCGGCTGGGGCGAGACCTGCTACTCCGGCGTCACCTTTCCGCTGGTCGAGCCCGGGCTCGAGCATGCGGCGCGGCTCGGCTACAAGCGCCTCGTCGTGTTCCCCTATTTCCTCTTCACCGGCATCCTGGTGCAGCGCATCTACGACTACACCGATGTCGTCGCCGCCCGCCACCCGGAGATCGAGTTCGTGAAGGCGGGCTATCTGAACGACCACCCCGCCGTGCTGGACGCCTTTGCCGAGCGCGTGCAGGAGATCCTCGACGGCGAGAACCTGATGAACTGCAAGCTCTGCAAGTATCGCGAGCAGGTGCTGGGCTTCGAGGCCGAGGTCGGCCTCGCCCAGGAGAGCCACCACCACCACGTCGAAGGCATCGGCACCGGCGCTGCCGGCCATCACCATCACCATGACCACGATCATCATGATCACGGGCACGGGCATCACCATGACCACGACCACGATCATGCCCATGGCTCCCACGACCACGGTCATCACCACCATCCCTATCCCCATGCCGACCACCCGCACGGCCCGGTCAGCATGAAGAAGAAGTCGGCGTGATGCTTAGTAAACGGACATCGCCGTCGTCCCGGGGCTTGTCCCCGGGACCCGGTGTGGCAACGACGAGCCCGCCCACACTTCTCGTCACCCTCGGCCTTGAGCCGAAGGTCCAGGGGCGAGCGACGGGGCGCTTGCCCTGGATGCTCGGGTCAAGCCCGAGCATGACGATCGGAGAGATGGCCGGAGTCGTGCGTAGCGGAAGCAACCGCGCATGACCGCCACCCTCGACGACTACCTCCGCGATCCCCAGGAGATCGCCAGGCGCTCCTTCGAGATCGTGCGCGCCGAGACCGATCTTGCCGGCCTGCCGGCCGACGTCGGTGAGATCGCGCTGCGCGTGGTCCATGCCTGCGGCATGCCGGAGATCGCGCCCGATCTCGCCTGCGGGGGCGATCTCGTCGGCGCCGGGCGCGCGGCGCTGCAGGCGGGCGCGACCGTGCTGGCCGACTGCAGGATGGTGGCCGAAGGCATCACCCGCGCGCGCTTGCCGGCGGACAACCCCGTCCGGTGCAGCCTCGGCGATCCGCGCACCCAGGCCTTGGCCC
>DATCXZ010000206.1:0-4299 GCA_036570545.1 Kiloniellaceae bacterium
GAGCGGGATCACGTGGTCGCCCTGCTTCAGCGACTTGACCCCCGGCCCGATCTCGACCACCACCCCGGCGCCCTCGTGGCCGAGGATCGCCGGGAACTCCCCCTCCGGGTCGTCGCCCGACAGCGTGAAGGCATCGGTGTGGCAGATCCCCGTCGCCTTCACCTCGACCAGCACCTCGCCCTCCTTCGGGCCCTCGAGTTGCACCGTCGTCACCTCCAGCGGCTTGCCCGCCGCCACCGCCACTGCCGCACGCACGTCCATCGTTAGCTCCCACATCAAGCGTATGCGCAATTTGGGCGCAGTCTAGGCCGCCGGCCGCCCCGCCGCCACCCCCCACCGACCCCTATCCTGTCACCCCGGCCAAGCGAGCAACGCGAGCGCGAGCCAGGGGCCTATGGTGCCGCTTGGTGTCTGGCCCATCCATGGTTCCCGGCTCGCGCTCCCTGCGGTCGCTTGGCCGGGATGACAGGTGAATATAGAGCGCCACAAATGTCCTGCCGCCGGGGCTGGCCTGACCCCGGGTGCTGCCGCTATGATCCCGGCGCAATTGCTGGGAGAAAGATGAATGGACGACTCGCTGACCCGGGCGCGGATCGATTTGGCTGCGGCGCTGCGCCTGGCGGCCCGCTTCGATCTCAACGAGGGCATCTGCAACCACTTCAGCTTCGCGCCGCCGGAGCGGCCGGACGCCTTCCTGGTCAACCCCTTCGGCAAGCACTGGTCGCAGCTCAGCGCCAGCGACCTGCTGCTGGTGGACTTCGACGGGCGCGTGCTGGAGGGCGACGGGGAGTTGGAGACCACCGCCTTCTGCATCCACTCGCGCATCCACCGCGAGCATCCGCGGGCGGCCTGCGTGCTGCACACCCACATGCCCTATGCCACGGCGCTGACGTCGCTGGAGGACACGCCGCTGGAGCCGATCAGCCAGAACGCGCTGCGCTACTACAACGACGTCGCCTATGACGGCAGCTACAACGGCCTCGCCAGCGACCTGGAGGAGGGCGCGCGCATGGCCCGCGCTCTCGGCGCCAAGCGGGTGCTGTTCCTTGCCAACCACGGGGTCGTGGTGGTCGGTCCCAACATCGCGCGCGCCTTCGAGGATCTCTACTACCTGGAGCGCGCCTGCCAGGTGCAGGTGCTCGCCCAGTCCACCGGCCGGCCGCTGCGCCGGGTCAGCGACAACATCGCCGGTGCTACCTTCAAGGATGACGGCAAGCAGCAGCACTACGCCGACGCCCACTTCGCCGCGCTTAAGCGACTGCTGGACGCGGAAGATCGCAGCTACGCCAACTGAGTCGACAGACAGTTCAGGAGTTACCCTATGCATCGCAGTCGCCTCGCCGCCGTCGTCATCGATTCCCGCACCGACGATCTCGATAAGGAAGCCGCCTTCTGGGGCGCCGCCCTCGGTATGTCGGTCAGCACCCCCAACGGCTCCGACCGCTACCGCGACGTCACCGGCCCGGCGGACCAGCCGAAGGTGCTGGTGCAGCAGGTCGAGCACGAGAGCCGCGTGCATCTCGACATCGAGACCGACGACGTCGAGGCGGAGGTGAAGCGCCTGGAGGCGCTCGGCGCCAAGCGCGTCGCCCAGGTGAAGCGCTGGTGGGTCATGGAGGCGCCGAGCGGCCAGCGCTTCTGCGTGGTGCGCCCGCAGCGCAGCGATTTTCCCGCCGGCGCCACCGAGTGGGAGTGAGGGCGGGGCTTTCAGTGTGCGTGCTTCGAGACGCCCGCTGACGCGGGCTCCTCAGCATGAGGACTTTCTTTTTGGGGAACCAAAAATCTACCTCATCCTGAGGAGCCTGGCCGGACGCCAGTCCGGCCGGGCGTCTCGACGGACGCACGATGTCGACGGCCGCTGACGCTCCGCGGGGAAGCCCGCGACGGTCGGGCGGAAGGAGCATGAGGACGTTTCTGATGACATGGCTTTGGGCGCTGGTTGCGGTCTACGTCCTCGTGACCCTGCTCATGTTCCTCGCCCAGCGCAGCCTCATCTATCCCGCGGCTGCGATCGCGCCGCAGATCGCCGACCAGGGGTTGGCGGAGCTGCGCGCCATCGTGACGGAGCCCGAGCCGGGCCTCAGGATCACCCACTGGTACCACCCGCCCGCCGGCGAGCGGGAGCCGCTGGTGGTGTTCTTTCACGGCAACGGCAGCGACCTCGGCAATGCCTTCCTGAAGATGCGGCCTTTCGTCGAGGCCGGCTTCGGCCTGCTGGCGGCCGGTTATCGCGGCTACAGCGGCAACCCCGGCAAGCCGAGCGAGCCTGGCCTCACCGCCGATGCCCGCTCGCTGCTCGACTGGGCCGCGGCCGAGGGCTATGGCCGCGAGCGCCTGGTCTACTATGGCGAATCCCTCGGCACCGCCGTCGCCGTGAAGATAGCGAGCGAGCGGCCGCCCTCGGCGCTGGTGCTGGAAGCGCCGCCGAGTTCCATCGCCGACGTGGCGCAGGCGCACTACTGGTACCTGCCGGTGCGCCTGCTGATTCGCGATCCCTGGGACTCGCTCGCGCGCATCGCCGAGGTGGGCGCGCCGGTGCTGATCCTGCACGGCGAGCGCGACCCGGTGGTGCCGATCCGCTTCGGCAGGAAGCTGTTCGAGGCGGCGGCGGAGCCAAAGCGCGCCATCTGGCACGACGAGGCGCTGCACACCGACATCCTGAGCTATCCCGACGTCGTGCGAGAGGTGCTGGATTTCATCCGCGCGCGGTGACGCTGTCGGCTACTTCGTGCCTGCGAAACGGATCGGTGGCTGGGTGATTTCTGTGACCCGGTATCTCTTCAGGGTTGCGCTTGCCGCGCTGCTGTCATCAAGATCGACGGTGGGCGCGCGCCGATCCGAGCCGGCCCGCTGCAACACGTTCAAGGCACAAGGAGAAGCGCGATGCCGACGATCAGGCAGAAGATCACCCCCTTCCTGTGGTTCAACGACCAGGCAGAGGAGGCTGCGCGCTTCTACACGTCTATCTTCGACGACAGCCGCGTGGTGGACGTCGCCCACTACACCGCCGCCAATCCTGACAAGGAAGGATCGGTCATGATCGTCACCTTCGACCTTGCCGGACAGCGGTTCTACGCCTTGAACGGCGGCCCGGACGAACCCTTCAACCTGTCCGTCTCGCTCTTGGTCGAATGCGATACGCAGGAAGAGGTCGACACGCTCTGGAGCCGGCTCACCGAAGGGGGCACCGAAGCCCCCTGCGGCTGGCTCAAGGACCGCTATGGGCTTGCTTGGCAGATTACGCCGAAGCGACTCCTCGAGCTGGTGACGGGCGCCGATCGCGAGGTTGCCGCCGCGGCAATGCGCGCCATGTTCGAGATGAAGAAGATTGTCATCGACGATCTAGAACGCGCCGTCGCGGCCCAGTAGTGCGGCGAACTGCGCGCATCCTTCCAGCGCCCGCCGACCTTTCGCGGCGGACATCTCCGAATTGGTCCTTAAGTACCTGGCTTCTCAAACGTCGAAAGAAGCTTCGAAAGCATCGTCTCGGCACGGTTCCGACGTTTGAACCGGTATTTGAATTCCTTGGCGTAGAGGTCAAGGTGACCCCAGGTTGCTGCATGCATTGCAAGTGACTTGCCGGTGCCTCACCATTTGCTCAGGCCAACCTGGATGATCGCGCCAGGCGCTTTGGCGATGTGCGACTGCTCCAGGCAGCTTGTCATCACCGGGGTTGCGCAGGGTATCTATCCCGACCCGCCACCCAGCGCCGCCAGCGCCTCCGGCGTGTCGATGTCGAGCAGCACGGCGTTGTCGTCCATCGCCACCTCGGCGACCACCTCGGCGTGCTCGCCGATGAGCGCGCGGGCGCCGGTGTCGCCGGCGACCTCCTGCATCTCGGCGAAGAAGCGCCGCGCGAAGAGCACGGGGTTGCCGCGCTTGCCCTGCCAGGTCGGCACGCAGATGGCACGGCCCTCGACCGGGTTGAAAGCGGCGATGAGGCGGTCGACGATGGCGGGCGAGAGGCGCGGCATGTCGCCGAGGCAGACCAGCACGCCGTCGATGTTGTCCGGCAGCGCGGCGAGGCCACGGCGCAGCGAGGAGGCGAGGCCGCTGGTGTAGTCGGGATTGTGGGTGACGGTGAAGCCCCGCCCCTTGCCTGAGCTTGGGGGCAGCGCCGCTTCCACCGCGGCATAGTCGTGGCCGGTGACGACCACCAGCGACTGCGCCTGCGAGGCCATCAGGCTCTCCACCACGTGGTTCACCATCGGCTTGCCGTCGACGGCTGCCAGCAGCTTGTTCACGTTGCCCATGCGGCGCGACTGGCCGGCGGCCAGCACGACGGCGGCGATGCGCGGC
>DATCXZ010000207.1:0-4226 GCA_036570545.1 Kiloniellaceae bacterium
TGCCGCGGGCACGCCCGGCGATCCTCGCGCCCGCGCGGCCGCTGCAGTGCGTGCCCTATGCCCGAAAGGTTTCCGGCATCGCCCTGCGGGGCGACGCCTGGACCTGGTGGAAGCAGGCCGACGGCCGCTACGCCAAGGGCAAGACCCCGCGCGCCGGGGCGGTGCTGGTTCTCGGCAAGACCGGCAGGCTGCGCCGCGGCCACCTGGCGGTCGTTGCCGAGGTGCGCAGCAGCCGGGAGATCATCGTGCACCAGGCCAACTGGCTGAACGGCGGCCGGATTCACCGCTATACGCCGGTGCGCGACGTCTCCAAGAACAATGACTGGTCCGCCGTGCGCGTGTGGTATACCCCCGGGCGCGTCTACGGCGCGCACCGCTACGCCGCCTATGGGTTCATCTACCCGAAGACCGACGGCCTGCCGGAGCTGCGCCAGGTCGCGCGGTAAGCGCGCCTTTCCTGCGACCTTCCAATTCGCTTGATCTGTCGTGTCTGCGCGGCAGAATGGCGCCGGATGTTGCGTTGGGGCCCGTAGTTCAGCGGTCAGAACTCGCCGCTCATAACGGCGTTGTCGCAGGTTCGAATCCTGCCGGGCCCACCACGCCTCATCGTTGCCGCCTCCACAGGGCGGGTTCGAATCGCCGCGGACCAAGGGTGTCAGATGCATCGCGTTGGCATAATCCCATTCGACACCCGAGATACGGCGGTGGCGATCCTCTTCGTCACCTCGCAAACCCGTGGGAGGTGGATCCTGCCCAAAGGAACCAAGAAGCCGGGCGAGACGCACGTCGAAACCTGCCATCGTGAGGGTTTCGAGGAAGCCGGCGTGAAGGGTGTCGTTCTTGATGACTTCCCGATCACGGTGCTTGTGACCAAGCAGACGGCAACGGGCAAGCGTGTGGTGCCCGTCACCTACTACCCCTTCCTCGTGACCGAGCAATTCGACGAATGGCCTGAAAAGGATCGCCGCCAGCGGCATTGGGCGCTGATCGAGGATGCGCCGCGCGTCGCCTACCGCGAGGATCTGTTGCCGCTGATCAAGCAGTTCGAGGACTTGCGGCCTTGGATCATAGAAGCTGTAGGCCAGTATAGATCAAGCCAGCCAGAAGAGCTGACGCCGGCACGGTGATCACCCAAGCCGAGGCGATGGAGAAGACGAAGCGTCGCCGCACGAGCCGTCGCACCGAACGAAAGCCGCGGCTGTTGAATGCGTCTTCGGCGGTTGCGTTGAGCTTGTGCCCCGGCCTGAGCTTCCGCTTGTTCGGGTTTTCCAGGAACTCGCGCAGAAATCCCACGCCGAACACGGCCCCTACCGCTATGTGCGTCGAGCTTACGGGAAGCCCCAGTGTCGTCGCGATCAGCACCGTCACCGCTGCCGACAGGGCGACGCAGTAGGCCCGCGGCGAGTTCAGCCGCGTGATCCTTTCTCCGACGACGGTCATCAGCCGTGGCCCGAAGAGGCCGAGGCCGAGGGAGATTCCGACGGCGCCGACAGCCATGACCCACAGCGGGATCGCGACCTCATCGGCTATGGCGGACTGGTGCTGGACCGTCGACACGATTGCGGCAAGCGGCCCAACGGCGTTCGCGACATCGTTCGCGCCGTGGGCGAAAGACAGCAAGGCGGCGCCGGCAATCAGCGGCAGGTTAAATAGCGAGTTGATGTCGTACCGCCTGTTTGCGAGCAGGCGAACGCGGGCGGCGATATATGGACGCGACAGGGCGTAAGCCAAGGCGAAGGCCAGGCCCGAGAAGAAGGCGATCTCCGGCATGCTCGGACGCCAGATCTGCCTCAGCCCCTTCAGCGACATGTACGCCATGAACGCGCCCGCCATCAACGCGATGAGCACGGGCACCCACTTGTTCGCGGCCGCGAGCCGGTCCTCGGCATAGAGGATCTTCGTCTTGATGAAATACAGCATCAGGGCTGCAAAGCCCGCGCCGAAGACGGGCGAGACGATCCAACTGGCGACGATCGCCGCCATGGTCTCCCAGTCGACCAGCCCGAAGCCCGCCACCGTGATGCCGGCGCCGAGAACGCCACCGACGATCGAATGCGTCGTCGAGACCGGCGCGTTCAGCAGGGTTGCGAGGTTGATCCACAGGGCCGCAGCGAAGAGCGCGCTGAGCATCAGGTCGCGAAAGGCCGTTACGCTGACCTCCGAGCCCGGCGAGATTATGCCCTTGGAGATGGTCTCGACGACATCCCCGCCCGCGAAAAGCGCGCCGGCAGCCTCGCAAACCGCGGCTATCAGCACGGCCGCCGTGACGGTCAGAACCTTGCCGCCAACAGCGGGACCCATATTGTTCGCGACATCGTTCGCGCCGATGTTCAGGGCCATGTAGCCGCCGACCACCGCGGCGATGGCGACGGTCAACCAGTCTCCACTGATCGTGCTTTGGTATCCGGCGACCGAGGTCCCTACGACCGCCAGGAAGACAACGGAGAGCCCGAGGGGAACGATGGTCTTGCGAAGGCCGAAGAACAGAGACTGCCCGTAACCGAAACGCTTGAGATCGCTGACGTACCGACTCTCGCGATTTTCTTCTGACGATGCCAACCGACCAAACCGTGCTCTTTGGGAAAAGACCGGCTCAACAGATCACACAAACGTCTCGATTTGTACAGGCTTGACAGTCAAGGCCGGCTCTCGCGGTATCAATACCGCTCGGGTAATGGTTGTCGGGCGCCTGTCCGCATCGGGTGGAGGCTAGATCGGATCGTTGTCAGGTGGAACCGCGCCGCGGTTCCACCTGACAACGATCCGATCTACTTCAAAAAGGTAGAGCAGATTCACAGGGTCGGTGGATCGCCGCTGGCGATTCCATCCGACCCTGATCTGCTCTAGGAAGCCTCCGGCATCTCGATGGTGAGGATGAGGGTGCTGAGGCTCTTGCCGTGCATGTCCTGCGCCAAGGAGCGGGTGACGCCGCCGCCCAGCGCGTTCTCGATGACGAAGTTCAGCGCCCGCAGCAGCGGCAGCTCGTAGCGGGTCACCGGGCCGGCGCCGAGATGGGCGTAGGCGGCCAGCACCCGCTCGGCGGTCAGATGACGCCGCAGGATGTGCCAGGCGGTTTCGTCGTAGGCGATGACCGACACATTGGAGGTGTTGCCCTTGTCGCCGGCACGGCTGTGGCCCAGATCGTAGACGCGCGGCATCAGGCGGCGTCCTCGACGAAGACTTCGGGGCGCACCAGTTCGCGCGGCAGAAGCAGCGACTGCACGGCGAGTATCTCGCCCACCGAGGGATCCGATCCGCCGCCGCCGCCGGCCGGGCCGTTCACGTGCATGGCGCGCACCTCGAAGCCGACCGCCTCGGCCGCGCGGCGGTCGGCGCAGCGCGCGGCGATGCGCAGGCGCACCTCGTAGGGCTCCGGGTAGTGGTCCTGCGAACCGTGCAGGCTGGACATGCCGATGAGGTCGGTGCGCAACTCGGAGTAGTGGAAGCCGCTGCGCTGGAGACGCGCCTTCACCACCTCGGCCGCCAGCCTGGCGCGGCCGACGGCGTTGATCCCGGCGTAGCTCACCTGGCCTTCGCCGATGTAGCCGTCGAAGTAGCCGACCGTCACCTTGTAGCTCGGCGTGCGCGGAAGCGCCCTCGCGCCGGCCGCGCGCACGCGGTTGGGGCCGGTCTCCTCCAGGGTGACACCGGTCACGTCGAGCACGCAGTCCGGCGTGATGTAGCGCGCCGGATCGTGCATCTCATAGAGTAGCTGCTCGGTGCAGGTGGCACGGTCGACGCGCCCGCCGGTTCTCGCCAGCTTGGTGATCACCAGGCCGCCGTCGGCGTCGATCTCGGCGATAGGATTGCCGAGGTCGTCGAGTCCCGTCACCTCCTTGCGGCCGGGATCGGCGAAACAGCCGCCGGTCACCTGAGTCGAGCACTCGAGCAGGTGTCCGGCCAGCGATCCCACGGCCAGCTTGTCGCTGTCGTCGTAGGACCAGCCGAAGTGATGCAGCGCCGGCGCGAGGAACAGCGAGGGGTCGCCGACCCGGCCGGTAATCACCACGGCGGCCTTGGTCTCCAGCGCGCGGCAGATGAGATCGGCGCCCAGATAGGCGTTGGCCGAGGTCATGGCCGGCAGGATCGATTCCAACGGCTCCCCGGACTCCATGAGCGGGAGGTCCGGCCGCCCGCGCAGAACCTCGCTGACGTCGTCGCCCTGCACGACGGCGCAGGCGACATTGCCAAGACCGCGCTCGCGGGCGAGGCGGCGGACGGCGCGC
>DATCXZ010000208.1:0-17126 GCA_036570545.1 Kiloniellaceae bacterium
GGACCAGCCTGGCCCTGGAGATCGTGCTGCCGCCGCGCGGCGCGCCGGCGCTGGCCGCCGCCTGGCCGAGCCTCGATGGCATCGAGGAGACGCTGTTCCATGGCCTGCCCGCCGCGCAGGCCGAGGCGGTGGCCCGTGCGCTGCCCCAGGTCGGCCCGCGCCTCGCCTCCGGCATGCTGTTCTTCCTCGCCGCGCTCAACCAGGGCAACATCGCGGGGTGGCTGGCGCAGGCCGGCGGCAGCGCCGAGCGGAGCGACCGGGGCGAGCCCCCGGGCGGACTCACCGAGCGGCTGGGCCGCGAGCTCGCCGCCCTCACCCGCAGCATCGACACACCAGCCGGCGAGTGGCGCTTCGTGAACCTGCCGCTGTGGAGCGAGGAAGGACTGCGCGAGCTGCGCTGCTTCTTCCGTCACCAGGAACAAAGCGGGCGGCGCGGCGGCGACGGCGACAAGGCCACGCGCTTCGTGCTGGAGCTGGAGCTGAAGCACCACGGCGAGCTGCAGCTCGACGGGCTGGTGCGGGGCCGTCTCTTCGACCTCGTGCTGCGCAGCCGCCGCGCCCTGCCGGCGCTGGCGCGCGGCGACCTCCTGGCGCTCTTCGAGGAGACCAACGCCATCGCCGGCTATAGCGGGCGACTGGTATTCCAGACCTCGCAGGACTGGCTGCAGCTCCTGGCCGCGCGCTCGGCCGCGCCGCCGCACGACGGTTTCAGAGCGTAGCCTCCAGGAACGAAGATCGCGCCGGTTCAGCGCTGGCCGACGGCCTGGCGGCGGTGCAGCTCGATGCCGAGCTCGTCGGAGACCATCTGCTCGCGGCGCGACTGCTTGCGGGCCTCGCGGCGCAGGTGATTGCCGTGCGCCGTCTCGTACTTCTTGAATTCCTGGAAGGCCAGCGAGATCTCCTCGCGCGCGGCGGCGATCGAGCGGTCGACCTCGGCGACGGAACCCTCGATCTTGCGGCGCCGGTCGAGCGTGGCCTTGATGAAGGCGGGCAGCGAGATGCTGGTGACCGGAGAGCGGTCGGCCGTCTCCTGCTCACGCGCGAGCTCGGCCTCCAGGGACTCGATGTTATCGAGCAGCTTGGCCCGGAACCGTTCCAGCTCGGCCAGCTTCTGACGCTTCTCGTCGAGGGTCCAGCGGTGCAGCCGCACCAATTGTTCAAGAGCAGTCAACGCTAAAGAACTCCTACCAAAACCTAGTCATTGGGCGGCACGGGGCGGCGCTCGCCGTCCGCAGCCGCGCTCGCTAATGCGTCGCCTTGGCCTGGCGCAGATTGAGCGCCTCGGCCATGCGCTCGCGGCGCTCATCGAACTTGCGCGCGTCCGTCGGCGCCGGAGGCGCCACGTCGGGCGCCGCTTCTGCGGCGGGTGCCTCTTCGACGCTTGCCGTGGTCGCCGGGTCCGGCAGGCCCAGCAGGGCCGCCAGCTCGCTGTAGCCCGCGGCGAGGTCGCTCACCTCGTTCTTGCGCTGGCCGAGGAAAGCCTCGAGAGCATCGTAATAGCGGATCGCCTCGTCGACTGCCGGATCGCTGCCCTGCTTGTAGGCGCCGATGCGGATCAGCTCGGCCATGTTCTCATAGGTGGCGAGCAGGCCGCGCGCGCGGTTCACTAGGAAGTTCTCCGCCTCGCTGTTGCAGTCCGGCATTGTGCGCGAGACGCTGCGCAGCAGGTTGATCGCCGGGTAGCGGTTGCGCTCGGCAACCTGACGCTCCAGCACGATGTGGCCGTCGAGGATGCCGCGCACGGCGTCGGCGATCGGCTCGTTGTGGTCGTCGCCCTCCACCAGCACGGTGAAGAGGCCGGTCACCGAGCCGGCGTCGACGCCCGGCCCCGCGCGCTCCAGCAGGCGCGGCAACTCGGCGAACACCGAGGGCGTGTAGCCCTTGCTCGCCGGCGGCTCGCCGGCCGACAGGCCGATCTCGCGCAGCGCCATGGCGAAGCGGGTGACGGAATCCATCAGGCAGAGCACATCACGGCCCTGGTCGCGGAAGAATTCGCTGAGCGCCAGGGTCAGATAGGCAGCCTGGCGGCGCATCAGCGGCGGCTCGTCGGAAGTGGCGACGACCACCACCGAGCGGGCAAGGCCCTCCGGCCCGAGGTCGTCCTCCAGCCACTCCTGCACCTCGCGGCCGCGCTCGCCGATCAGGCCAATGACGTTCACGTCGGCCTCGGCGTAACGCGACAGCATCGAGAGCAGCACCGACTTGCCGACGCCCGAGCCGGCGAAGATGCCCATGCGCTGCCCGTTGCAGCAGGACAGGAAGGTGTTGATGGCGCGCACGCCGAGATCGATCTTGCCGCCGACACGCCGGCGGCTGTGGGCCGGCGGCGGCGAGGCGCGCAGGGCATAGGACAGGTTGCCGTCCGGCAACGGGCCCTTGCCGTCGACCGGCTCGCCCAGCGCGTTGATGACGCGGCCGAGCCAGGCATTGGACGGGCGCACCAGCGGCTCGCTCTCCATCACCTCGGCTTTGCAGCCGAGGCCGACGCCCTCCAGCGAGCCGAAGGGCAGCAACAGCGCGCGGCGCTGGCGAAAGCCGATGACCTCGCAGATGACGCGCCGATTTTCCTGGGGACGACGGCCCTGAGCATGGATGGCGCAGCGCGAGCCGATCGACAGCGCCTGCTCGAGGCCGACGACTTCGACCAGCATGCCGAGCACGCCGGCGACGCGACCGTACAGGCGGTAGTCCGCAAGCTGGCCGATTTCTTTGATTAAGGTGGAAGCAACCATTCCTGGTATCGCCCTCGGCCTTCCTTGGCGGGCGGTGGATATCGCCCTTAAGCAGAGGCAGTCTCCGGCATCGGGTTTAAGTTTGGGTAAAACTGCGGAAAACCGCAGGCATCCGGGGCCAGAAAAAAGCTTTCCGACCAGGACCCTAGCCCCACCGGAAGTTAATTAACGTCAGTAAGAATTTATTAACATTGCTTTGGCAAATTGGTTAATAATCAAACCCAGGGGAACCATTAAGGCATCAGGTCACACCATGAGAGTTCTGCTTGTCGAGGACGATACCGCCACTGCCCAGGGCATCGAGATGATGCTCCGCTCGGAGGGCTATGTGTGCGACACGACCGATATGGGCGAAGACGGCCTTGAGATCGGGAAGCTCTACGATTACGACATCATCATCCTGGATCTCATGCTGCCCGACATGGACGGCTACGAGGTTCTGCGGCGCCTGAGGGCGGCGCGGGTCAAGACCCCGATCCTGATTCTGTCCGGCCTCAGCGGCCTCGACGATAAGATCAAGGGCCTCGGCGTCGGCGCCGACGACTACCTGACGAAGCCCTTCGACAAGCGCGAGCTGGTCGCCCGCATCCAGGCGATCGTGCGCCGCTCCAAGGGCCATTCGGACTCGGTCATCGGGACCGGCAAGCTGACCGTCAACCTGGATACCCGGACCGTCGAGGTGGAGGGCCAGCCCCTGCACCTGACCGGCAAGGAATACGGCATCCTGGAGCTGCTGTCGCTGCGCAAGGGCACCACGCTGACCAAGGAGATGTTCCTCAACCACCTCTACGGCGGCATGGACGAGCCGGAGCTGAAGATCATCGACGTCTTCGTCTGCAAGCTCCGCAAGAAGCTGGCCACCGCGACCGGCGGCGACAACTACATCGAGACCGTGTGGGGCCGCGGCTACGTGCTGCGCGACCCGGTCAGCGCCGACGGCGCCCAGCCGACTCGTCACGTCGCCAACGCCTGACCGCGGCCTTCCCCCCGCCGGTCCCGACCCCAAAAGCCGACCTGAGAAAAGGCCGCTGTCCATTCAAGGACAGCGGCCTTTTTCTCGTGCGCTCCTGTAGGGCGGGCGCGCCGGTTCAGCCCGCCTTGCGGGCGAGCGCCGCGCCGCCGGTGGTCAGGCGATAGACGCCGCGCTGCCCCGGAACCATCTCGAAAGCATCGGAGATACCGAGCACAGTCTCGGCACCGCCGAGATAGAGGAAGCCGTCGGCCGGCATGATCTGAGCAACGCGACCCAGCACCTGGCCCTTGGTGGCCTGGTCGAAGTAGATCAGCACGTTGCGGCAGAACACCACGTCGAACTGCCCGAGCACCGACGGATTGTCGAGCAGATTGAACGGCTTGTAGGTGACCATGCGGCGGATTTCCTCGCTGATGCGCCACTTCTCGCCTTCCTGGGAGAAATGCTTCATCAGCAGAGTGATCGGCAGGCCGCGCTGCACCTCGAACTGCGAGTAGAGGCCTTCCTGTGCCTTCTTCAGGATTTCGGTCGACAGGTCGGTGGCGACGATCTCGATGCGCCAGCCGGCCAGGCGCGCGGCGTCGTCCTTCAGCATCATGGCAAGGGTATAAGGCTCCTGCCCGCTCGAGCAGGCGGCGCTCCAGATGCGGATCTGCTTGCGGCCGGCGCGCGCCTCCAGCAGGTGCGGCAGCACGACATTCTTGAACTGCTCGAACGGCCGGTTATCGCGGAAAAAGAACGACTCGTTGGTGGTCATCGCGTCGGTGACGTCGACCGCCAGGCGCTCGTCCTTCTTCGACCGCAGGGCGGCAATCAGCGCATCGACGCCGTCGAGGTCCCACTTGCGCGCCACAGGGTTCAGGCGGCTCTCCAGAAGATAGGCTTTCTCCTGGGTGATCACGAGGCCGGAGCGCTGGTACAGCAACTGCGCGATGTATTCGAAGTCATTCACATTCATGCCGCTGACCTCATAACCAACTTGCGCACACTGGGGCCGATCTCCCGAAGCGGGAGGACCGCGGAGCACAGCCCGCTGGTGGCAACGGCTCCCGGCATGCCCCAGACGACGCTGGTGGCTTCATCCTGTGCGACGACGGTGCCGCCAGCCGCAACGGCCTCGGCCGCGCCCTTCTGGCCGTCGGTGCCCATCCCCGTCAGGATGATGGTCAGCAGAGCAGCGCCATAGAACGACGCGAGGCTGCGCAGCATGGGGTCCACCGAAGGGCGGCAGAAGTTCTCCGGCGGATTCTGGTTCAGCCGGATGACGCAGCCGGCGGCGGCGCCCTCCACCGTCATGTGATAGTTGCCGGGCGCCAGGTAGATGCGGCCGGCGGCCACCGCCTCGCCGTCGCGGCCCTCGGCGCAGGGCATCCCGGTGGCCCGCGCGATGTGCTCGGCCAGCAGGGTGGTGAAAGTTGCCGGCATGTGCTGAGTAACGAGGATCGGCAGCTTCACACTCTTCGCCAGGTCGCGCAGCACCTCGAGCAAGGCTTGCGGCCCGCCGGTCGAGCTGCCGATGGCAATGGCGCGCGGCAGGACCGCCGACGGCCTGCGCAGGCTGATCGGGCGCAACGGGCGTGGCACTCGCACCGCGACGTCGCTTGAGCGCGCCGTCGCCGGGCGCGTCGGCCGCGCCGCCTTGGCAAGCGCCTTGACCTTCCCAAGCAACTCGCGCCGGAAGACGTCGGCGCCGGTAAGCTCGCTGGTCGAGGACGGTTTCGGCAGATAGTCGGCCGCACCGGCCTGGAGCGCGCGCAGGCTGACCTCGGCGTTCTTGCGGGTAAGGGTCGAGGCCATGATGACCTGGACCCCCGGCTTCGCCGCCAGGAGCTTCGGCAGGGCCGTCAGGCCGTCCATCACCGGCATTTCGATGTCGAGAATGATGACGTCGATGTCGTGGCGATCGAGCGCCTTCAGGGCCGCCTCGCCGTTGCCCACCGAAGCCGCCACCTTGATCGTCGGATCCTGCTCCAGCGCGCGCGTCAGCAGGCCGCGGATGACCGCAGAGTCATCGACCACCATGACGCGGTAAGGATCTCCAGCGTTTCCGCCGGTGCCGCTGGAGGCGGGCTTCGGTTCCGACATCAGATGAGACCTACCTGGACGAACTTCGACTCGATGATGTCACTGTCGAAGGGCTTCATAATGTATTCGTTAGCGCCGGCTTCGATCGCAGTCTTGATGTGTTCCATGTCGTTCTCGGTGGTGCAGAAGACGACGATCGGCTGGTTGCCGTTCTGCATCGCCCGCAGTTCCTGCAGGAACTCGAGTCCGTTCTTCACCGGCATGTTCCAATCGAGCAGGACGGCGTCCGGCATGTGACGCTGGCAAGCCTCGATCGCCTTCTGGCCATCTTCGGCTTCATCGATGTCAAAGCGGAGGCCTTCGAGAATCTTGCGCGCCACCATGCGCACAACTTTCGAATCATCGACGATCAGGCAAGACTTCATGTTCCAGCTCCAGCTTCCTTCCCGGTCTTGCGGACCGCACCCCTGTTGCTTTCAGGCCGCGCCGCGCCCGGGCGCCGTCCGCGGTCCCGCGAACGGCTCAGGCGGCCTGGACGCGGCTGTAATCCAATAGGCGGTTCACGTCGAGCACCACCAGCAGCTTATTGTCCAGGCGGTAGATGCCCAGCGAGTACTCGCGGAACTTCGGGTCGAGCGTCGGCGGATTGCGCTCCCAATCCGAGCTCTTCAGCGCCAGCACCTCGCCGACCGAGTCCACCATCAGGCTGTACAGCTCGCCCTCGTGCTCGGCGACGATGCTCATCGAGTTGCCGCACTCGCGCGGCGGCAGGCCGAGGCGCAGGCGGACGTCCATCGCGGTGACGATGCGCCCGCGCAGGTTCAGCGAGCCGGCAATCTCCGGCGGGGCGAGCGGAATGCGGGTGATATTGTGGCCGCTGAGGACGTCCTGCACCTTCAGCACCGGAATGCCGAAGAGCTGCTCGGCGATCGTAAAGGTGACGAAGTCCTCGGTATCCGCGAAAGCCTCGGCCCCGGAGGCGCGCTCGCCGGCACTTTCCTTCTTCGACTTGCTCATGCCGCACCTCTCAGTTCAGCCAGGGTGTCGTGTAGCGTGCTCAGCAGGGCATCGCGGTCGGTCTTGGCGACATAGTCGCGAAAGCCCGCCTCACGGCCGCGCGCGAGATCTTTGGGGTTCGAGAAGCTGGACAGCGCCACGATCGGCGTGCTGGACCAGCGGCTTTCCTTGGTGACCTTGCTCGCGAACTCGAAGCCGTTCATGCCCGGCATCTCGATGTCCGAAATGATGACGTCGAAATCCTCGCCGGCATCGCAGAGCTCAAGCGCCGCATCCGCCGATTCGACGCAGACGACGTCGTAGCCGGCGACGGTGAGGAGTGGCTGTAGCAGGTTGCGGAAGAACGGGCTGTCGTCGACCACCAGCAGGCGGCGGCCACGGCGCTCGCTGTCCATGCTGTCGCGGTCGGCCGCGAACCAGTCGTGGAAAGCCTGGGTCAGGAAGTAGCCGGCGTCGATGATGTCGGTCGCCTTGCCACCGATGACCGCGGTGCCGATGAAGCCTTCGCGCTCCGACGACAGCTCGATGTGCATGCGCTCCTCGATGATGTCGACGATCTCCTGGACCACAAGGCCCATAGTGCGGTGCCCGTCGGCGAACACCAGAACCGGTTGACGGCCTTCGGCCTCCAGCTTCTGGCCGACGTCCATCATGACCAGCGGCATGAGCTGCCCACGGTACTGCACGACGTACTGGCCGTTCGAGTACTCGACCTGGGTGAGGTCGATCTCCTCGAGGCGTGCCACCAGCGCCAGCGGCACCGCCTTGGGGGTCTTGTCGACCGCGCGGAAGATGAGCATGGCGATGCTGTCGATGCTGCTCGCGGCGTGGCGGCCCTTGGCGTCAGCCTCGGCATCCTCCGCGACCGAAATCTCGCCCGTCGCGGCGGCAATGCCATTGGGGTCGAGAATCATGACCACGCTGCCGTCGCCGAGGATGGTGTTGCCGGAGAATAGCTGAATGTTGCGCAGGATCGGCGCTACCGGCTTCACCACAATTTCCTCGGTGTCGAACACGCGGTCGACGATGATGCCCATGGAGTAGTTGCCGATCTGCGCCACAACGATGAATACCTCCTCATCGTCGGCGAGCTTGGAGGCCTTGGCGGTGGCCGCTTCCTTGACTTTAGCCTCAGCGGCCTTAGCCTCGGCGGCCTCGGCGGCCTCGGCGGCCTCGGCGGCCTTGGTGCCGGCGCTATCCTTGGCGCCGCGGCGCAGGGCGGTACCGCTGGTGTCGTCCAGCTTCAGCAGGTGGCGCAGGTTGACCAGCGGCAGCAGGCGGTTGCGCAGGCGCAGCACCGGCGTGCCGTTGATGCGCTCGATGGTGTGCTCGGTGTGGGCGGAGGCGCGCACCAGCTCGACCACCGAAAGCTGCGGAATGGCGAAGCGCTCCGAAGCGCATTCGACGATCAGCGCCGAGACGATGGCGAGGGTGAGCGGAATCTTGATGACGAACTTGGTGCCGCGACCCTCGACCGAGGACAGCTCGATGGTGCCGCCGATCTTCTCGATGTTGGTGCGCACCACGTCCATGCCGACGCCGCGGCCCGAGACCGAGGTCACCGCCGCCGCCGTCGAGAAGCCGGCCTTGAAGATGAACTGCTGAATCTGCTGCTCGCTCATGGCCTCGAGATCGGCCTCGCTGGCGAGACCGTTCTCCAGGCACTTGGCCTTGATCCTCTCGACCGAGAGGCCTTTGCCATCGTCGGCGATCTCGATGATGATGTGACCACCCTCGTGGAAGGCGTTCAGGCTCACCGTGCCGATCTCCGGCTTGCCGGCCTTGGCGCGCTCGGCCGGAATCTCGAGGCCGTGGTCGGCGGAGTTGCGCACCATATGTGTGAGCGGATCCTTGATCAGCTCCAACACCTGGCGGTCGAGCTCGGTCTCGGCGCCCTTCATCACCAGGTCGATCTTCTTGTCCAGCTCGTGGGCCAGGTCGCGCACGATGCGCGGCAGCTTGGCCCAGGCATTGCCGATCGGCTGCATGCGCGTTGCCATCACGCCTTCCTGCAGCTCGGAGACCACGTGGTTGAGGCGCTGCAGCGGCGCGGCGAACTCGCTCTCGCTCTGGCTGCGCAGGATCTGCAGGAGCTGATTACGGGTCAGCACCAGCTCCGAGACCATGGTCATGAGGTTCTCGAGCACGTCCACGTTGACGCGCAGCGACTGATTGGCCACCGAGCCCTTGGCATCGCCCTTGTCGGCGTCCTCGACCGGCCCCGGGGCGGCCTTCTTCGGCTGCGCCGCCTTCGCTTTCTCAGCGCTCTTGGCCGCGGTTTTGGCAGACTTCGACGCCGGAGCGGGCCCAGCCTCGACCTCCCCCTCGACCTCCGCCTCGGCTTTGGTCTCGGCGGCTTGCTCGGCGGCTTCCTGGGCCGCCTTCTCGGCCGCCAACTCGGCGGGGCCCTTGGCGGCGGCGAAGGCGGCCTCCAGCTCGTCGAGGGTGGGATTGCCGCTGGGGGCTTCCTCAACCGTCGGCGCGGGGGCCGCCGCGGCGGGAGCGCCGGTGCCGTCGGCAAAGACATTGAGGCGGGCGATGAGGTCGGAGTCGTCGCCCTCGGGCTCCGCCTCGGTCGCCTCGAGGCGCTCCAGCAGAGCGCGGATGTTGTCGAGGCATTCGAGGATCAGGGTCACCGCCTCCGGCGTGACCTCCAACTCGCCGTCGCGCACCTTGCCCAGCACATTCTCGCCGGCGTGCGCCACACTCTCGAGACGGGGCAGGCCGAGAAATCCGCAGGTTCCCTTGATCGTGTGCATCAAGCGGAAGATGTTGCCAAGCAGCTCCTTGTCGTTGGGATTCTGCTCGAGCTTCACCAGCTCGACGTCCAGCTCCGCAAGGCTTTCGTTGGTCTCGGTCAGAAATTCACTCAGCAGATCATCCATCGCCTCAGTCCTACCTTTGCCTGGCAGCCAGGCTTCAAATCCGGGGCGATCGCTGCGGTCGATCCCTCCCCCAAGAAGTCGCAGAACACTCGCAAAGAGAGATTAAGAACCCCTTACCTAACTGCCGGTAACCCCTTGTGTTTCGCCGCTTCAGAGGCATTTGCCGTAAACCCGCGAAGCGGCGATAACGGGCGGTCACGCGGGGGTGGAGAAGCCGCCCGCAGTCCCTGTTCCTGAGGAACCTGCCCAGGCGGCCACCGCGGGCGGTTGTTGCCGAGCGGGCCAAGATGTGAGAGAGGACGGAGCATGATCCGAGACCGCCAACAGCCTCCCGCGGCGGGGCGCTAGGTGTCGAGCAGCCAGCCGTCGATCGACCGGGCCGACGCGCCCGACGCCGAGCCGGCCCGGCGCCATCCGCGCGCGCGCCGGTCTTGGAGCGGCTTCGCCTTGCTGTCGGTGGCGGTCGCCGCCCTGTTTCTGATTCCGGTCGCCAGCATCCTCTTCAGCCTTACCCAGAGCGGCAGCGGCACTTGGACGCACCTCGCCTCGACGGTGCTGCCGATGTACCTCTTCAACACCGCGGTGCTCGTCGCCGGCGTCGGCATCGGCGTGCCAGTCATCGGTGCCGGCACCGCCTGGCTGGTCACCATGTGCCGCTTCCCCGGCCGGCGGTTCTTCGAGTGGGCGCTGATCCTGCCGCTCGCCGTGCCGGCCTACGTCATGGCCTACGCCTACACCACCTTCCTGCAGCCCGCCGGCCCCGTGCAGAGCCTGTTGCGCGAGGCGACCGGCCTCGCCTACCACGACTACTGGTTCCCCGAGATACGCTCGCTGGGCGGCGCCGTCGCCATGCTGGTGCTGGTGCTCTACCCCTACGCCTACATGCTGTCGCGCACCGCCTTCCTGGACCAGTCGGTCTGCGCCCTCGACGTCAGCCGCACTCTCGGCTGCGGCCCCTGGTCGAGCTTCTTCCGCGTCGCGCTGCCGCTGGCCCGGCCCGCGATCATCGCCGGGACCGCGCTGGCGCTGATGGAAACCCTAGCCGACTTCGGCACCGTGGCCTTCTTCGGCGTGCCCAACTTCACCACCGGCATCGTGCGCGCATGGATCGCTTTCGGCGACCGCACCACGGCGGGTCAGCTTTCCTCCATCCTGCTGATCTTCGTGTTCATGGTGCTGCTGCTGGAATCTCATAGCCGCGGCAGAGCCCGCTTCCACCAGGCCACCAACCGCTATCAGAAGCTGCCCGGGCACCGGCTCGGCGGGCTCGCTGCGACGGCCGCCTTCCTCGCCTGCCTGCTGCCGCTGCTGCTCGGCTTCCTGCTGCCGGCTGGCGTGCTGCTGGTGATGGCGATCAAGGCCGGCGATCAGCAGTTCGGCAGCCGCTACCTCGAGCTGGTGGGCAACAGCGTCACCCTCGCCGCCGTCACCGCCCTGCTCGCCGTGGGCCTGGCGGCGCTCATGGCCTATGGGCGCCGCCTGCAGGGCAGCCCGGCCGTGCAGCTCGCCAACCGCCTCGCGGCCATGGGCTATGCAATTCCCGGCACCATCATCGCAGTGGGCGTGCTGGTCCCCTTCGCCGCCTTCGACAACGCGCTCGATGCCTGGCTGCGCACCCATGCCGGGGTGTCTAGCGGCCTGCTGCTCACCGGCAGCATCGCCGCCCTGGTGTTTGCCTACCTCGTGCGCTTCCTGGCGGTCTCGCTGAACACCTTGGAGGCTGGCCTCGGCAAGATCCGGCCGTCGATGGACGACGCCGCCCGCGCGCTCGGCGCCCGCCCGCTCGCCATGCTGGCCCGGGTGCACGCGCCGATGATGTGGTCGACGCTGCTGACCGCCGGGTTGCTGGTCTTCGTCGACGTGATGAAGGAACTGCCGGCGACGCTGGTGATGCGGCCCTTCAACTTCGATACCCTGGCGGTACAGGCCCACAACTTCGCCGCCGACGAGCGGCTGACCCAGGCGGCGACGCCCGCGCTCACCATCGTCGCCGTCGGCATCCCGCCGGTCATCCTGCTGAGCCGCGCCATCGCCCGCGGCCGGCCCGGCAGACGGGGGGAGGCGGGGAGCGAGACGGCAGCCGAGAAGGCGGTCGAGAAGGCCACCCTGGCGGAGTGACCCGCTCGAATCGAAAAGGGCCCCGCCAGGCGGGGCCCTTTCGCTGCGGCGACTGCGTGAAGGATCAGTTCCAGCCTACGCTGTCGAAGATCTTTTGCGCCTCTGGCTGGTTGCTGCCGTAGACCGCCACGTTCACCGGGTCGATCTTGAAGTCCGTGCCCAGCTTCTTCACCGCGGCAGTCGTGTCGACCCCCTCGACCACCGGATACTCGTTGTTGCCTTCGGCGAAGTAGTGCTGTGCCTCAGGGCTAGCCAGGTACTCCAGGAACTTCACGGCGGCTTCCCTGTGCGGCGCGTTCTTCAGCACGCCGGCGCCGGAGACGTTCACATGGGTGCCGCGGCTCTCCTGGTTGGGAAACACCCAGCCGACCTTGTCGACCAGCGCCTTCTCCTCCGGGTCGGCCATCAGCCGCACGAAGTAGTAGGAGTTGGCGACCGCGACCTCGCACTCGCCGGCGCCGATGCCGCGAATCTGGTCGGTGTCGCCGCCCACCGGCTTGCGGGCGAGGTTGTCGACCACCCCCTGCGCCCACTCCTTGGCGCCCGCCTCGCCGTCCGCCTCGATGATCGAGCTGAGCAGCGACTGGTTGTAGACGTTGGAGCTGCTGCGGATGCAGACCTTGCCCTTCCACTTCGGATCAGCGAGATCCTCGTAGGCCTTGATCTCGCCGGGCTGGATCTTGGTCTTGTCGTAGTAGATGAGGCGCGCCCGGGTCGAGAAGCCGAACCACAGGCCGTCAGGGTGCCGCAGGCTCTCGGGAATCGCCTTGTTCAGCAGCTCCGACTCCACCGGCTGGAACAGGCCGGCCTCCTCGGCGCGCCACAGGCGCCCGGCATCCACCGTGATGAAGATGTCGGCTGGGCTATTGGCCCCCTCGCTCTTGATGCGCTCGATAAGAGCGTCGCTCTCCGCCTCGATGCGGTTGATCTCGATGCCCGTCTTCTCGGTGAAGCCGCTGTAGAGGGCGTCATCGGTCTGGTAGTGCCGGGCCGAGTAGATGTTCAGCACCTCCTGCGCCTGCGCCGGCATCCCGCCGGCCAGAACGACAGCAGCAATGGCGGTCTGTAGGACCGTACGCCGACCAAAGTGCATATTTGGTTTCCTCCATGTATCCCAGGCCGGCACGCCGGGCGCCGCGGGAATGTGGGTGTTCGATTGTGAGGCCAGATCGCAGTAATTCGCATTTGCATGGTTAATGCAAATCATTCGCACCGTCAAGCCGGAGAGCGCGGTAATGCAAGGACCCGCCTGCCCTCTGCGCCCTCTGAAGGGCACAATCCTACGGCTTACGTTTGGAACCAGATTCTACTTTTGGGGGAGACGGGACGACTCAAGACCAACCGTCATGAGCATTGGTAACGTTAAATTAAAAAAAACGGACTAACAAAACAGCATAACGGAAAGGCGTGCGCAACAGCGACCGTCTGTTTAGGGAACTCTATTGGAGCCAAGCGAATGTCTTCGTCAAATCTTCTCAAGGGTATCTTCTGCAGTGTTGCCGGCGCGCTGTTCGCCACGACTGCTTGGGCCAGCGACGCCCATGTCGCACCGATGACCGACTACGCCAAGTCCACCGTGAAGCAGTGGATCTCGGACGCCACGGTGATCGAGGCGGTGAAGGCGCAGAACGCCAAGCACGCCGGCCTCAGCCAGACCGACATCGACAACATGGACAAGGACTGGCGCGCCCAGACCGACGCCAGCAGCAAGCCGATGATCGACGCGGTGGTCGGCAACGCCCTCTCCAGCTTCCTGCGCCAGCAGCAGGATGCCAGCCAGGGCCTGGTCACCGAGGTTTTCGTGATGGACAACCGCGGCCTCAACGTCGGCCAGAGCGATGTCACCTCCGACTACTGGCAGGGCGATGAAGCCAAGTGGCAGAAATCCTACCAGGGCGGTGCCGATGCCATCTTCGTCGACGAGGTCGAGATGGATGAGTCCACGCAGACCTTCCAGTCGCAGGTATCCATGCCGATCGTCGACCCGGCGACCGGTGAGGTGATCGGCGCGATCACCGTCGGCGTCAACGTCGACGCACTGTAAGCGTCCGGCAGACCCCAGACGTGCCACGAGACTATCCGTCCAGGCCAACCAACCCTTCAGAGGTGGAATCAATGAGCGAGTCTGTGAATACACGGCCGGCTCAGCCGATCGATACTGCGAAGTCCGGGCTGAGCCTGGGCGGATTCTCTCGTCTATCCGTCGCCCGCAAGGTCATCCTGACCGCCGCGGTCATGACGACCCTGATCCTGGTTTCACTGATCGCGATCAGCATCATGCAGGCCAGCAAGCTCGCCCTCACCACCGGTGAGGCCGGCTTCTCCACCATGACCCGCCTGATCGCCAGCAACGCGGCGGGCGGCATCCGCTGGAACAAGCCGGACGCGATCGAGACCGCCTACATCGAGTTCGCGACCGCCGACGACTCGGTGATCGCCACCGTGGTCGCCCTCGACAAGGACGGCAACGAGCTCACGCGCTTCGAGCACCCAACGCTGGCGCAGCCCGACCTCTCCGCCTTCACCGCAGCGGCCACAGGCTCCGACAAGCGCCTCACTGAGGAACTCGGCCACCACATCCTGGTGTCCAGTCCCGCCTTCAATCCCAAGGACGGCAGCCTTGCCGGGACGGTGATCATCGCCTGGTCGGTCGAAAACCTGAATGCCGAGGTGCAGGCGGCGGGCATGCAGCAGGGGATCATCTCGCTGGTCGCCATGGTCGCCCTCATTCTCCTGCTCAGCCTGGTGACCAGCCGCCTGATCGGCAAGCCGCTCGCCTTGATGACTTCCACCATGGCCAAGCTGGCCGACGGCGACACCTCAGTCCTCGTGCCGGCGACAGATCGCCGCGATGACATCGGCGCCATGGCGCGCACGGTGGAGACCTTCAAGACCAACGCCATCGAGCTGGAACGTTCGACCGCCGCCCGCGAGGCGGAGAAGGCCAAGGCCGAGGAGGAGAAGCGCCAGGCCGTGCGCAAGCTGGCCGACGATTTCGAGTCCAAGGTGCGCGACGTGGTCGACGGCGTGACCAACGCCTCCGGCCAAGTGCAGGTCACCGCCCAATCGATGTCGCACACCGCCGAGCACACCGCCGTGAAGACCACAGCCGTGGCCGCTGCCACCGAGCAGGCCGCCAACAACGTGCAGACGGTCGCCAGCGCCGCCGAGGAACTGGCCGCCTCGATCCAGGAGATCAGCCGCCAGGTGGCGCAGTCGACCAAAGTCGCCAGCAATGCCGCCGAGCAGGCGCGCACGACCAATGGCGAGGTCGAGGCGCTCGTCGATGCGGCGCAGCGCATCGGCGCCGTGGTGAACATGATTCAGGACATCGCCGAGCAAACCAACCTGCTGGCGCTGAACGCGACCATCGAGGCCGCCCGCGCCGGCGAGGCCGGCAAGGGCTTCGCCGTGGTCGCCAGCGAGGTGAAGTCGCTGGCCACCCAGACCGCCAAGGCGACCGAGGAAATCTCGCAGCAGATCGGCGATATCCAGAGCGCCACCGGCAGCGCCGTTCAGGCCATCGCGCAGATCACCGCGACCATCGAGGAGGTCCACGGCATCGCCAGCGGCATCGCTGCTTCGGTGGAAGAGCAGACCTCGGCGACCGAGGAAATCTCGCGCAACGTCCAGGAGGCCTCGGCCAGCACCAGCGAAGTCTCCGCCAACATCACCGACGTCACCGCCGCCGCGGCCGAGTCGGGCGATTCGGCCAAGACCATGCTGGCTGCGGCCAACCAGCTCGCCGAGCAGTCGAAGGCGCTGAGCGGCCAGGTGAACGAATTCCTCGCCGGCATTCGCGCGAGCTGACTCTCCCCTTCTCCCCTGAAAGGGCGAGGGGGGAGCCCTCAGTTTGTGATGACGACGCGCAGCAGCAGAGCGTCCGGCCCCGGCGTCTCGATCACGATGTCGCTGCCCAGGCGCCTGGCGACCAGCCGCGTGAAGTAGCCGTGCACGCCGCGCGGCGTCATCTCGTCGAGATCGATGTTGTCCTTGAGTCCGGCCAGCGCCTCCGGCCGCAGGTGCACATCCTGCCCTTCCGCCGTCACGCTGGCCTCAATGCTGCCTGGCGCAGAGGCGATGTCCACCTTCAGCCGCCCGCCGCGCGGCAGCGCCTCGTGGCCGAGGGCCACCAGATTAAGCAGCACCTTGGCGAGGCCGTCGGGCGCGCCGTCCGGCGCCTGCACCGTCGTCCATTCCAGCTTGCTGCGCGACGGCTCCAGCAGCGCCGCGCTGAGATCGCGTAGCTGCGAATAGTCGGCACCGACCCGCGCGCCTGCCATGCCATAGGCGAGGCGGAAGAACTGCAGGACGTTCGAGGCCTGGCGGGCCGAGTTGGTGGTGAGCTTCATCGCGTCCTCGGCCATGCCGAACTCGTCGTCGCTCAGCAGCTCCAGGCCGTTGCCCACCGCGCCGATCGGCCCGACCAGATCATGGCAGAGGCGCGAGACCAGCAGCTCGGCCACACGAAGGTCGATCTTCGTATTCATTTTCCGGCAGTCATCCCCCGCTTCGTCGCCCCAGCCGCGACGGGCCGGCACGACGTTTCGTCAGCTTGCACTTCCTTATACACCAAGCGCCGCGATAGACTAGCCCCGCGGCTGCCCGGCCGACTTCACGCGCCGGATGGCGCAGGAGGCAACCCTGAACAATACCCTGCATCTGGCGCCCGGCATGCGCGTGCGCCATCCCCAGCAGCCGGACTGGGGCATCGGACAGATCCAGTCCGTGATCGGCGACCGGGTAACGGTGAACTTCGAGCACGCTGGCAAACTGCTGATCATTGCTTCCCAGGTCATGCTCGACGTGGTGGGCGACGATGACCGCGCGCGCTGAGGGCGCGCGGCTGGCACTCCGTCGGCTGCTGCCTTGCCTGCTGCTGCTCTGCCTGCTGCTGCCTTGCCTGCTGCTGCCGGCGGCAGGCGCCCCGGCGCAAACGCCGGTGCCCGAGATGGCGCCCCGAATGGCGCCCCAGCCAGCACCCTCTGTGCCGGACCAGGCGCTGCACCAGGCGGCGCGCACGAACGACGTCGATCTGGCCGCCTTCGCGCTGGAGCGCGGCGCCGGCCTGGAGCTGCGCGACCAGCTTGGCAACACGCCGCTGCAAGTCGCCGCGATGTACGGCAGCCCGACCGTTGCGGAGCTGCTGCTGCAGCGGGGCGCGGACCCCGCGGCGGCAGCGCCTGACGACGCCTGGACGGCGCTGCACTATGCCGCCTACGAGGGCCATGACCGCGTCGCCGCGGCACTGATCGCCGGCGGGGCGCCACTCGAGGCCCGTGAGGGCGACTACGGCAACACGCCCCTGCACCTCGCGGCACGGCGGCTGAAACGGCCGGTGGTGGCTCTCCTGCTCGCGGCCGGCGCCGAGATCGA
>DATCXZ010000209.1:0-8552 GCA_036570545.1 Kiloniellaceae bacterium
CTGCCGCGCCCGCTATCCGGCCATGCAGTCCCTCATCGGCTATCTCGCCGACGAATGCTGCGCCGACAGCGGTTGCGTCGGCAGCGCAAGAGAAGTGGCGACGCGCTGAGTGATCTCTTTTTTGGAACCGCAGTTCCAGGAAGCCGGAAGGACAGAACTATGAATACCATGTCCCGCCCTGATCTTCCCGTTGTTGTCATTGGCGCCGGCCCGGTCGGCCTCGCTGCTGCGGCGCATCTCGTCGAGCGCGGCCTCCGCCCCCTCGTGTTGGAGCGAGGAGAGAATGTCGGCGGTGCGCTCGGTGGTGGCCAGCTTGCCGGCGATCGCACGGCGGCCCGTGAGGTCCGCCTGGTTCTGCCGGAGACAGGCGTCTGTAACTCGGACCCGACCGAGGCCGTTGGCGCGGCCGGATGCTGCGGCGGACCTGCTCTGGTCGCGGTCGATGCCTGCTGCGTCAAGGATGCCGAAGCCAAGGCGCAGGGAAAAGGGGGCTGCGGCTGCGCGTGACGACGGCCGCGATCGATGACGAGACGCGCAAGCGCGACAACGGCATAGGGCGACTGATCACCGCCCTGGGCGTCGCGCAGATCTGCTCCTGGGGCTCGCTCTACTACAGCTTCGCGCTGGTCGCGGAGGCCATGCGCCTCGACCTCGGCTGGTCGAAGACGGAGATCTACGGCGCGGCGACGCTTGGTCTGGCCTGTGCTGGCGTGGCGGCCTTCCCGGTCGGCGCTGCTATCGACCGGGGTCAGGGGCGCTTCGTCATGGCCGGCGCCTCAGTGGCGGCGGGACTGCTCCTTGTCGCCTGGTCGCAGGTGTCGAGCATCCTCGTATTCTATGCGATCTTCGCCGCGATCGGGTTCCTCCACGCCGCCACCCTCTACGAGCCCGCCTTCGCGGTGATCGCCCGCCGTGTCGGCGCCGGCAACGCCCGGCGCGGCATCACGGCCCTGACCTTGTGGGGCGGGTTTGCCAGCACCGTCTTCATCCCTCTTATCCAGGTCCTGATCGACGCGTTCGGCTGGCGCGGCGCGCTCGCCGTCCTCGGCGCCATCAATGTCGTCATCTGCGGTGGGCTCTATTTCTTGGCTATCGATCCGGCCAAGGACCAGCCGCCGCCTGTGCGGGAGCCGCATGAGGCAGCCCCGCTGTCCGGGCGGGCGGCCGCCATCTGGGCGCTCCGTCGCCCGGTGTTCTGGGCCTTGATGCTGGCGCTCGTGTCCTATGCCGCAGCGTTCTCGGCGTTGACCTTCCATCTTTATCCCTTTCTGCTCGAGCGCGGCCTCGATGCAGCAGGCGTCGTCGCGGTCCTGGCGGTCATCGGCCCGGCGCAGGTCGCAGGCCGGATCCTGATCTGGTTCTTTGCGCCGCACGCCCCTGTGCGTTCGGTCGGCTCCATGATCGTGATCGTGTTTCCGCTGGCGGTGACCGGTTTTGCGCTGGCGCCACCGGATGTGTTCGCCATCGCGGCCATCGCCGCCTGCTATGGCGCCGCCAACGGCATGCTCACCATCGTTCGCGGCCTGGCGGTACCGGAGATGGTCAGCCGGGAAGCCTACGGCGCCATTAATGGCGCGCTGGTCGCCCCAATGAACGTCATGCAAGCGATTGCGCCGCTCATCGCCGCTTGGATCTGGTCGGCGACAGGCGGCTACGATGCCGTGCTGGTCGCGATCGGAGCGGGCGCCGTCAGTCTGTGCATCGGGTTCTGGACCGCCGCGGTGCTTAGTCGTCGCCCATGATGCCATGAACTGTGCCAGGGGCGCTCACCGCCGCCGATGGGCCACGGCGATCGCCGAGAGATCGGAGGCGGCATCGCGAGGAGGCGCCGAAGCCGCCTTACGCTCGGAATAACGATCCATCAGCTCGGTCACGTGCGGACACAGCAGCACTGTGAAGCGCACGAGCTCCTCGACCACACCGACGATCTGCTCATAGTAGGGTGAGGGCCTCATACGGCCGGCCTCGTCGAACTTTTGGAAGGCCTTTGCCACGCTCGACTGGTTGGGAATGGTGAACATCCGCATCCAGCGCCCGAGGAGACGCAGGGTGTTCACCGCATTGAAGGATTGCGAGCCGCCGCCAACCTGCATGACCGACAGTTTCGTGCTCGATCACCTGGGAGGCGTGGTCCGCGAGCACAGAGAGCATCTGCGCAAGCTATCGCAAGGAAGCATCGGTCACCAGAACCAGGGGATGACGGTGGATGCTGCGTCGCCGATCCGGCTGCAAATACCGCTTCGCCCTGCGAGTTGCCTGCAGTCCGGTCTTCACTTCGAATTGCCGTCCAGTGCTCTTGGGTCGCCGCCGGAGATGTCGCGAGGAATCTAGTTGACGATCTGCCAGGAGCCGTCCGGCTGGCGGCAGGCGGTGCCGTAGGTTTGCGCCCTGTCGTTCCCGATCGTCGACGTCGCCTGGTACTCGCGGCAGTAGCGGCCGTCCGTTGTCTGGAACGACCCTTCAGGGGTGACGGCATAGCCCTGGCGATCGCTTGTCCAGGTGATCGTCTCCCCGTCGCCGGCATATTCCATAGCCTGATCCATGCAGAGGGCGTCGGCACGGTCCATGCTGCGGCCGACCTCGCCGCCGACGATGAATCCGACGATGGTGCCGGCCGCAATGGCTGCCAAGCGGCCCCTGCCGTCGCCGATCTGCGAGCCGGCTGCCGCGCCCGCCGCGCCGCCCAGCAGTTTGCCGATGACTTCCCGATTGCACCTGCCGATGCCGAGGTCGATCGGCGGTCTCGCGAGGCCGTAGTCGCGATACTCGTCACGCCGGTAGCCGTGCGCCGGCGCCCAGGCCGGCGGTCCACCCGCATGACGCGGGTAGCCGGCGCATTTGTACTCTTCCTTGTAGCCGCCGCGATCGCGCTTCCGCTCGTATTTGCAGTCGCCCGACTTCCACTCGTATTTTTGCTCGCCGGTGCGATAGTCGTGCTTGTACTCTTCCTTGTACTGGCCGCGCCCATGGCCGGACTCGTCCTTGTCCGGGTCAGCCCACGCGGCCTGCGTGCTGGCTGCTGAAAGGATGGCCGCCGCCGCAACGGCACCGAGGAGCTTTCGCATGGATGGTCTTTCGGCTGCTTTCGGAAAGGTGAGTAATAGCAAGGCTAGGGCTGTCAGGAAACCAGAAGCATGAGAACACACTTCAAACTTTGCGCCGCCGGCCTTGGATTGCTGGCACTCCAGGCCTGTGCGTCGGCCTATGGCCATCCGCACGGCTACGGCGCACCCGCCGTCCCCGAAGGACACATGCCGCCGCCGGGCGAGTGCCGCATCTGGTATCCTGATCTGCCGCCGGGCCATCAGCCCCCGCCCGGCCCCTGCCATCAGCTTCGCTATCAGGTGCCACCGGGCGCCTATCTGATCTGGGGGTAGCTTGCAGGGGGCAGACTCTTCCGAGCTTGGCTGGCGTCCGTACTGCGCCGGCGCAGATGCTTGAACTGGCAGAGGTGATGCAGATCGCTTGACGGCCCCGGGATGGTCTCCTCGATCACGCGGGATCGCCGGCAGGCCACGGCAGGCGAGCCGCCATGGTCCCGCCCGCGGCGACAGTGGCGAGCACCAGGGCGGCGGCCGGAAGGCCGCGACCGATCCGAGTCAGCCGGCGAGGGAATAGGAGACCAGGCCAGCGGGCGTGCGACAGGGCGACCTGGGCGGCAAAGACGGCTGGCCTGTCCTCCGTGTGCGCCGAGCGTCGGAGTAGGCGGCTGCCGGGCGCCTGCGCAAGCGCATAGCCGGCCCGGAGCATCCACCACACCAGGGATCTGTTGAGAGGAGAGTGAAAGCGGCACGGGGCCGAGCGCCGGCCCAGGATAGGGAAAGGGCGTCCTTTCGGCCGGACGGCGCCCGAGGGCGGCCGGCCCGCGCCGGCGGGGCCGTTGCGGGGCGCGGGGCGGAGCGAATATGATGGGACGCCTGTCGGGGGGATCAGTGGGGGATATGGCGCTCTTCTGGCGAATTTGGGCTGCCGTCACGCTGGTCAATCTTGCCGTGCTGACGATCTTCGTCGGCCTTGCCACTCTGCAGTTCGGCAACATCAACTCCGACCTTGTCGGGGAGCGCCTCGTCGTGCTGGCGGACCTGACGGCGGCGCCCTTCGAAGCCGCGGCCAAGATCGGCCTGCCCCTCTCGACGGTGCGCAATGCCGACGCGCTGCTCGAGCGGGCGCGGCAAACCGACGGCGCCATCCTGGCCATCCATGTCTTCGATGCCGCCGGACGAATCGTCCACTCGACCGCCGAGCCGGCGCCGGCTGCCATCTCGGCCGAGACACTCGCCGTCCGCAGGGCTTCGGAAGGTGTTGCCTGGCACCGCGAGACTTCGGAAGGCTTTCTCAGCAGCATCGACATCGCTTCGCGCACGGGACAGAGCGCCGGCGGAATCTTGATTGTCTATCCGAAGGCCGGAAGCCTTATACAGGTCCGGGCGATGGCCGCCGAACTGACGCTGGCCGCCATCGCGGTCCTGCTGATCAGTGCCGCCTTCAGTGCCCTGTTGCTGCGCCTCGGGCTTCAGCGGCAGATCAAGCTCTTCGAAACATTCGACGCTGCCATCGTCGACTTCGAACGCGACACCTGGCGCGGCGCCGCCGGCCGGCCGGTCGTCCCTGCCGAGGATGATGACGGCGGCGACCTGCACGGCCTGCTGGCCACGTCCGAGCGACGCTATATATCCGCCGGGCGCTCGCTTGCAGCCGCCCGGAACCGCGCGCCGTGACTCTTTCCACCTACGACGTCAGCCGGGGCGGGCTGCGAACCCGACTGATCCAGATTTTGGCCGCCATCGCCACCGCCTCGGTCCTGACGGTTGGCGCTGCTTCGATCGCCGCCTTCGACCGGGCCGTCGAGCCGGAACTGGCCAACCGTACGCGGCTGATCGGCTCGATCGTCCGCACCGAGCTTCAACGGACATTGGAGCTCGGCATCCCGCTGGAAGCGATCGCAGGGTTGGACCGCTACCTGGCCGAGACGCTGTCGAAGTTTCAGGCAGTCGAGCGCATTGTCGTCACGACGGCGGCGGGAGAGGAGGTCGCTGTCGTTGAGCATCCCGAAAGTGAGCGGTCAGCGCTCGAAGATGCGGGACTTGGGGTGGCGACCTCGCTCCGTGAGCGCGCCTTCGTGCTGCCGATCCTCGAGGGTAATCGGCTCGTCGGCGAAATTTCCGTCGAAATCTCTCCCCGCTTCGTCCAGACGCGCCTGCGGGATGTATTTCTCGACGTCATGGTGATCGCGCTGGTCGCGACGCTGGTCGCCCTCGAGCTCACCCTGGCCGTCACCTTATCCTCGGTCGGAAAGCCCCTCGACCGGATATTCCGGCTGCTCGCCGAGCAAAGCGACGGGACCTTTTTGCATCGAATGCGGCCGGGCGGGATCGGCGCCCTCGCTCGCGCGGCGGCGCGGCTCAACGACCATGCGGAGGACCTGGCCGAGCGCCTGGGCGCGCTGCCTGCCGAGCTGCGCGCCCGCGCGATCGGCATGATGCAGGCCACAGTCGCCGAGCGGCGCCCCTTGCGCCTGCGGCTGTCCGACATCAACGACGTTCGCCTGCCGCTGTTCTTCTTCTCGGTGTCGACGGAGATCGCCGCCGCCTTCCTGCCACTCTATGCGCGCGCAGCGAGCCGGCCGGAATGGCTTTCACCGGAGATCGCAGCAGCGGCTCCTCTCGTGCTTTACCTCCTGGCGGTTGCGGCGCTGTCGCCCTTTGCCGGGCCATTGGCCCGACGCTTCGGCGCCCGGCGCGTCTTTCTGGCCTCCGTGCCGCCAAGCATCCTGGCGCTGGTCGGCCTCGGCTTCAGCGACAGCGTCGCGGCGATCACCTTCTGGCGCGGCGTGACGGCAGTATTCTATGCCACGGCCACCATTGCCTGCCAGGAATACGCCTTGCGTGCCGCAGCCGATCAGGGCAGCGCGCGCCCGCTCAGCACCTTCGTCGCCGTCATCTACGGCGGCGTCTTCTGCGGCTCGGCCCTTGGTGGCGTCATAGCTGCCCGCTTGGGCTTCGAAGCGACATTCCTCTTGGGTGCGCTGCTTGCGGGGCTCTCCGGCTGCCTGGGGCACTTTGCCCTGCACGGCAGGGCGGGGGACGCCGTCGCCGGGGCGGTGTCCGCCCTTGCGCAGTTCGGGCTGCGCGGCGGGCTGAGTTACCGTTTCCTTGCGCTCCTCGTCGGGATCGCCATGCCGATGACCGCGGCCACGGCCGTCTTCATCTGGTACCTGACGCCGATCGCCCTCGCGGCCGCCGGCTCTGGCGCGGCCGAGATAGCTCGTGTCGTCATGCTCTACTACCTCGCGGCGGTGCTCTTTACCCCCAAGGTCTCCTCACTCTCGGACGGTCGCCTCGGCCCGCTCCCCCTGGTGCTCTTCGGCGCTCTGGTCTCGGCCTTCGGATTGCTGTCCCTGGCGCTGTGGAGCGGCTTCTGGGCCTTTGCTGTCGCCGTTGCCGCGCTTGGCATCGGGCATACTCTGATGCGGGCTCCGCTCTATGCGTTGGTGATTCGGATGACTGGCGGGGTGGGCGCCGGCATCAATGTGCTCCGCCTGATCGAGCGGATCGGCGCGATCCTCGGCCTGGCGGCCAGCGCTCTGCTGCTGAAGGACATCGGCGCGCAGCGTAGCGTCACCGCGGTCGGCATCATCGTGCTCGTCGGCCTTGCTCTCTATGCTATCGTTGAAGCGACCCGTCGTCTCAGAACGGGATAGGGAGAGGGGGAGAAGATCAAGATGTTGCGCGCTATGATTGTGGGCGCCGCGACCGTCTTGTGGCTGGCCACGGCTGCGTCTGCCGCCAACTACAAGGTTATGATCGCCACTTGGCGCGGCTGCGAGGAAGCCTGCCAAGGCTTCCAGGATTACCTGAAAGAGCGCGGCGTGGACGCCGACATCATCCTGAGGGACGCCGGCCAGGCGAAGGAGGCCCTGCCGGGGATCCTCGCCGAGGCACGCAGCGAGGGCGTCGACTTAATCTTGAGCTGGGGCACCAGCGTCACGCTCGGCATCGGGGGAACCCTCAGCCAGCTCGACGATCCAGCCCGCAACCACGAAATTCCGGAGATATTCATGATCGTCGCTGATCCCGTCGGCGCCAGCATCGTGGAGAGCCTCGAACACACAGGACGCCCCAATCTGACCGGCACCTACAACCGGGTCCCCGAAGCGGTCAACATAGAGACGATCCGAGCCTACCTTCCGAGCTTCAAGCGGCTCGGCCTGCTCTACAACAGCGACGAGAAGAATTCAGTTCTCAAGCGCGACGAGCTTGCCGCGCTGACGGATGAGCTGGGTTTCCAGCTGATCGCCCGTGAGATCCCGCTGGGCGATGACGGGGAACCTCGCGCCGAGCAGATCGCGCCGCAGCTGGCGGAATTGAAGGCGGCAGGCGTCGATTTTCTCTATCTCGGATCCTCGTCTTTCCTGCGAAAGCACCGCGACATCCTGACCGGCGCCGCGCTTGACCAGGGCATTCCGGTGCTCAGCCCGTACGAGGAGCTGGTACGCGAGTCCCGGGCCTTGATGTCGGTCGCGGCGCGCTACTACGATGTGGGACGCCTTGCCGGCGAGCAGGCGGAGAAGATCCTGGTCGATGGTATCAGCGCCGGCGAACTGCCGGTCGCGCAGATGACCAACTTCGCCATTGTCATCAACATGGACGTGGCTAGGAAGCTGCAGCTGTTTCCACCTATCGATTTGCTGCAGATCGCGGAAACGGTGAACTGAGCGGCGCAAATGGCTCTGGCCGATCACGCAGCCTGCTCCAGGGAGTCGCCAAGGAAAGCGAGGCGGATGCCACCGAGGCGACTCAAGAAGGCACGCATCGCAATGACCCTGCCGCACCTGGCCCCGGCGACCAACCAACGCGGCTGGTCGCAAATCAAATCATCCTGCAGAATTCGAGCGACGAGCCCGGCATCCAAACCCTGCCGTCGTCCGTCTGATACTGCAGTCGCGGCGCGCATCGATCCTCATAGCGAGACCAGAAGACTTTTCTGAAAGCCGACCTGGCCGGCGTGGTCGCGCCGGTCAGTCCGATGCGCTGGAGCCTGGCGGCCCCTCGAGCCGCCGGATTGTTTGGCCGAGTGCCGCTGCATAGCTTTGAATGTTCGGATGCGGGTCTCTTGCGAGCGCCGTCATCGCCTCCCGTAGCTGCGCCACCGACTCTTTCGTTCCGCGGGTCCCGAAGTGCCTGACGAGTTCCCCGAGGGCCTTGGCCGCCTGCCAGCGAACGCCCGTTTGGCTGTCGTGGCGATATGCATTCTGAAGGGCGGCAAGTATATCGCCGTCCACGTGAGCGATTCCTCCGAGCGCTTGCGCGGCGCGTGCCCGCACGCCGGGGTAGGGATCGCTGGCGAGCGCGGCGATGAGCAGCGACGCGATATTCCCGGCAGCCTCCGCATGCTCGCTGCCGATGCGCTCGAGGGCTTCCGCCGCGCGCCAGCGCACCATGAGGTGCTGGTCCCATGCGAGCGCCTCGGCGAGCGCCGGCACCACCTCGCCGGTGACCGGACCCAGCCTGCCGAGGACCCCGGCGGCGCGGCCGCGCACGGGATAGTCAGGG
>DATCXZ010000210.1:0-1577 GCA_036570545.1 Kiloniellaceae bacterium
CGCCGGAGGCCCCGAGCGCGCCCTCGGCCATGGCCACGGCCACCTCGGCGCTGACCGCGCCCGGACCGGGGTGCTCGAGCAGCGTGGGCGAGACCCCCAGCATCTCGGACTTGGCGGCGTTGGAGTAGGTGACGAAGCCGCGGTCCACCACGTCGGAGGAGCCGGCGATCTCGGTGAGGCAGCCGGCGATGAGCCCGCCGGTGCAGGACTCCGCGGTGGCGATGCGCTTGCCGGCGGCGCGGTAGCGCGCCAGCAAGGCCTCGGTTTCACGCAGCATCGCAGCGTCGAACAAGTCCGCGGACATCAGGCGCGCTCCCAGATCCACAGGACGGTGTAGAGGATCGCCGCGGCATAGGCGGCGGCGATGACGTCGTCGGCCATGACGCCGAAGGCGCCCTTCAGGCGGCGGTCGGCCCAGCGCACCGGCCAGGGCTTCACCACGTCGAACAGGCGGAACAGGCAGAAGGCGAGGGCGACGGTCCAGGGATTGAGCGCCCAGGGCTCGAGCGCCGCCGGCACCAGGGTCAGCCACTGGCCGACCACCTCGTCGATGACGATGGCGCCGGGGTCCTTGATCGCGGCCATGCGCTCGTAGCTGCGCGCCGCCCAGAGGCCGACCACGAAGAGACCCGCCGCGGCCGCCGCGAGGCTGAGCGGCCCGGCCAGCCAATAGAGGCCGACGCCGAACGGCAGCGCGGCGAGCGATCCCCAGGTGCCCGGCGCCCCCGGCAGCAGGCCGGCGCCGAACCAGGTCGCCAGCAGCGAGGACGGCAGCCAGGGCGAGGGGGCAGGCGGGCGCGGCGGCATGGCCTTACAACATCCCCTGCACGTCAAGGGGCGGCAAAGCGATGGTAGCCACCGCCTGGGCGGCGATGCCCTCGCCGCGACCGGTGAAGCCGAGCCTCTCGGTGGTGGTCGCCTTCACGCTGACGCGCGCCGCCGGCAGGTCGAGCAGTTCGGCGATGCGCGCCACCATGGCATCGCGGTGCGGGCCGATCTTGGGGCGCTCGCAGATCAGCGTCACGTCGAGATGCAGCAGGCGGCCGCCCTGCGCGGCGACGAGGTCGCGGGCGTGCGCGAGGAACCTTCCGGAATCGGCGCCCTTCCACTGCGGATCGCTGGGCGGAAAATGGCTGCCGATGTCGCCGGCGCCGAGCGCGCCGAGGATGGCGTCGGTCAAGGCGTGCAATCCGACGTCGGCATCGGAATGGCCGACGAGGCCGGCGTCGTGCGGCACAGGGACGCCGCAGAGCGTCACCTGGTCGCCCGGCCCGAAGGCGTGCACGTCGAAGCCCATGCCCACCCGCGTTTCCACGCGGGTTTCGGTCTGCCCGCCACGCAGCCAGCGCTCGGCCACGGCGAGGTCTTCCGGCGAGGTCACCTTCATGTTCTCCCGACTGCCTTCCACCAGCGCGACCGCGAGGCCGGCGCGCTCGGCAACGGCGGCATCGTCAGTCAGCTCCTCGCCGGCAGCGCGGCGGTGCGCTTCCAGGATCTCGGCGTAGCGGAAGCCCTGCGGCGTCTGCGCGCCCCACAGGCCGGCGCGATCGCGGGTGCCGGCGATGCGGCCGCCGTCC
>DATCXZ010000211.1:0-1628 GCA_036570545.1 Kiloniellaceae bacterium
GCGGCCTGGTTGCGCTGCTGGTCGTGGTCGGCTTCACCAGCACCGAGGGCGACATCCGCGGCCGCCTGGCCGCCGCGGTCACACCCAGCTTCAACCGCGCGCCGCTGCTGCCGCCGAGCCTCGATGCCTGGATCAATCCGCCTGCCTACACCGGTATGGCGCCGCTCTACCTCGAAGCCGGCCGCGGCGCCGGCGAGCCCTTGGCCGGCGAGCCCGTGGAAGATGGCGCGGCGGCAAGCGAAATGCCGGCTGCAGGCGCGCCGCTGCGCGTGCCGGCCGGCAGCGTGCTGCTGGCCCAGGTGCAGGGCGGCGACGGCCCTCCCAGCCTCGAGGTCGGCGACAGCATCCAGCCGTTCGAGAACTTCGCCCATGAGGCCTACCGCCTGGAGCACAGCCTCGGCGCCGGCAACCGGCTGGCCATCGTGCAGGACGGCGAGACGCTGGCCGAATGGCCGCTGGAGCTGATCCCCGACAGCCCGCCGGAGGTGACTTTCCTGTCGGCGCCGCAACGCACCGAGCGCGCCGCCCTGCGCCTCAACTACCAGGCCAAGGACGATTACGGCCTCGCGGAAGTGAAGGCGGTAGTGCGCCGGCTCGACCAGCCGGAGGCCGAGCCGCTGGAGCTGGAGGTGGCGCTGCCGGGCGGCACGCCCGAGCTGAACGAGGCGAGCAGCTACCACGACCTGACGCCGCACCCCTGGGCGGGCCTGGCGGTCGAGATCCAACTCGTCGCCAAGGACCAGCCGGGCCAGGAGGGCCGCAGCGAAGCGATACGCACGGTGCTGCCGGAGCGCATTTTCAACCATCCCGTAGCGCGCGCGCTGGTCGAGCTACGCAAGCAGCTCACGCTCAATCCGGACCGCCGGCTACCGGTGGTGCAGGCGCTCAGCGGCATCTACGAGCACCCCGAGCATTTCTTCCACGATATCGTAGTCGCCCTCGCCATCCGCTCCGCCGAGCGGCGGCTGATCCACGACCCGTCCGAGAAGGCGGTCCGCGAAGTGCAGGAGCTGCTGTGGGAAGCGGCGCTGCGCATCGAGGATGGCGGCCTCTCCATCGCCGAGCGCGACCTGCGCGAGGCGCAGGAGAGGCTGATGGAGGCACTCGAGCGCGACGCGCCGGACGAGGAGATCGAGCGCCTGATGGAGGAGCTGCAGCAGGCGATGAACAACTTCCTCGACGAGCTGGTCAAGCAGATGCAGGAGCAGATGGCCGAGGGCGACCAGCAGCTCAACCCGCAGGAAATGCCGAACGGCAACGAGATGGTGAACCGCCAGGATCTCATGGAGATGCTGGAGCGCGCCCGCGAGCTGGCGAAGTCCGGCGCCAAGGACGCCGCCCGGGAGATGCTGTCGCAGCTTCGCGACATGCTGGAGAACCTGCGCGCCAATCCGTACGCGCAGCAGATGAACCAGGATATGCAGGAAGCCTCGCGCATGATGCGGGACCTCGAGAACATGATGCGCGAGCAGCAGGAACTGCTCGACCGCAGCTTCGAGCGCTCGCAGCAGAACGGCCAGCAGGGCGAGGGCGAGAGTCAGCAGGGCGCCAACCGCGCCGACTCGCAGCGCCAGGAGCAGCTCCGCCGGCAGCTCGGCGACCTGATGCGCGAGCTCGGCGGCGCGCTG
>DATCXZ010000212.1:0-14376 GCA_036570545.1 Kiloniellaceae bacterium
CTCTGGCTCGCCAGCGGCCTGGCCGCGCTGGCCGCTCTCCTTGCCGTGCTGCGCCTGGTGCCAGCCGAGCGCGAGCCGCCGGCTCCTGCCAAAGGCGAAGGCCGCGCTCGGCCCAACCCGCGCCTGGTGGCGCTCATCGTCGCCTACGGCCTGTTTGGCTTCGGCTACGTCATCACCGCCACTTTCATCTCGACGCTGGTGCGCCTGACGCCGGCCCTGCAGTGGCTGGAGCCTTATGTGTGGCTGACCGTCGGGCTCGCCGGCATTCCCTCGGTCGCCGTCTGGGGCTGGGTGGCGCGGCATATCGGCAACGGTCGCGGCTTTGCGCTGGCCTGCCTGGTGGAGGGCATTGGCGTCGCCCTCTCGGTGCTCGGCAGTGGCGCCGCCGCGGTGCTCTGCGCCGCCGCCCTGCTCGGTGGCACCATCATGGGCATCACCGCGATGGGGCTGGTGCATGCGCGCTCGCTGTCGAGCGGCGACCCGCGGCGCTCGATCGCGCTGATGACCGCCGCCTTCGGCCTCGGCCAGATGATCGGGCCAAGCTTCGCCGGCTTCGCCTACGAGGCCTCCGGCTCCTTCACCCTGCCGACGCTCGTCGCCGCGGCCACGCTCGTCGTAGCCTTCGTGCTCACCATGGACTGGCGGCGTGGCCGGTCATAGGGCGGCCGCGGCCGGCATGTCTGCGCCGGCCGGTTCCGCCACCGCCGCTGCGCCCAGCGGCATGGCAATGCGGAAGATGGTGCCGTGCTCGCGTGCCGGCTTCAGCTCGATGCGGCCGCCCTGCGCCTCGACGTAGGACTTGGCGATGCTGAGGCCGAGGCCGACGCCGGTGTTCTCGGCGAGGAAGGCGTTGCCTTCCTGCCAGAACGGCTCGAACACCTTGGCGAGGCGCATCTCGTCGATGCCGATGCCGTTGTCTTCCACCATGGCCACCGCGTAGCCGTTCTCGACGGCGGCGCGGCACGTCACCCGGCCGCCGCGCTGGGTATACTTGATGGCGTTGGAGACGCCGTTGATCAGCGCCTGGCGGGTCAGGCGGCGGTCGCACCAGGCAAGACAGGGGCCGTCGTCGCCGTGCCCGAGGGTGATGTCCTTCTGGTCGGCCAGCGGCTGCAGCAGGCAGCGGATCTCGCCGAGCAGCTCGGTGAGGTCGCAGCGCTCCTGCCGCACCTCCAGCGCGCCGGCCTCGACGCGGGAGAGGTTGAGGATGTCGCTGATGATGGCCTGCAGACCGCTGGCTGCGGCGTGGATGTTGCGCGCGTAGGCAGCTGCCTTGTCCAGCATCTTCTCTCTCGGCAGCGCCTGCAGCACTTCGGAGAAGCCGAGGATGGCGTTCAGCGGCGTGCGCAGCTCGTGGCTCATGTTGGCCAGGAATTGCGTCTTGGCCGCGTTGGCGGCTTCGGCGTTCTGGCGCGCGCGCAGGTATTCCTCGTTGCGCAGCTCCAGGCGCAGCATCAGCTCTTCGCTCTGATTGTAGGCTGAGATCAGTTCTCGCTCATGCCGCTGGAGCTGCCCGTAGGTCTTCGCGAAGCCCGCCATCAACAGGCCGAGGCCCGCGCAGAGCGCGAGCATCTGACCGGCCGCGTAGGAGATGTGCTCCGTCGCCTGCGTCTCCCATAGCGGGTACAGCAGGATATTCACGGTCCGCGCCAGGAAGATGGCGGCGACGAAGAGGTTGAGCGGCCCGCCCTCGCGGAAGAACAGCGCGGCGGTGGCGAGGTAGGCGGCGGCGATGGTCGCGGCCAGGAAGATCAGGCCGTAGGTCTTGTTGACGAACTCCGCCAGGCCATAGCCGGGGAGGGCGATGGCGGCGAAAAGGACGAAGAAGGCATAGGGCGGCGCCTGCCTGTCGTGACGATAGCCGAGCACGCCGAGCAGCAGGACCGGCACCGCGATGCCGACGGCAAGGGCGGTCGGCAGCATATGCCCGTCGACGATGACCGCAGCAGCCAAGGCGAGCTCATAGAAGCTCCAGTGCAGCAGGAAGGCTTTGCGGTTGGAGATCCGCCAGAACACGTAGAGCGCGCCGCCGGTGAGCGCGAGCACGCCGACGTTCAGCACCTTGATGATGACCAAGGGGTCCATCGACCTTCGCTACTTCCCCTGCTTGCGGCGGTCCCTGCTCGCGGCGATTCAGCCCCGCGGCAGTTCAGACCCGCGGTGATTCCAAGAGGCGAATTCTGCGGCCTCAGCATTAACGGCGCCTTAAGCAGCAATCAGCGGACAGCGGGGAAAATTCCGGGCCTGCAAACGCCGCGCAGCCACCAGCCTGTTCTTCAACCCGGTCCCGCAGGTCGACCCTGGGCGAGGCCGAGAAGAGCGGCCTCGTGGCCTACCTCAGGGCGCTGTGAATGCCAGCTGGTCGGGTCAAATTGCGCGCATCCGGTGATAGAATGAGATCGCAACAGATCGCTCATTGCGCTACCCTGGGGAGATGTATCGGAGTCCGGCGGGGGAAAGATGAGCGCCCAGACTATTATCAACGTCCTGCACTTGAGCGACCTTCATTACGACAGAAAGAAGGTAATTCAATACAATCAGCGGCTATTGCTTGATGCCCTATTAAGGGACATTGAGAAAATGTGTAGCCGATCACTTAAGCCAGATATTATAGTTTTCTCTGGTGATCTAGTACAGGACGGAGACAATGGGAGCGACAACTATTATTATTTGTACGATGATTTCCTCGATCAGTTGATCAAGGTCTCTCGATGTGGCGAAAATCGGGTTTTCTTCTGTGCGGGCAACCATGATGCCCAACGCTCCGCTACCAAAAAGTTCCACGAGCATCAGCAGGCTCTCCAGAGAAGGCTATGTTCCCGAGATGCTCTAAACGAGTCGTATCTAAGCGGCGAGCTCGGAGCGCTCGTGCAAGACAAATTCGGTAACTTTATTGAGTTCGATGAATATTTCAGACGGGAACAGCCCAAGGTCAACGACGGCATTGTCCGCGTAGAGCAGGCAGATGGACTGCCCGTTGACATCGTTAGCTTGAATACGTCCCTTATGACGTGGTGCGGCATGGAGGAGTTTGGGACAGACGAGAAACGTCTTCTCTTCCCGGAAGCCGCCCTAACGAACGCTGCTAGAGAGTGCAACCCCGATCACGTCCAAGTTTTTGTTTCGCACCACCCTGCGGGTTGGCTGGTGGAGTTTGCTGAAATCGACTTTCTCAACAGCTTGAACTCTCGAAGTGATAGAGCCTGTTTGCATCTTCATGGGCACCTGCACGAGCCAAAGCCGCAGCAAGTGTCTAGCCTACGTGGCCGCTGTTTGGCCAGTCAGGCGGGAGCGCTGTACTGCGGCCGTGAACGGTACAATGGCTATTCGATTATCACATTTGATGCTTCGCAACCGCATCCTGTCGTTACCCTTAGATCATGGTCGGATCGGTTACGAGAGTTCTGCGCCGCAGCGGAGCTAGCGCCTGAGCTTGGAATTTTTTTTCCGACACCAGAATCTCGTCGCTTTTGGCATCACGTTGAGCAGCGGGTTGATAGGGCCGTACTCAAGTCGTGGGTGGAGCAAGCGCTAGAGCCCGCAGCTCGTACAGCGTTCGATGCGAGCGTGGTCGAAAGGTCGCTATCGACCATTTTTGTAGAGCCTCCAATGTTTCGGAAATGCATGGTGGCGAAAGCAGACGATGAGGCACTTCCTGAAGCGTACGAAGAAGCCACGTCTTTGCAGGGTTTGGTCGGATCGACAGCAAACGTTCTGCTGTGTGGTCCTCAAGAGTTTGGTCGAACTACACTGCTACAGCAGATTGCTCTCCAACTTATGAAAAGGCCCTCGTCAGACGAAGAATTTCTGACGGTTCCCATTCTGGTTGATTTCGCGAGCATTCGACCTGGAGATCAACCGGTCCATCGCGCATTGAGAAGCGCGCTACCCGTCGAATTGCCGCACAGTTGTTCGGTAGCAAGCCTCATCAACGAAGGCCTTCTCACGATACTCGTAGACGATGTCGATTTCTCTGATGTGCGCCGAATGAGAATGCTTCTGGACTTTGTAGACAGCAATTCAAAGAACAGGTTCTTTTTCACCTCCCTCCAACATGACTCTGTCAGCGGTCCGGCGGCCCTCGGCGATGCCGTCGTCCTCAAGACAGGTGCGAACGTGTCATTCGACCAAATTTTCTTGAAGCCATTCACGCGCCGCAAAATGCGGAACTTAGTGAAGAAATGGGGACAGGAAGCGAACCTCGATGAGGAAGAGATCTTAAACCGACTGGTGCGTGAGATGGCGGCTATGCATATTCCACCCACCGCCATCAATGGCGCCATTCTGCTCACTATCTATGAAAGCCAGCCCGGCTTTGTCCCAATAAACCGGGCCACCATGATTGATCGGTTTCTCGAACACATTCTAGAAAAGCGCTCGCTCAAAGAGGCGTTGCGCGGAACTTTTGACTATACGAACAAGCATCATCTCCTGTCCCACCTCGCGGGGTACATGGCAATAAATGATGGCTATGCATTACCCGAGGGGGAGTTGGTTGGCGTCCTTCGCCAGTATCTGGATCGTATTGGCTTGGCCGAAGATGCGTATGCCATTCTTAGAAACTTTCTCGAGGCGCGCGTGCTCACGGAGCGGGCTGATGGTTCAATCTGCTTCAGATATCGCGCATTCCTTGAATATTTCATCGCGTCACAGATGGATATTTCCCCCGACTTTCGGTCCTGGGTTCTCGACGACAGCCGCTATCTGAGCTTCGTAAACGAACTTAACTACTATGCAGGTCTCGAAAGGAGTGATGCCGAACTGCTTGCCGTAATTGGAGACCGATTCCAAAAGCTGACCGAAGTTTTCTTTGGGGAGCTCGAATGGGAGCCAGATTTGAACATGATCGACAGGTTCGAGCCCCCGGCCGCAGGTGCTGATGTAGATCTGTTTGACGAAATTGAGGAACAGTTGGCCGGCCCATCGCTCTCGGCAGAGGAGCGGGACGAGATACTGGACACCGAGCTTCCAAGGGATGTGGAGAATCGACAGGAAGTCTATCGACCGGCCTTTAAGGATTCGGGCCAACGCTGGGCAACCTGCCTTTTGATTTACTCTGGCTTGGTGAAGAACCTGGAACTCATTCCAGATGAGTTAAAAAGGCAGCATCTTTCCAGAGTTCTTCGCGGCTGGGCGTACCTCACTGCGAATACAATCTATCTCGTCCCCTTAATCGCAAAGCACCGACGCTGCCGCATCAACGGTGTGCTTTACGATGTAAGGGCGCCGCACCATTGGTCGGACGCCGACGTCGCGCGCATGCTATTTCTTGAAACTCCAAACACCGTGTCCAACTTAATGTTCCACAGGCTTGGGACAGAAAAACTGCAGCGGCAATTGCTAGAACCCGGGTTGGGGGAAGCCAATGAATCGTTGATCGTTACCTTTTACCGATACGCATTGATCTGCGATCTGCGCCTTCCGGGATGGGTCAATATTTTCGAGAAGTTTATCGCAAGCAATCGCAAGGCTCGGTACATTCTGGAGTCAGTGCTCAGAAAGGTATCGAACATTTATTTTATTGGCGGACATAACCAAGAGATAGAGACCTCACTTAAGGGAATGGCGGGAGAGCTTCTTGGGAACCTGCGGGGGCGTGGCAAGAAGGAACGCCAGCGGATTGCCAGCAGAGTCTTCCAGAAAATCAATCGGCGGGCGCTTGTGCGACGTCTAGAGATTTCTGCTCGCGATCACAGTGACGAATCTGCCGATAGTTAAACGATGGCGTAGAGAAGCCGGCCATCGAAGCTCAAAATATCAAGCTAGATTGTCGTTTCCCGCCTTCCTCCGCGCGCTTATACTGCACCTGCGAAGAAAAGAGCGCGGAAGAGGGCAGTGCGATGACCGATTGGCCGGAGAAGACCCTGGCGGACTGGCGCAAGCTGGCGACCGAGGAACTGAAGGGCGCCGACGCCGACTGCCTCACCTGGCAGACGCCCGAGGGCATTGCCGTGAAGCCGCTCTACACGGCAGAGGATCTCGAGGGCCTGGCGACGGTCGGCTCCCTGCCCGGCTTCGCGCCCTTCACCCGCGGCCCCAAGGCGACGATGTACGCTGGACGGCCCTGGACACTGCGCCAGTACGCCGGCTTCTCCACGGCCGAGGAGTCCAATGCCTTCTACCGGGCGAACCTCGCCGGCGGGCAGAAGGGGCTCTCGGTCGCCTTCGACCTCGCGACCCACCGCGGCTACGACTCCGACCACCCTCGCGTCGTCGGCGATGTCGGCAAGGCGGGCGTGGCCATCGATTCCGTCGAGGACATGAAGATCCTCTTCGACGGCATTCCGCTCGACGAGATGTCGGTCTCTATGACCATGAACGGCGCCGTGCTGCCGGTGCTGGCCGGCTACATCGTCGCCGCCGAGGAGCAGGGCGTCCCGCCGGAGAAGCTCTCGGGGACCATCCAGAACGACATCCTCAAGGAGTTCATGGTCCGCAACACCTACATCTATCCGCCCGAGCCTTCGATGCGCATCGTCGCCGACATCATCGGCTACACCTCCGAGAAGATGCCGCGCTTCAACTCGATCTCGATCTCCGGTTATCACATGCAGGAGGCGGGGGCGACCTGCGTGCAGGAACTCGCCTTCACCTTGGCCGACGGCGTCGAGTATGTGCGCGCGGCCCTGTCGCGTGGCCTCGACGTCGATGCCTTCGCGCCGCGCCTGTCGTTCTTCTTCGCCATCGGCATGAACTTCTTCATGGAGATCGCCAAGCTGCGCGCCGCGCGCTTCCTCTGGGCCGAGCTGATGCAGCAGCACTTCCAGCCGAAGAAGCCGGCCTCGCTGATGCTGCGCACCCACTGCCAGACCTCCGGCGTCTCGCTCACCGAGCAGTCGCCCTACAACAACGTGGTGCGCACGGCGGTGGAGGCGCTGGCAGCAGCGCTCGGCGGCACCCAGTCGCTGCACACCAATGCGCTCGACGAGGCGGTCGCGCTGCCGACGCCCTTCTCCGCGCGCATCGCCCGCAACACCCAGCTCATCCTGCAGGAGGAGACCGGCATCACCAATGTGGTCGATCCGCTCGCCGGCAGCTACTACGTCGAGAGCCTGACCGCCGCGCTGGTCGCCGAGGCGCGCAAGCTGATCGGCGAGGTAGAGGAGCTGGGCGGCATGACGCGCGCCGTCGAATCCGGCATGCCGAAGCTGAGGATCGAGGAGTCCGCCGCGCGGCGCCAGGCGCGCATCGACCGCGGCGAGGAGGTCATCGTTGGCGTGAACAGGTACCGTGCCGGAGAGGATGAGCCGGTCGAGATCCTCGACATCGACAACGCCGCGGTGCGCGAGCAGCAGGTGAAACGTCTCGAGAAGATCCGCCGTGAGCGCGACCAGAAGGCCGTCGAGGCAGCGCTGACCGATCTGACGAAGGCTGCCGAGGACGGCGGCGGCAACCTGCTCGACCTCGCAGTGAAGGCGACGCGGGTGCGCGCGACAGTGGGAGAGATTTCGGATGCGCTGGAGAAGATCTACACCCGCCACCGCGCGGTCATTCGCTCGGTGACCGGCATCTACGGCTCCGCCTACGAAGGCGACGAGGGCTTCCGCCGCATCCAGGGCGAGGTCGAGGCTTTCGAGCGCGAGGAGGGCCGCCGCCCGCGCATGCTGGTGGTGAAGCTGGGCCAGGACGGCCACGATCGCGGCGCCAAGGTGATCGCCACCGCCTTCGCCGACATCGGCTTCGACGTCGACGTCGGCCCGCTGTTCCAGACCCCGGAGGAAGCCGCCCGCCAGGCGGTCGAAAACGACGTCCACATCGTCGGCGTCTCCAGCCAGGCGGCCGGCCACAAGACTCTGGTGCCGCAGCTCACCAAGGCTCTGAAGAGCCAGGGCGCCGACGACATCATCGTGGTCTGCGGCGGCGTTATCCCGCCGCAGGACTACGACATGCTCATGAAGGCTGGCGTCTCCGCCATCTACGGCCCCGGCTCCAACATCCCCCACGCCGCCAGCGAAATCCTTGGCATCGTGAAGCAGCGCCGCAAGGCGGCGTGAGGCTGCCATGCTTCGAGACGGCCGCTGCGCGGCCTCCTCAGCATGAGGGTAGAGCAGGGCCTCACCCTGAGGAGCTTGCGGCGCAAGCGTCTCGAAGGGCGAGGCCCGGGCCGCCCCGCATAGCGGGCCCGCGCAGAGAAGCATTGGCCGGGTACGGGCACGGCCCTATATCTTCGGTCTCATGACCGCCACCGACCCCGTCCGCAATCCAGATCTCCGCCTCGGCCAGTTGAACGCCCTGGCCGGGCTGTTGCCTTACCTCTGGCCGGCCGGCCGCCGCGACTTAAAGGCGCGCGTCGCCGTTGCCCTCGTCTTTCTGGTGCTCGCCAAGCTGGCGACGGTGGTCGTGCCGCTGGTGCTCAGGCAGGCGGTCGACGCGCTGACGCCTGCGGGGGCCACCGAGACCGCTGCTGGCCTCGTCCTGGTGCTGCCGCTCGGCCTGCTGCTGGCCTATGGCGTCGTGCGGGTGGCCGCGCTCGGCTTCGGCGAAGTTCGCGACATGCTGTTCTCCGCCGTGGAGCAGAATGCGGTGCGACGGTCGGCGCTTGCCACCTTCGGCCACCTCCACGCGCTCTCTCTGCGCTTCCACATGGAGCGGCAGACCGGCGGCCTCAGTCGCGCCATCGACCGCGGCACCAAGGGCATCGAGTTCCTGCTGCACTTCGCCACCTTCAACGTCATCCCGACCCTCATCGAGATCGCGCTGGCCTGCGGCATCCTCTGGGTGATGTTCGACTGGCGCTTTGCCGTCATCCCCTTCGTCACCATCGCCGCCTACGTGGTGTTCACCTTCAAGGTGACGGAGTGGCGCATCGAGATCCGCAAGCGGATGAACGATGCCGACAACGACGCCAACACCAAGGCGATCGACAGCCTGCTGAACTTCGAGACGGTCAAGTACTTCGGCAACGAGGAGCACGAGGCGCGCCGCTTCGACTCCGCGCTGCGGCTCTACGAGAGCGCCTCAGTGAAGAGCCGTACCAGCCTCTCGGTGCTGAACACCGGCCAGTCGCTCATCATCGCCGTCGGCATCACCCTGCTGATGATCCTGGCGGCGCAGGGCGTGGTGGCCGGCACCATGACCGTGGGCGACTTCGTCATGGTGAATGCCTATCTGCTGCAGCTCGCCATGCCGCTGAACTTCCTCGGCACGGTCTACCGCGAGATCAAGCAGTCGCTGATCGACCTGGAGACCATGTTCCGCCTGCTGTACTCCGATGCCGAGGTGAAGGACGCATCGGACGCGCCCGCTCTTCAGCTCAGCCGCGGCGAGATCGTGTTCGACAACGTCTCCTTCGGCTACGACCCGCGGCGGCCGATCCTCAAGGGCGTGAGCTTCACTGTCCGGGCCGGCAACACCGTGGCCATCGTGGGTCCGTCGGGCGCCGGCAAGTCGACCATCTCGCGCATCCTTTTCCGCTTCTATGACGTGCTCGACGGCGCGGTGAGGATCGACGGCCAGGACATCCGCGGTGTGATCCAGAGCTCGCTGCGCGCAGCCATTGGCATCGTCCCCCAGGACACCGTGCTGTTCAACGACACCATCGGCTACAACATCCGCTACGGCCGCCCCGAAGCGAGCGACGCCGAGATGGTGGAGGCCGCGCGCCTCGCCCGCATCGACGACTTCGTGCGCGCCCTGCCGGACGGCTACGACACCATGGTCGGTGAGCGCGGCCTGAAGCTTTCGGGCGGCGAGAAGCAGCGCGTCGCCATCGCCCGCACCATCCTGAAGGCGCCCCGGATCCTGCTGTTCGACGAGGCGACCTCGGCGCTCGACACCAAGACCGAGCGCGAGATCCAGCAGAGCCTGCGCGAGGTCTCGCGCCATCGTACCACCCTGGTCATCGCCCACCGCCTCTCCACAGTGGTCGAAGCCGACGAGATCCTGGTGCTGGAGCAGGGCAGCGTGGTGGAGCGCGGCCGCCACGAGGCGCTGCTCGCGCGCGGCGGCATCTACGCCCAGATGTGGGCCCGCCAGCAGGCCGCCGTCGACGAGATCGCCGACAAGATCGCTGCCGCCGGCGGCGCGGCGGAGTAGGGGCGAGGGGCTTGATTTTGGACGACGGACTGGCCCATAAGCGGGACATGACGAAAGCGTCAAGCGAGTCGGCGGCGGACTTGGCGGGCAAGCTGCGCGCGGGCGACCGCCGCGCCCTGGCGCGCGCCATCACCCTCATCGAATCGACCAAGCCCGATCATACCGGTGAGGCGGAGGCGCTGCTTGAGGCTCTGCTGCCGTTCAGCGGCGCCTCCGTGCGCATCGGCATCAGCGGCGTGCCCGGCGTCGGCAAGTCGACCTTCATCGAGCGCTTCGGCCTGCTGCTGGTCGAGGCGGGCCACAAAGTGGCGGTGCTGGCGGTCGATCCCTCCTCCAAGGTCAGCGGCGGCTCGATCCTCGGCGACAAGACCCGCATGGAAGAACTGTCGCGCCATGCCCAGGCTTTCATCCGGCCCTCGCCGACGGGCGGCACGCTGGGCGGCGTCGCCCGGCGCACCCGCGAGGCCATGCTGGCCTGCGAGGCGGCCGGCTTTGATGTGGTCATCGTGGAGACCGTCGGCGTCGGCCAGTCGGAGACGGCGGTGGCCGAGATGGTCGATATCTTCCTGCTGCTGCTTCTGCCGGGCGGCGGCGACGAGCTGCAGGGCATCAAGAAGGGCATCGTCGAGCTGGCCGACGCCGTGATCGTGAACAAGGCCGACGGCGACCTGAAGCCGGCGGCCGACCGCGCGGCGGCCGAGTACTACGCGGCGCTCGGCCTGCTGCGCGCGCCGAATCCCGAATGGCGCCCGCCGGTGCTGCGCTGCTCGGCCCTCACCGGCGAGGGCATCGCGGCGGTATGGGACATCGTGCAGCAGCATCGGAAGGTCATGGAGGGGAGCGGCGCGCGCGCCGCCAAGCGGGCCGCCCAGGCCGGCGCCTGGATGTGGGGCGAGGTGGCCGACGGCCTGATGCGGCGCTTCAAAGCCCACCCCGAGGTGGCCCGGGAACTGGAGGCCCTGGAGCGCGCGGTGCGGTCCGGCCGCACCACCCCCACCGCCGCCGCCCGCCGCCTGGTGGGCCTGTTCAGCTCGGAGTGAAGGGCTTCCCCCTCACCCAGCTCCGCCTAAGCTCGGCTCCGCCTCGCCAAGGCTGCGCAACCCTCTCCCACCAGGGGAGAAGGTAACTCGTTGGGATAGCAAATAAATTTCCCTCTCCCCTCGCGGGAGAGGGAGGGGCCCGCGCAGCGGGAGGGTGAGGGGGCCGTGCCGCCGCTCTGCAGTGGCCAATTCGCCTTGACCTCCCCGCCCGCCTGCCGTAGAAACCGGGCCGCACCGGGTGGCGGCGCCGCCCGGTAACGCTTTTCTAGAGCTAGGACGAGTAACCATGGCACGACGTTGCGACTTCACCGGCAAGGCCGTTCAGACCGGCAACAACGTGAGCCACGCCAACAACAAGACGCGCCGGCGCTTCCTGCCCAACCTGCAGGAGGTCAGCCTGATGAGCGACGTGCTGGGCACCGCCGTCCAGATGCGCCTCTCCACCCGCGCCATCCGCACCGTCGAGAAGCGCGGCGGCATCGACGCCTACCTGCTGTCGACACCGGCCGCCGAGCTCGGCACCAAGGCCCGCGAGATGCGCCGCCGCATCAAGAAGGCGACCGAGAAGCAGCAGGTCGCCAGCGCCTGAGCCTTCTTCGGCTTCCATAGCTTCCGAAAGGCCCGCTCCGGCGGGCCTTTTGCTTTTGCGGCAAGCGACGGCGGTGCGGTTGCCCTGGATGCGCGGGTCAAGCCTGCGCATGACGGCTGGGGTGTGGCTCGGGCGTCGCACCCTTTCCTCTCGTCACCCTCGGCCTCTGAGCCGAGGGTCCATCGAGCCGCCGCTCAGGGCTCACCACGTTACTCCCCCTCAACCCACTCGAACTGCATCAGAAGCGTGCGCTGCAGCGGGTTGAAGTTGTCGTCGGACAGCAGGGTGATGCGGGTGGCGCCGTCGGCGGCGCGATGGACGGCCACGCCCTCGAAGTTGTCGAGTGTCAGCGGCGGAGCCAGCTCCGCGAGAGTTTCGGTCTCCAGCCGTGCGCCGGGGCGGATGCCGTCGGCGTCGATGCGGCTGAGGCGGGCGCCGAGGCCGCCCAGCAGGGTGTAGCGCCGCTCCAGCAGCAGGACGTCGCCTGACGGCAGCAGCGCGGCCCCGGTGGTGCGGAACAGGCCGCCGGGCCGGAGCGTGAGGTGTTGCCAGCCCCCGGGCCAGTCACCGGACTCCTCGCGCAGGAAGACGGCGCTGCTGCCGTCGTCCTGCTGGCCTTCGCTGAACGCCAGCAGGCGCCCATCGGCCAGCGTGACCATGGCCTCGATGCCGGCGTTGATGTCGGCCTCGGCCAGGCCCGGCGGCGCATCGAAGACCTCGGCACGCCCGCCGAGGTCGGCGGGAAAGCGCCTCAGGCGGTGCTCGCGCTCGAAGGCGACCAGCAGGCTGCCATCGGGGAGGCGGGCGAGCGCCTCGGCGTCCTGCCGGCGCTTGATGGAGACCGAGAGCAGGCGCCCCGCGGTGTCGTGCAGCGGGCCGAGGCGCGCGGCGGTGAGGCCGGCGACGTTGCCGTCGGCATCGTAGGCGAGGGCGGCGCTCAGCCAGCGACCCTTGTCGGAGATGGCGACGAGGCCGCGGCCGTCGGGGGCCAGCAGCAGGTCGGAGAAGCCGCCGAAGCCCTCTGCGCCGGAGGACAGCGCGCAGCCACCGCGCCAGCGCAGACTGTCGACGGCGCGCTCGGGTTCGTCATCGGTGCTGAGCGTCAGCCGCAAGCAGCCGACTTCGATCGCTTCCGCCGCCGCGCCGCCAGTCGGCTTCAACAGCATCGGCGTCAGCAGCATCGACGTCACCAGCAGAGAGGCGAAGAAGGCGGCCCGCAACGACGGGATCTCGAGGCGGGCGGATTCCAGGGCGGGCTTCAGTGCAGGCGGGCGGCGGCGCGGCGCGAGGGGCGGGGGCCGCTCGGCACGACGCGTTCCTCCTCGAAGAGCTCGGCCAGCTTCTCCATCACCGTGCCGCCGAGCTGCTCGGCATCGACGATGGTGACGGCGCGGCGGTAGTAGCGGGTCACGTCGTGCCCGATGCCGATGGCCAGCAGCTCCACCGGCGAGCGGTTCTCGATGAAGCCGATCACCTCGCGCAGGTGGCGCTCCAGGTAGTTGCCCGGGTTCACCGAGAGGGTCGAGTCGTCGACCGGCGCGCCGTCGGAGATCACCATCAGGATGCGGCGTTGCTCGGTGCGCGCGATCAGGCGGCTGTGCGCCCACAGCAGCGCCTCGCCGTCGATGTTCTCCTTCAGGATGCCCTCGCGCAGCATCAGGCCGAGGTTCTTGCGGGCGCGCCGCCAGGGCGCGTCGGCGGCCTTGTAGACGATGTGGCGCAGGTCGTTGAGGCGGCCGGGATTGGGCGGCTTGCCGGCGCCGATCCAGCGCTCGCGCGCCTGGCCACCCTTCCACATGCGCGTCGTGAAGCCGAGGATCTCCACCTTCACGCCGCAGCGCTCGAGCGTGCGCGCCAGAATGTCGGCGCTCATGGCGGCCACGGTGATCGGCCGGCCGCGCATCGAGCCGGAGTTGTCGATCAGCAGGGTCACCACGGTGTCGCGGAACTCGGTGTCGCGCTCCATCTTGTAGGACAGCGAATGCGTCGGGTTCACGATGACGCGCGCGAGCCGCGCGGTGTCCAGCATGCCCTCTTCCAGGTTGAAGTCCCAGGCGCGCGTCTGCATCGCCAGCAGGCGGCGCTGCAGGCGGTTGGCGAGCCGCGCGATCACGCCCTGCAGGTGGGCGAGCTGCTGGTCGAGGAGCTGGCGCAGGCGGGTCAGCTCGTCGGGATCGCAGAGCTCTTCCGCCTCGATGGTCTCGTCGAACTCGGTGGTGAAGGCGTGGTAGGGGGCGTTGGCCTGGTTGTTGTGGCCGAACAGCTCGGGAAGCTGGCCGGGCCGGCCCGGGTCGTCCTCGCCCTCGCCCTCCATCATGTCGCTGTCGGCGTCGGCTGCCTGCGGCTCGGCACTTTCTGAGGGGTCGCCCTCGCTGTCCTCGCCGTCCATGGAGGTCGGCGCCTCTGCGCTTTCCTCGCCGTCGGTCTGCGTGCCGCTGCTGTCGTCGTCCGCCTCGTCCTTCTGCTGCTGGTCCTGGTCGTCGTCCTGTTCCAGCTCGTCCTCGAGGCCGATGTCGATGTCGAGGTGCTGCAGCATGTCGCGCACTTTTTCGGCAAACAGAGTCTGATCGCCGGCGCGGCGGCCGAGTTCCTTGATGTCCTGCATGACGTCGGCGCCGAGCACCGGGCGCCAGAGGTCGACCACGGCGCGGGTGGCAGGCGGCAGCGGCGCGCCCGTCATCGCCTCGCGCGCCATGAGGCGCAGCGCCTCGG
>DATCXZ010000213.1:0-13161 GCA_036570545.1 Kiloniellaceae bacterium
CCGCCGGGTCGGGCGCGCCCAGCACCGGCGCCATGCTCGGCGGCGCCTCCAGCCCCTCGGCCGGCGCCTGCTCGCAGAGCGTCTCGCGTGGCAGCGCCAGGTATACCGGCCCCTTGGGCGTCGAGCTGGCGATGGCATGCGCGCGGTCGAGCAGGCCGGCGACCTGCTCCGGAAAGCGCAGCTCGTAGTCCCACTTGCAGCACTCGCGAATCATCGCCGCCTGGTCGCGCATCTCCTGGCCCCAGGCGATCGGCACCGTGCGGGCGCCGAAGCGGCCCTGCTCGGTCGCCGGCGTGCGCCCCGACATCAGCAGCAGCGGAATGTGCTCGCAGGCCGCGTTGATGGTGCCGATCACGCCGTTGGCGAGGCCGACGTTGGTGTGCAGCATTACCGCCTGCGCGCGCCCCGTCATCAGCGTGTAGCCATGTGCCATGCCCATGGCGGCATGCTCGTGCGGGATCACCAGGGCGCGCGGCAGCGCGAGGTCCCGGGCCCTGGCCTCGGCAAGGCCCTCGATGACCGGCGGGAAGTCGGTGCCCGAGTTGGCGAACACGACGTCGACGCCCAGCGCCTTCAGCCGCGTGAAGATCGCGCCCCCCGCCGTCATCGTCGCGCCTGTCATCCGCTCAGCACCCTCGGCAGCCAGAGAATGATGACGGGGAAGGCCAGCAGGACGGCGACGCGCAGCAACTCGGCCAGAAAAAAAGGCATCACGCCCTTGAAGGTCTCGCTCATGGGAATGTCATCGGCGAGCGCCGAAATGACGAAGACGTTCATGCCGACCGGTGGCGTGATGAGACCGAGCTCGACCACGATGAGCGAGAGGATGCCGAACCAGATCTTCAGATCCTCGGTGCTCATGGCGAAGCCGGCGCCCTCGGCGGTCATGTAGAGGCCGCCGTTGATCTCCACCAGCACCGGCCACAGGAAGGGGATCACCAGCAGGATCATCGAAAGGCTGTCCATCAGGCAGCCGAGCAGGATGAGCGCGACCAGCAGGAGGATCATCACCGTCATGGGATCGAGGCCGGAACCGCCGAGCCAGGTGGCGGTCGCCTGTGGCACGCCGGCGCGCGACATGAAGATCTTCAGCATCTCGGCGCCGAGCAGGATCAGGTAGATCATGCCGCTGGTCTTGGCCGTCTCCAGCAACGAATCCCGCAGCGCCGCCCAGCGCATGCCCCGGCGGAGCGCGCCGTAGCCCCAGACGAGAAAGGCGCCGACGGCGGCGGCCGGGGTGGGATTGTAGAAGCCGGCATACATGCCGCCGATCACCAGCAGGAAGATGACCAGCACCGGGATGACGCCGAGGCTCGCCGCCACGAACTCCGCCCGGTCGCCGGTGCCGCCGCGCGGCCCCGCGCTGGGCCATATCGCGACGTAGACCGCTATGGTAAGCAGGAACAGGGCCACCGCCATGAGGCCCGGCAGCAGGGCGGCCATGAACATGGTGACGATGTTGGCCTCGACGATGATGGCGTAGATGATCAGCACCACCGAGGGCGGGATGAGGATGCCGAGCACGCCGCCCGCCGCCAGGGTGCCGGTCGCGAGCGCGCCGGAGTAGCGGTAGCGCCTCAGCTCCGGCAGGGCGACCTTGCCCATCGTGGAAGCGGTCGCCAGCGAGGAGCCGCAGACCGCGCCGAAGATCGCGCAGGCGGCGATGGCGGCCATCGCGGTGCCGCCGCGCAGCCAGCCGAGCCAAGCGTTGGCGGCGCGGAACATGTCCTGGCTCAGCCCGGCGCGGGTCGCCAGCGCGCCCATCAGGATGAACATCGGCACCACGGAGAGGTCGTAGATGGAGAACTGCCCGTAGGCCAACGTCTTCAACTGGCTCATGAAGATCGCGGTGCCGTTCAGCAGCGTCACGCCGAGGCCGCCGACGACGATCATGGCATAGGCGATCGGCATGCGGATGACGATAAGCAGGACCAGGACGGCGAGGCCGGCAAGGCCGATCAGCAGCGGGTCCGTCATGCGCTCAAGCCTTCGCCTGCCGGAAGCTCTCGACCAGGGTGATGCCGGCAGCGAGCGCCAGCAGGGCGAGCGAGATCAGGATAGGGACGAAGGCCACCCAGTGGGGAAACTGCAGGATCGCTGTCGTGTAGCCGTAGGCCTTCTGATCGAGCAGGCCGAGGGTCATGCGCCACAGCAGCAGCAGGCTGAAGGCCAGGGCGATGATCGCCGCCAGCAGCGAGAAGCCGGCGATACAGCGCGGCGACGCCCAGGACGTGAAGATGTCGGCGGTCACGTTGGCACCGGTGAGCTGGCAGTAGGGCAGGAATGCGAAGGCGGCAACGGCGATGCCGATCTCGGTCATCTCGAAATCGCCGGGGAAGGGCCGCCACACGACACCGCCGATCACCGACAGCACGTTGATCAATACCACCGCCACCAGCACCAGCCCGCCGAGCAGCGCCCAGGCGGTAATCGCCGCCCGGGCGGGGCGGACCAGCCCCGCCCGCCCGCCGCGGGAGGGCGCCGGCATCACATGCCGCCGCTATGCTTGGCGATGAGCTCGCGCGCCTCCTTCACCAAGGCGGCGCCGTCGATGCCCTGAGCCGACACCTCGTCGATCCAGCGCTGCACCACCGGCTCCAGCAGTTCGCGGAAGGCATCGGTCTCGGCCTCGGTCAGCACGATGTGCTGGTTGCCGGAGTCGACAGCCAACTTGATGCCGAAATCGTCGGAGGCGCGCCAGATATCGCCGACCTCGCCCCACCACTCCGGACCGGAGGCGTCGCGGAACGCCTTCTGGATGTCGGCGGGCAGGCTGTCCCAGCGTGCCTTGTTCATCGACACCTGGAAGGTGGTGGTGCCGAAGCGCGCCCGGTCGTAACCCTCGATCTGGTACTCGGTCTGCTCGTGGATCTTCAGCGGTGGGATGATCTCCCAGGGGATCAACGCGCCGTCGACCACGCCCTTCTGGAGGGCCTGCGGCAGCTCCGGCACCGGCATGGCGGCCGGCGCCGCGCCGAGCGCCTCGATCACCCAGGCGCCCGTGCGCGTCGGGATGCGCAGCTTCTTGCCGGCGAGGTCCGCCGGCTTGCGCACCTCGGTGTCGCGCATGTGGATGGCCTGACCGGCGTGGACGTGGAGGAACATCACCTCGGCGCCCTTGTATTCCTCCTTCAGGCGGCTCTCGAACATGTCGTGCATGGCGAGGTTGGTCGCCTTGGGATCGTTCACGAAGACGAAGGGCAGCTCGAAAACTTCGGTGCGCGGGAAGATGCCCGGGGTATAGCCGTTGACGGTCCAGATGATGTCGACCACACCGTCGCGCACTTGCTGGACCAGCTCCTGCGGCCGCCCGCCCAGCGTCATCGCCGGATAGATCTCGATCTTCACCCTGCCAGCAGCGTTCTCCTCGACCTGCCGGGCCCAGGGCTCCAGCATCTGGGTCTGCGCCGGCGCCTTGGCACCGAGAAGATGGTGCAGCTTGAAGACGTGCTCCTGGGCTGCCGCCGAATTCGCGGTGGCGATGCAGAGGCCCATTGCTGCGACTGTGAACAGCCCAAACGTTCGCATTTGTTCCTCCCTAGGCTTTGTTGTTGGGGATGATCCTACATCCTGGGCGCGATCCGCGCGCGGGTTTCTTTCCCATTGGTCCAGGGCGTCGGCATCGACATCGACTGTCAGCTCGCCGTGCCTTCGATGTCTGCGACAGGTCGAAGGGCGAAAGCTGGAGCCTGCCGGCTATCGGCTGAGCGTGATGGTCCAGGGACCGTCGGCGGCAATCGTGACGCGGTAGCGTTGCTCGCCGCGCAGCTTCAGCCGGCCCGACCCGTTCCCCTGGGTGCTGCTGGCAGCCGCTGGCTTGTCGGCCCCTTCGGCCGTCGCCTCGACCGCGAAGCGGCCGCCAGCGTTCTGCCATGCCAGGCTGAAGGGCCCCTCGACGACGAACGCCTCGTCGCCGTCGCCGCTGAGCGCCCGTGGCGTTTCCGACGGCGTCAGGACTTCGCCGTCCGCGCCGGTTGCCGGGCCTGCCACGCCAAGCCAGAGCAGCGACGCCAGCAGCAGCGGCAGGAACCTCCCGGGGGCGGCAGGAAAGCTGTGGCCAGTCATCGCATCGTGCTCCAGCATCCGAAGGGGCGCGCCGCAGAGTGGCATTCGCGCCAGCCGGGAGCAATGGCCGCATGAAGCCTTGCGGCCGGGCCGCCGGGATGCTTCAAATCGGCCCTCGCGACGAGACGGGGAGGCGGCCGGTGACCCTCGCGCAGCACGGCGAAGCTTATGGACGCATGGCAGCGGTGCGCCAGGTATCCGATCTGCGCGTCCTCGTCGACGGCTGGCGGCGCGCCGGCGAGCGCGTCGGCGTGGTCCCGACGATGGGCGCCCTGCACGCCGGGCACCTGGCGCTGATCGCCGCCGCCAAGGCCGACTGCGCCCGGGTGATCGCCACCCTCTTCGTCAATCCGAAACAGTTCAACCGGTCGGACGACCTCGCCAGCTATCCGCGCGACGAGTCCGGCGACGCCGCCAAGCTGGCGGCAGCCGGCGTCGACGTGCTGTTCGCCCCACCGGTCGAGGCGGTCTATCCCGCCGGTTTCGAGACCAAGGTCTCGGTGCCCGGCCTCTCCAACTGCCTCTGCGGCCTCACCCGACCCGGCCACATGGACGGCGTCGCCACCGTGGTCACCAAGCTGTTCCTCATGACCGGCGCCGGACGCGCCTATTTCGGCGAGAAGGACTACCAGCAACTCCTCATCGTGAAGCGTCTGGCGCGCGACCTCGACATCCCCGTCGAGGTGGTGCCGGTGCCGACAGTGCGCGATGCCGACGGCCTCGCGCTGTCGTCGCGCAACGCGCAGCTCAGCGCCGAGCACCGCGCCCGGGCGCCGGCCATCCACCGCACCCTCGCCACCATGGCGCAGCGCCTGACGGAAGGCGCCGCGGCGGCGCCGGTGCTCGACTGGGGCCGCAACGCGCTGCAGCGAGCCGGTATCGAGACGCTCGACTATCTCGAGCTGCGCAGCGCGGAAGATCTGGAACCATTGGCTGCGGCAGACCGGCCGGCGCGACTTTTCTTCGCCGGATGGCTGGGCGCCGTCCGGCTGATCGACAACGTCGCCGTGGCCGCCGGCGGTTAGCGCCGCTGCGACGGTCTCCTCACTCCGCCGAAGTGAAGATGGGGTCCGGCAGCTCGACGGCCGCCCCGCCCTCCGCTTCGACCTTGTCCAGGCGTTCGAACCAGAACGCGAGATCGAAGTGGGCGCGCCCGGCGCTGCCGAAGTAGTCCTGCTTCACCTGCTGCAGCAGCTTGCGCGCGGTGGCGAGCCGCGCCGCGCGGCCGTCCCAGGCGGTCGAGCCGTGCAGCAGGTCTTCCGTCACCGTCGACAGCAGGCCGGCCAGCGCGCCCTCATAGGGGTGCATCAGCGGCATCACCCGCGGCACCGACACCGGCCAGGTCGCGGCGATCGGCGCCTCGTCGTGCTGCCAGGCCCAGATCGCGCGCAGCAGCCGCCAGTCATCCTCGGCGCCCGCGTAGTCACCGGCCGCATGGCGGAAGCGCGCGCGCATGTAGTGGTAGGGCACCTCCACCAGGCGATCGAGCGCCGCGAGCGCGATGGCCGAGCTCAGCAGGTGCACGGCGCCCTGCAGCCCTTCCAGCTTCTCGTCCGACGTCAGGCGGCGGCGCAGCAGCTCGCCTTCGCTGTCGCGCGGCCGCGACACCGCCAGCCGGGCCCATACGTAGCGCGTCAGCGACTCCTCCCAGTGGCGCCGGCCGTGGTCCTGGTAGCGCGCAACGCGGCGCACCGGACGGTCGGCCAGCGGGTTCAGCTCGAAGCCCTGCCAGTCGACCTGCCAGCCGATGTAGCTGCTCTGCGGGCTGGGCTGGCGGTCGCCGGTGGTCATCCAGACCTCGTCGCCCCAGGAGCGGCGCTTCGGATCGGCGAGCACGATGCTGCCGAGCTGGCCATAGACCTTGCGCGGCACGTGGCCGTAGGCGCGCTCCGCCGCCAGCGGGTCGGGCGGGTTCGGCAATTTCCGGCGGATGGCCTCCAGCGCGAAGTCGCGGCTGGAGGCAAGCCAGTCGATCGACCAGTCGACGTCGATGCGCTGCCGCCCGGCATCGGCGGCGAGGGCGTCGGTGACCGACTCCAGCCGCGCATGGGTGTCGAGCCACTTGCCGAAGGTGCCGGTGAAGTGCGCGTCGTCCTCGTCGAAAGCACGCTCGACCCAGTCCGGGTGCAGGAAGTGATTGGTCTGGGCGACCGCTTCGTCTTCGTAACGCACGGCCTTCACGCCGTCGCCGTTCACTTCGATGCGCGCCACCTTGCGCGTCTTGGCATCGGAGACGAAGAAGCTCCAGGCTGCGAAGTGCTGCGCCGCCTTGGCGAGGTCGACCGCCTCGTCGATGCTGGCCGCCTCGCGCAACATACGCTGTTGCGTGAAGGGCGCGATATCGCCGGTGCCGGTCAGGAAGCCGCTTTCCAGCTCGGTGGTCGACATCTGGTGCAGCGAGGCCGCCAGCCCGGCATCGTTGAGCCCGCTGATCCCGCCGGGATAGATGAGGCCGGCGGTGCCGAAGGCGGCATACTTGTGCCAGCCCGGATGGTCCGCCGTCTCGTCGAGCAGCGAGAGCACCGGCGCCGTGTTCCAGTTGTAGAGGTCGGCATCGAGGTTGCGCGCGTGCAGGTGCCGGCCGTCCTTGCCGAGGCCCGCCGGCACGGCAAAGCCGGTGCAGGCGAAGTCGATGCGGGTGTCGGGCCCGGCCATGGCCTGGAGGGCGGCGCCGACGTCTTTTTGCTTGGCGGCGTCGCCGCTCTGCGCGGCTTCGGCGTAGGCCTTGGCATCGGGATCGGCGAGCACCGGCAGCACCAGGGCCAGGATCGCCGGGGCGCGCAGGGCGCGCACGCCGGGCATGGCGAAGATGCGCGACAGGCCGTCGATGATGTTGCCGACCTCGATCGCGATGAGGGCGTCGCGCACTTGAAGGTCGTTGAATTTCGGTTGCCCGATGCCGTCGCGGTAGCCGACGGCGAAGGCCTCCACGGCTGCGCGGAATTCCTTGCCGCAGTTCCTCAGCACGCGGTCGCTGTAGCAGCGGTAGAGCGCGCCGGCCACCTGGGTCAGCGTTCCGCTCTCCAGGTTCACGCCGCGCGCGATGGTGGCGATGATCTCCGGAAAGGCGCCGTTCTCCACCTCCTCGGCCAGCAGGCGGGCGTGGTCGTAGGCGATGTCGGGAAAGCGCCCGCGCTGCTTCAACACGTAGAACGGCTGGCCGCCCACGGTCAGCCGCTTGAGGCTGCTGTCGGCGCGACCGTCGCCGGGCGCCAGGGTGACCGCCGCCTTATCCAGGCCCTCGATGCCGCTGCTCACGCCACCCTCCCCTGCTCGCTTGGCTCCTGTGCTGTCAGCTTAGCAGGCGCACGGCTGGCGCCGGCGCGCAGTGGGAGAAATCACAAAGCTGGCGGCTTCGTCGATTCCCTCAGCCGAGCGTGGCGCGATCGGCCGCCACATCCTCCGGCCAGTCCTTCAGAGGCGGGCCCCGTTCAGAGGCGGGCCCGGCGCAGCCGGAGCGCGTTGCCCACCACCGACACCGACGACAGGCTCATGGCGGCGGCGGCGATCATCGGCGACAGCAGAAGCCCGAAGAAGGGATAGAGCACGCCGGCAGCGATGGGCACGCCGGCGGCATTGTAGGCGAAGGCGAAGAAGAGGTTCTGCCGGATGTTGCGCATGGTCGCCTGCGCCAGGCGCCGCGCCCGCACGATGCCGTTGAGGTCGCCCTTCACCAGGGTGACGCCGGCGCTTTCGATGGCGACGTCTGCGCCTGTGCCCATGGCGATGCCGACGTCGGCCTGGGCCAGCGCCGGCGCGTCGTTCACGCCGTCGCCGGCCATGGCGACCCTGGCGCCGGCGGCCTGCAGTTCCTTCACGATGCGCGCCTTTTCCTCCGGCAGGACGTCGGCGCGGATCTCGTCGATGCCGAGGCGACCGGCGACCGCCCGCGCGGTGCGCTCGTTGTCGCCGGTCACCATGACGATGCGCAGCCCCTCGGCATGCAGCGCCTTCAGCGCCTCCGGCGTGGTCTGCTTCACCGGATCGGCGACGCTCACCAGCCCGGCGAGGCGTCCCTCGACGACGGCGAACATCACCGTCTCGCCCTGGTCGCGACGGGCGTCGGCAATCTCGCGCGCATGGCTGCCGTCGAGCCCGAGATCGGCCACCAGCCGGGCGTTGCCGAGCGCCACCGCCTTGCCGTCGACCCGGCCGGTGACGCCCTTGCCGGTGATCGCCTCGAAATCCTCGGCTTTGGCCAGAGCCACGCCACGCTCAGAGGCGCCGGCAACGATGGCCTCGGCCAGCGGATGCTCGCTGCCACGCTCCAGCGAAGCAGCAAGTGAGAGCAGTTCGTCCTCGTCGACACCCGCTTCCGGCAGCACGGCGACGAGCGCCGGCTTGCCGAGGGTGAGGGTGCCGGTCTTGTCGACGATGAGGGTGTCGACCGCGGCGAAGCGCTCGAGCGCCTCGGCATTCTTGATGAGCACGCCGGCCTGGGCGCCGCGCCCGGTCGCCGTCATGATCGACATCGGCGTCGCAAGGCCGAGGGCGCAGGGGCAGGCGATGATGAGCACCGAGACCGCCGACACCAGGGCGTAGGCAAGCGCCGGCGTCGGCCCCCAGAGCGACCAGGCGACGAAGGCGACCACAGCCACCAGCACCACGGCGGGCACGAACCAGGCCGCCACCTGGTCGGCCAGCTTCTGGATCGGGGCGCGGCTGCGCTGCGCCTGGGCGACGAGCTCGACGATCTGCGCCAGCATGGTATCGCCGCCGACGCGCTGCGCCTCGATCACCAGAGTGCCGCTGCCGTTGAGGGTGGCGCCGGTCACCGAGTCCCGGACGGCCTTCTCCACCGGCACCGGCTCACCGGTCAGCATCGACTCGTCGATGGCGGAACGGCCTTCGACGACGATGCCGTCGACCGGCACCTTGTCGCCCGGCCGCACCCGCAGGCGGTCGCCGACCTTGACGTCCTGCAACGGGATCTCCTCCTCGCCGCCGTCCTCCCGGACGACTCGCGCGGTCTTGGCGCTGAGATCGAGCAGGGCCCGGATGGCCCCGCCGGTGCGCTCGCGGGCGCGCAGTTCCAGCATCTGTCCGAGCAGCACCAGCACGACGATGACTGCCGCCGCCTCGTAATAGACGCCGACGTTGCCGTGGGCGTCGCGGAAGCCGGCCGGGAAGATCTGCGGCGCCAGCGTCGCGACGACGCTGAAGACATAGGCCGCGCTGACTCCCATGGCGATCAGGGTGAACATGTTGAGGCTGCGATTCACGATCGACTTCCAGCCGCGGACCAGGAACGGCCAGCCGGCCCAGAGCACCACCGGCGTCGAGAGAATCAGCTCCAGCCACACCGCCGCGCGCTCGCCCAGCCAGTCGCGCAGCGGCAGCCCGACGTGAGGCGCCATGGCCAGCAGGAACACCGGAAGGGTGAGCGCCGCGCCGACCCAGAAGCGGCGCGTGAAGTCGACCAGCTCGGGATTGGGGCCCTCCTCGCCCGTCGGGACGCCCATCGGCTCCAGCGCCATGCCGCAGAGCGGGCAGTCGCCGGGCCCGTCCTGCACGATCTCCGGGTGCATCGGGCAAGTGTACTGGGTCCCCGCCGGCGCCGGCGCCGGCGCCGGGCGCCCTGCGAGGTACCCCGCCGGCTCCGCTTCGAACTTCGTCTGGCAACCAGCCGAGCAGAAGTAGAAGCGCCGGCCTTTGTGCTTGGCGATGTGGCGCGCGGCGGCGCGGTCGACAGCCATGCCGCAGACCGGGTCCTCCGCCGTCAGGTATTCCTCCGGAGTCTTCACGAACTTGTCGCGGCAGCCGGGATTGCAGAAGTGGAAGACTCCGCCCGCGTGCTCGTGGGTCGGCTTGCCCGCCGCCGGATCGACGGTCATCCCGCAAACCGGATCCCTCACGATACCCGTGCCGTCGATGCCCATGCCGGGATCGCCTGGATGCGCGTGGGCCTGTCCCGCTTCCACCATGACTGCTGCCTTTCGTTGCTGCGTTCGTCCCAGAGATGGGGCTTCCAGCAACTGGAAGGTCAAGGGGTAGAGGCGCGCGCGTCGTAGGGACCGCCGGGGGTGAGCGACCAGCCGGTGAGGCGCCGGTCCTGGTGGCGGCTGCGCCAGGCCAGCAGCTTCTCCGCCATGTCGAGGCGCGCGGCAAGGCAGGCCGGATCTTCGGCCCGGTTTGTCAACTCGCCGGGATCGTCCACGAGATCGAACAGCAGCGGCGGCAGCCCGGCGAAGTGCACGTACTTCCAGCGCTCACCACGGATCACCGCCAGCGAGCAGTCGTCGAGATCGACCCCCAGCGTCCGCTGCGGGGCGCCGGTCGCCGCGTCGCGGAAGTCGAACTCCCAGTGTGCCTCGCAGCGCCAGTCCGCCGGAGCTTCCCCGCGCAGGAAGGGCGCCAGGCTGCGTCCATCGGCAGGCCCGTCGCGGCGGGCGCCGGCCACCTCCAGCAGCGTCGGCACCACATCGACCGCCTCGGTGAAGGCGTCGACCCGGCCGCCGAAGCCCGCGCGATGGCGTGGATCGCGGAGGATGAGCGGAACATGATAGGCCTGATCGAAGTAGCCGAACTTCCCGAGCGTCCAGTGGTCGCCCATCATCTCGCCGTGGTCGGAGGTCAGGGCGATGACGGTGCTGTCCCAGGCTCCGGCTGCCTTCAGGCGCTCGACGAGCCGACCGATCTGGCGGTCGACCTCCGAGATCATGCCCCAATAGGTGGCGCGCACCGTGCGGAAGGCCTCCTCCGGCCAGTCGGCGACGCGGCCCTCGGGCGGGTCGACCATGCAGAACGAGCCGGCCTGGGTGGTGTCCAGCCAATAGCGCAGGTAGGGATGCTGCGCTGCCTCCGCCGCCGCGCTGGCGGCGCGGCGGAAGTCGGGACCTGCTGCGGGATCGTAGAGGTCGTTGAAGGGCGCCGGCACCACGAAGGGCGGGTGCGGACGCAGGAAGGAAAGGTGCGCGCACCAGGGCTCGCCCTGCGGCTGCTCGCCGAGCCAGTCGAGGAAGGCACCGGCGAGGAAGGCAGTTTCGGTCTCGTCCTGGCTGTAGCGCGGCGGCGCCCGGTCCGGCAGCGCCGGCTTGCCAGCCTCCGGCCAGTACATCCCGCGCCAGTCCTCCGGCTGCTGGTGGCCGCGCTCCCGCAGCCAGGCGAACCAGGCGGCGTTGTCCTCCGGCAGCTTCACCGCTACCTCGAAGCCCGGCAGCACCTCCTCATAGGTGGCCAGGCGCGGATCGTCCGGCGCCGTGGTGCGCGGGTCGACCGCCTGGTCGGTGTAGCCGAACAGGGTCGGCCGGTAGCCCTCGCGGGCCAGTGCCTTCGCAAGGTTGTCGTGGCGCGCGTCCAGCGGCGTGCCGTTGCGCAGCACCCGGTGGTTCATCTGGTAGAGCCCGGTGTAGAGCGAGGCGCGTCCCGGCGAGCAGGGCGCCGCCTGCGAGAAATGGCGCAGGAAGCAGACCCCCTCTGCCGCCAAGGCATCGATCGCGGGCGTGCGCACGACCGGGTGTCCGGCGGCGCCATAGCTGTCGCCGCGCCACTGGTCGGCGGTGATCAGCAGGATATTCGGCCGCATGGCGCCAAACTCTCTCCCAAGAGCCTCTTTCCCAAGGCTCGCAGTCGCCATTCACCACGCTTTGCGCGCGGAAGCAACTGCCGCAGCGCCGGCACTTGCATCGAACGGCTCGTCTGCCTATCCCTGCCGGACGGCGCCGCGGACGCGCAACGAAAGGACGGCAGGCATGAAGGATGTGAAGCGAGCCTGGCAGCGCATGCTTTCCGGCCGGCGGCTCGACCTGCTCGCCCCCTCGCCGGTCGACATCGAGCTGGAGGACATCGCGCACGGCCTTGCCCGCGTCGCGCGCTGGAACGGCCAGACCTCCGGCGAAGCCGCCTTCTCGGTGGCGCAGCACAGCCTGCTGGTGGACGACATTGCCGGGCGGCTGAAGCCGAGGCTGTCGCCGCGCGACCGCCTCTCGGCCGTGCTGCACGATGCCGCCGAGTACGTCATCGGCGACCTCATCACGCCGTTCAAGAGCGCTGTCGGCCCGGACTACAAGGTCCTCGAAAAGCGCCTGATGACGGCGATCCGGCTGCGCTTCGGCCTGCCCGCGCGCGAAGCGGAAGACCTGACCTCTCTCATCAAGCGCGCCGACCGCATCGCCGCCTACCTGGAAGCCACCCAGCTCGCCGGCTTTTCGTCGACCGAAGCCCGCCGGCTGTTCGGCCACAGCAAGCGCTTCGACGACTTCGTTCTCGCTCCCTGGCCGTCGGCCAAGGCGAAGCGCCTTTTCCTCGAGCGCTGCAGCAGCCATGCAAAGCGCATGAAGTCACAGTAAGATTCGGCGCAGGAGCGGCCACAAGGACAGTGGCCCACTACAGGCCTTCATGCTATTTACGGTTGTGGATTCTGGGCCACCCGACGTGACCGGCCAGCCCAAAGCGGGAGCGGGATAAGATAATGACGTTGATGGCGCCGAGGGAGCGAGGCCGGCCGGTAGGCCCGGTGGTTGCCGAGGGCCTGGCGTTCCTCTCGCAGACCCTCGACCACGCCCTCGCCTACTGGGACCAGATCCGCGGCACGGCCTCGATGCCGCGACGCGACACCCTGGTGCCGGAAGAGATCGTGGCGCTGTGGCCGCACATCCTGATGGTCGATGTCCTCGACGAGGGCACCGACTATCACTTCCGCCTCGTTGGCCAGCGCCTGGTCGATACCTACGGCGAGCAGACCGGCCGCAAGCTGTCGAACGCCGCGATTTCCGAGGTGGTGCGCGCGCGCTGTCGGCAGATCTTCGACTTCTGCCGTGCCCATGGCGCGCCGACCTACGCCTACTGGTCCGAATCGGCGTCCGACCGGCGGCCCCTGATTGACGTGGAGGCGCTCTGCCTCCCGCTGTCCAGCGACGGCTCCGCCCTCGACCGCATGATCTCGCTGAACGTGAACTCGCGCCGCCACGGCTGACGGTGCCGGCGGGGCGCGACTTGCGCCCGCGCGCAAAGCTGCCGATAAGGGAGGCCCGACCGGCTGCCCCAGGGACAGGCCTTGCCGCTACCGACGACCCTCCTCGTGCTCAGCCTGCTGTCGCTGGCGATCTGGATCTACCTGCTGGCGTTGCGCGGCGGCTTCTGGCGCTCGGCCGAGCG
>DATCXZ010000214.1:0-9485 GCA_036570545.1 Kiloniellaceae bacterium
CTTCTCGACGGCCGCGCGGCGACGACCCATTGGGAGGACCTCGAGGACTTCGCCGCGCGCTTTCCGGAGGTCGCAGTGCGCCCGGACCGCTTCGTCATCGACGGCCGCCGCTTCACCAGCGGCGGCGCCTCGCCGACCTTCGACCTCATGCTGCACCTGATCCGCAGTCGCTTCGGCTATCCGCTGGCCCTCGAGGTGGCGAGCGTCTTCGTCTACGACGAGGCGCACGCGGCGACCGACGCTCAGCCGCTGGTCTCCCTCGGCCGCCTCGCCGGCTACGAGCCGCGCGTCGCCGCCGCCATCCGGCTCATGGAGTCTCGCCTCGACAGCCCCCTTACCACGGCTGCCATCGCGCGGCGCCTGGAGATCTCCGTGCGCACCCTGGAGCTGCTGTTCCGCCAGGCGCTCGACATCGGGCCCGGCACCTATTACCTGCGCCTGCGTCTGCAGGCGGCGCGGCGGCTGCTGCTCGACACGCAGCTTTCCATGCAGGCGGTTGCCGTGCGCTGCGGCTTCGGCTCGCACTCCGCCTTTTCCAGGATCTTCCGCCAGCATTTCGGCGCCAGCCCCAGCGCCTACCGCCGCGACCAGCGGCGCGGCTCTGGATAACCGCGCGCCGGATAGCGCAAGACGTTGATTGGCCGAAGTTTTTAGAGCGCTCTGCCGCGGCAGGTGACAATGCCGGGAAGGCGTGTTAATTTAATTGAGCGCTCATATAAAAATTGGAGGCGCTCTTTGCGTAACTCATTGGGCAAGATGGAGATCCCCGACCAGTGGGACCGGTCCGGACTGCCGGCCTGGACATACTTCAACAAGGAACTGTTCGACCTCGAGACCGAAGTGCTGTTCCGGCGCCATTGGCAACTCGCCTGCCATCAGAGCGACCTGCCGGAACCGGGCAGCTACGTCTGCTTCGACCTCTGCGGCGAGCGCGCGGTCATTCTGCGCGGCGCCGACGGCGTCATTCGTACCTTCCACAACGTCTGCCGTCACCGGGGCTCGCGCGTCGCCATCAAGACCAAGGGCCAGTGCCGCTCCGCCCTGGTCTGCCCGTTCCACGGCTGGAGCTACAACCTCGACGGCACTCTGCGCAGCCCGGCGCGGCCCGCCAGCCTGCCCAAGCTCGACCCGGTCGAGTTCGGCCTGAAGCCGGTCGAGTGCGAGATCTGGCACGGCTTCGTCTTTGTGCGCTTCAAGCGCAGCGAGCAGCCGTCGGTGAAGGAGATCATGGCGCCCTTCGAGTCCGAGGCGGCGCTCTACAAGGCGGCCGACATGGTGCCCGCCTATCGCGGCTTCTGGAAGTCGGAGACGGCGGTGAACTGGAAGGCGGTGCGCGACGTCGACAACGAGGGCTATCACGTGCCGATGGCGCATCCGGGCCTGCAGGACCTCTACGGCCACGGCTACTTCGACGAGGTATTCACCGGCGGCGCCAATCGCTCCTTCGGGCCGTTCAATGCGGGGCCGGGGCGGACCTGGAGCGTGCGGAACTATAAGAAGACCGTGCCGGACATGCCGAACCTGCCGGACAGCCATAAACGTGCCTGGGTCTACCTCGGCATGTTTCCCAACACGGTGATCGCCTTCTATCCCGAAAGCATGATGTTCTATCAGGAGTTTCCGGTGCAGCCGGGCCTGACTCTGCAGCGCGGCGCGAGCTATCGCTATCGCGATGAGACGCGGCAGATGCGGCTGGCGCGCTATCTCAGCACACGCATCGACCGGGACACTCAGAAGGAAGATGTGCAACTCACCATCTGGTCCTGCGAGGCGGCAAAATCCAGCGGCTTCGACGGAATCCTGCTTTCGGATCTCGAGTACGGCGTGCGAAGCTTCCACGACCGGCTGCGCGAACTGCTGCCCGTGATGGACCGGGCGAGCGAGCCCGCGGCCGGCACCGTGCAGCGTACCAATGACGAGATGCTGATGTGCGATGTGGCCTGAGTGGCCAATAGAAGATGTGGCCTGATCAGCCAATAGAAACAGTAGAATAACAAGAGCAGTGACGGGCCGGCCTCTGCGGGTCGGCCGAAGGGGGACCAGGGAGTGACGAGGGCGCGCGCCGTCAGGCGCGGTTGCAAGGGCCCCCGCCGCAGCGGAGGCGGCAGGTCATGACGGCGGTGACCGGCGACCGACCAGTTGCGGCAGGCAACGGCTCCTGGGCACGCCTCGCACGCAGCGAGGCGCTGCGCGGCTTCGCTCTGGTCAGCCCTACGTTCCTCTATGCCCTGCTGCTGCTGCTCGCGCCGATCCTCGTTATCGTCGCCTTCAGCTTCTGGACTCAGGACTACCTCACGATCGACCGGACCTTCACCCTCGCCAACTATCGCGAGGCCTGGACCGAGCCGCTCTATCGCGTGCTGATGCTCCGCTCGCTCGCGGTCTCGGCGGTGGTGACGGCGGCCACGGTGCTGCTGGCTTACCCGATGGCCTACTACCTGTCGTTCCACGGGGGCGAGCGCAAGGCGCTATGGCTCTTCCTCATCACCATTCCGTTCTGGACCAGCTACCTGCTGCGGGTGTTCGCCTGGAAGATCGTCCTCGGCTACAACGGCGTGGTGAACGCCAGCCTGCTCGAGCTCGGCATCATTGCCGAACCGATGGAGTTCCTGCTCTACAACGTGAATTCGGTAGTGATCACCCTGGCCCATGCCTGGGCGCCCTTCGCGATCCTGCCGATCTTCGTCTCGCTGGAGAAGATCGACCGCAGCCTGCTGGAGGCGGCGACCGATCTCGGCGACGGCCCTCTAAGGCGTTTCCTGCGTGTCACCCTGCCGCTGTCGCTGCCCGGCGTCATCGCTGCAGCGCTGATCGTGTTCATTCCCACCGTCGGCGACTACGTGACGCCGCGCCTGGTCGGCGGCAAGGACGGCCTGATGATCGCCAACATGATCCAGGTGCAGTTCGGCAAGGCCAACGACTGGCCGCTCGGCGCCGCCCTGGCGGTTTCCACCATGGTGATCGTCACGGCAGCCGCGCTGCTCTTCGTAGCCTTCACCAGACAACTCTCCACGCGGTTCCGATAGCGGGAAGGCCGGCAGATGAAGCTACGACCCCTTGGCGTCTATGCCTTCCTCTACCTGGCCTTCCTCTATGTGCCGGTGCTGCTCCTGCCGATCTTCTCCTTCAACGACTCCTCCATCGTCGCCTTCCCTCTCAAGGGCTTCACCAGCTTGTGGTATGCGGAGCTGTGGCACAACGACACCATGCACGGCGCCTTGTGGAACAGCCTGAAGGTCGCCATCGCCTGCTCGGTGGTCGCTACCGTGCTCGGCATCTGCGGTGCGCGGGCGCTGACCCGCTACCACTTCCCCGCCAAGGGCGGTGTTGCCGCCCTCATCATGCTGCCGCTGGTGCTGCCGGAGATCATCATCGCGATCTCGCTGCTTGTGGTGCTGCTGCAGCTCGGCTTCGACCTCTCGCTGTTCAGCGTGACCTTGGGCCACATTCTGATGGCGGTGCCCTTCTCCATTGCCGTGCTGAGTTCCAGCTTCGAGGGATTCGACCGCAGCCTGGAGGAGGCCTCGCTCGATCTCGGCGAGGGGCCGGCGGCGACCTTCTTCAGGGTCACCCTGCCGATCATCGCGCCCGGCATCCTCTCCAGCCTGCTCATCACCTTCACCATCTCGCTCGACGAATTCATCGTCGCCTTCTTCCTCAGCGGCACCGATCCCACGCTACCGATCTACATCTGGAGCCAGCTCCGCTTCCCGGGCAAGCTGCCGCATATCCTGGCGCTGGGCAGCGTGCTGCTGGTGGCCTCCTTCGTCCTGCTGTCGGTGGCCGAGGCGATGCGACGGCGGGCGGCGAGGCGGGTCGGCGCAAGCGGAGGACTCCTTTGAACGACAGGACCATCATCGAGATCGACCGCGTGACCCGGAGGTTCGGCGAGTTCACCGCCCTCGACGAGGTTTCCGTGCAGATCCGCGAGGGCGAGTTCTTCTCTCTGCTCGGCCCCTCGGGCTGCGGCAAGACCACGCTGCTGCGCCAGATCGCCGGCTTCGACGACCCGACCTCCGGCAGCATCCGCCTGGATGGCCACGATATGACGGGCGTGCCGGCCAACCGCCGTCCGACCAACATGGTGTTCCAGAGCTACGCGATCTTCCCGCACCTGACGGTGGAGCAGAACGTCGCCTATGGCCTGCGGCGCCTGCGGCTCGGCGCGCAGGAGCGCGACCGGCGGGTGAAGGAGGCGCTCTCCCAGGTCGACATGGCGCATCTGGGGGCACGGCGCAGCAACGAGGTCTCCGGTGGCCAGCGCCAGCGTGTGGCGCTCGCCCGCGCCCTCATCATGCGACCCAAGGTGCTGCTGCTGGACGAGCCGCTTTCAGCCCTCGACAAGAAGCTGCGCGAGCAGATGCAGGTGGAATTGCGCCATCTGCAGCGCGCCGTCGGCATCACCTTCATCCTGGTCACCCATGACCAGGAGGAGGCGCTCACCATGTCGGATCGCATCGCGGTGATGTTCGGGGGGCGCATCGTCCAGTGCGACCGCCCGGAGGAGATCTACCAGCATCCGCGCACCCGGGCGGTGGCCGAATTCATCGGCGGGATGAACTTCCTGGAGGCGGCGGTGGTCGGCGAGAGCGGCGACCTGATCGAAATCGACGTCGCCGGCTTCGGGCGGGCGGCGGTGAGGAAGCCAGCCGGCGCCCACTTAAACGGCAGCGGCATCACCGTCGGTGCGCGCCCGGAGCGGATGACCCTGCTGTTCGGCGAGGATCCCGGCCTCAATCGCGTGGTTGCGGGCACCGTGGTGGAAGCTTCCTACTACGGCGACATGACCTACTACTCGATCGCCATCCAGGCGGTCGAGCGGCCGATCGTCGTTTCCATGCGCAACACCATCGGCCGGCCCAGCCTGGTTTCCGGCGAGAAGGTGCAGGTCGGCTGGGGGCCGGAGTCTCTGGTACCGCTGGTGTAGCTTTCCCCTGCTGGAGAGGCGCTGCCGGCAGGCAACGTCGAACCCGGGCCCCCACCCGGTCAGGAATGATCTGTCAGACCGCTTCCTTCAGGGTCCGGCCGGCCTTGAAGCGAACCGACTTCGAGGCCTTGATCTTGATCGCCTCGCCGGTACGCGGGTTCACGCCCTTGCGCGCGGCGCGCTTGGTAACCAGGAAGGTGCCGAAGCCGGCGAGCTGAACCTTCTGATTCTTTTTCAGGGATGCCTGGATGGTGTTGAGCAGCGCCGACATGGTCTCGCGCGCGGCGACGCCGGTGCAGCCGGTGCCGGCCTGGATGACGTCGATCAGGTGCTGGCGGTCGTTGATGTCGCTGGGCGTTGCCTTGATCGCCGGGGTCGACTTCTTGGCCGCGGAGGACTTCTTGGTCTTCGACTTGGTCGCGGGCTTCTTGGCCATCGCTACGGATTCCTTCTGAAAGGCTATGGGTAAAAACGACTGATACGACAGGCCTAACAGAAAGGTCAATCGCCGCCTATCGGGAAAAATGGATGAAAGTGCACTTCTGAGGCCGCAAAACGACGAAACCGCCCCCAGAGGAGGCGGTTTCATCTGCAAGCGACCGGGGAGCGGCGGTCAGAAGCCGGCTTTGATCTTCTCGAACTCGGCGATCATCTTCTCGCGCAGCGCAGTCTGGATCGGCGCCTGCCACAGCGTGTTGGCACGGAAGGCCTCGAGATTGTCGTAGTCCATGCTGGCGAGAGTTTCCTGGTCTATCCTTTCCATCGCCGCCTGGTTGGCGTGGCCATAGCCCCACTCGGTTACGAGATACTCCGCCGTATCGTCGTCGAGAAAAGCGTTGATGTAGTCATAGACTTTCTCCTCATTGCCTTGCCCGCCGGCGAGCAGGGAGTAGCCGCAGACCCAGGTGGAAAGCCCTTCTTTGGTGTCGCGCTTCATGGCGACGGGATGGCCTTCGGCCTGCATGGTCACGGGCGTCTCGTTCCATGCCCACGCCACCGACACCTCGCCGGACGCCATCACCTGCGCGAGGCCGGCGCCATCCTGCCAGTAGACGCGCACGTTCTCGTGCACCCTGCGCAGGAAGTCCGACGCCTCCTCGAACTGTGCCTCCGTCATCTTGGTCCAGTCCTTCAGCCCGATGGCGAGCGAGGCCAGGGCATAGGCGTCGTCGACGTTGTCGCCGATCGAGATCTTGCCCTGGTACTTCGGGTCGACGAAGACCTGCAGCGACTGGACGTCGGCCTCCGGCACCAGATCGGTGCGGTAGACCAGCGCGGTATTGCCCCAGTCGAAGGGCACCAGATAGGCCTTGCCCTCGTGGCTGAAGCCGGGCAGGTCGCGCAGTCCCGGGTTGAGCTTGTCCCAGGCGGCGATGCGGCTGGTGTCGAGCGGCTTCAGGAGGCCGGCCTCGCGCCACTTCAAGACGCTCTGCGAACAGGGGTGGGCGAGGTCGGCCTTGAAGCCGGCGCGCAGCTTCTGGAAAGCCTCCTCCTCATCGCCGAAGAAGGCGAAGGTCGGCGAGTCGCCGTACTTGTCGGCATAGCTTTGGTGGAACGCGGGGTCTTCGTAGCCGGCCCAGTCGAACACGGTAATCTCCGGATCCGCTGCCGCGGCGGACCCCGCCGCCAGGGCAAACAACGCTGCACCGCCAAATGCCTTGGCCAGCAGTCCGCTCTTCAGTCTCGTGGTCATGAAAGCCCTCCCTTCTTGCTTCGGTCCCGAACCGGGACACCCTGCCGGGCATCCGAAGATCCCCTGATGGCTGCCGGCGGGTGCCTCTCCTTGTTGTTGCAAAAAACCGTAGGCGACCTCGTGCCCAGCGGCAACGGCATTGCGCATTTCCGCTCGCTTCAGCCACCGATCTCGGCGCTGACCTGGCGAATCGCCTCCTCCAGAATGTCGAACAGCTCGTCGATCTGGGGCCGCGTGATCACCAGCGGCGGCGAGAACACGCACATGTTGACCAGCGGCCGCACGATGAGGCCGAGCGCCTCGCACTTGCGGTCGATGCGGGCGCCGATGTCCCAGTCGAGGGCGAGCCGGTCTCCCTCTCCCTCCAGGCGCCCTTCAACGCAGCCGACCAGGCCAAGGCCGCGCGCATCGCCGACGATGGCATAGGCCTCGAGCGCCGCCAGCCGCTCGAGGAAGTAGGGCGACACCGCGCGCACGTGCTCCAGGATGCCCTCCTGCTCGATGATCTCGATGTTCTTCAGTGCGGCGGCGCAGCAAACCGGATGGCCGGAATAGGTGTAGCCGTTGTTGAACAGCAGATCCGGCGCCGCCTTGGCGCGCAGGCTCTCCAGCAGGCGGTCGGAGATGAGGCAGGCGCCGAGCGGCAGGTAGCCGGAAGTGAGCCCCTTGGCACAGGTGATCATGTCCGGCTCGACGCCGAACACGTCCTTGCTGGCGAACCACTGCCCGAGGCGTCCGAAGGCGGTGACCACCTCGTCGGCGATGAACAGCACGTCGTGCCGGCGGCAGGCCTCCCAGCAGCCCTTGAAGTAGCCCTCCGGGGGGATGATGACGCCGCCGGAAGCGAGGATCGGCTCGGCGATGAAGGCGGCGACGGTCTCGGCGCCGAGCTCGAGGATGGCGTTTTCGAGATCGGTCACCTTGGCGCGGCACCACTCGTCCGCGGTCATCGTCGCGGGGCGCAGGTTCGGGTTCACGTCCGGCAGGAAATGGACCAGCCGCGCCTCGATGTCGAAGCGGCCCTTGTGGCGCTCCTTGCCGGTGACCGTAGCCGACAGGTAGGTGGAGCCGTGATAGGCCTTCTCGCGCGAGATGATGCGCTTCTTTTCCGGCCGGCCCAGCACGTTGTTGAAGAAGTGGGTGAAGCGCAGCGCCGTGTCGACCGCCGTCGAGCCGCCGGTGGTGAAGCTCACGTGATTGAGGTCACCCGGCGCCAGCTCCGCCAGCTTGCGGGCCAGCAGCGCCGAGGGCTCGCCCGCCGTGTTCCAGGGCGAGTGGTAGGAGAGTTTCATGACCTGCTCGGCGATCGCCTCGGCCATGTCGCGGCGGCCGTAGCCGATCTGGGCGCACCACATGCCGCCGGGGCCGTCGATGAGACGGCGCCCGGCCTCGTCCCAGACGTAGATGCCCTCCGCGCGGGTCGAGATGGTGCGGTCGGCCTGGCCGAGGCTGGCCATGGCTTCCCAGGGGTGGAGGAAGTGCTCGTTGTCGCAGGCGCGGATGGTTGCGGCGGTGTTGCTCCGGCTGCTCACCGCTGTCTGCGGGGCTTCGTGAAGAGGCTTTCCGTGCATGTCAGAACCTCGCCGGTGGAGTGGCGGAGCGGCGCGGGTGGCGGAAGAACGGCCGCTCGGCGACGGTCGCCGGCGCCATGATGCGCTCCCACTTGCCTTCCTTGTCGTAGTAGATCTCGACCCAGAGATCGGTGGTGATGTCGACGCCGTAGGGGGCCTTCAGCAGGGCGAGCGCCAGGTTGCGCTTGCAGGTCGGCGACCACAGGGCCGAGGTGACGTGGCCGGCCTCCTTTTTCCTGCGATGGTAGACGTAGGCGTTCAGCGCCGGCTTGTTGCCCGCGACCTCGAGACCGACAAGCTGGTAGCCTGGGCCGTCCTTCGCGTGCTGCAGCAGGGCCCGGCGGCCGTTGAAGTGGCCCTTGTCGAAGTCGACCAGGCGGCCGGCGCCCAGCTCGAAGGGCGTGCGGCCGCGGGTCGGCCTAACGGCGGCCTGCGCCGACTTGAAATCGGTGCCGCAGACGACGAAGCCGGCCTCGATGCGCGCGAGGTCGAGCGCGGCATAGCCGATCGGCCGGAGGCCATAGTTGTGCCCCGAGGCCCAGAGGCGGTCCCACAGGGCAAGCGCCTTCTCGGCCGGCGTCCACAGCTCGTAGCCCAGATCGCCGGTGAAGCCGGTGCGCGAGACCGTAAGGCCTGGCGCCAGCTCGGCGACGTCGAACGGCCTGAGGCCCGCTGCCTGCCCGAGGCCCGCGGCCTCGAGCAGGGCGAAGCTGGTCGGCCCCTGCAGCGAAAGCCCGGCGACGTCCTCGCTCTCGTCTGCGATCCGCACGTCGAAGCCCCAGGCGACGTCGTGCAGCCAGGCGTACTGCGGCTCCTGGCAGCACAGGCGAAAGTCGTTCTGCCCAAAACGAAACAGCGTGCCGTCGTCGATGACATGGCCGTCCTCGTCGCACCACAGGGAGTAGCCGACACGGCCGGGGGCGATCTTGCGAACGTCGCGCGTCATCAGGCGGTTCATCACCCGCTCGGCATCCGGCCCGGTCACCCTGTACTTGTGCATCGGCGAGACGTCGAACAGCGTCGCCTGGTTGCGGATGGCGAAGTACTCGGCTTCCACGCTGTCAAAGCGGCGCGGCGAGAGATAGCCGGCCCAGGGCATCCAGTCCTGGTGCAGGTTCAGCGGCCTCAGGCGCGCATCGAAGGGCGAGGGCAGCAGGCCGCGCGCCACCATCGTGGCGGCCGGTGCTGCGCTTTCTCTCAGGGTGCGGTCGAGCGGACTCACGGTCATGCGGCGCGGCCCTCCTGCATCGCCTGGCGCGCCGCGTTGCGGCCGGCGGCGCCGATGATATCGCCG
>DATCXZ010000215.1:0-3841 GCA_036570545.1 Kiloniellaceae bacterium
CTCGCCGCGGCGGGCGCCGAGGCGTGACGGCGCGCACCCCATGAGCGCTCACAACCAACCGCCTGCCGAGGCCGTCGCCGACCTGCCGGTCGCCGCGACAGTGGTCGGCGCCTTTGCCTCGGTGGCGGGGCAGCTCGCCCTCGTCGGCCAGGCTGCCAAGGGAGCGATCGCCCTGCTCGCGGCCGCCATCGCGCTGTCCCTGATTCTGCCGGCCGGCGGCGCCAGCAACCTCTTCCTGATTCTGGTCGGCTTTGCCGCCACCGCCCATTTCGGCCTCAACTGGTGCCGCGTCATGCTGCTGGGGCCCGCCGGGCTGCCGGCGCGCGGCCTGGGCTGGCACCAGCCGCACTGGCGCTTCTTCGGCTACGGCATGCTGCTGTTCCTCGTCATGATGCTGTCCACCTTGCCGATGACGGCGATCGGCTCGGTCATCGCCGGAGCCCTCGGCCTCGCCGGCACGCCGGGCGCCGCCGGTCCGCGGATCATGATCGTGCTGCTGCTGGTGTTTCTCGGCATGCTCTACGTGATCGCCCGCTTCGGCTTTATCTTTCCAGCCGTCGCGGTGGAAGAGAACTATAGCCTGCGCCTCGCCTGGCAGCACAGCGCGGGCCAGGGCGGGCGCATGGTCGGCGCCCTCTTCGCCGCCGGCTTTCCGATAGCGGTCGCGCAGATTCTTCTCACATTCCTGTTGTCCAACGCCCTGCTCGGGGTGTCGCCCTCGGAAATGCTGCTGACGCTGCCGGAGCCGGGCGCCGAGATGCCTGCCCCCATCGAGAACCGGGAGCCACCCTCGATCATCGCCGTTCTGGTGTTCAACGTCCTCGCGGCTGTCGCCAACTTCCTCTCCTTCGCCGTGCTGTTCTCCCTCCTCAGCCTGGCCTTCCGCGCCTGCACCGGCTGGGTGCCCGCGATGCCCGGGAACCTGCCCGCCGCGCCCGGTGGGGAAGGTCCGGGCACAAGCGGCACCGGCCGCTAGAGCAGATCAGGGTCGGATGGAATCGCCGGAGGCGATCCACCGACCCTGTGAATCTGCTCTACCCTTTTGAACTAGATCGGATCGTTGTCAGGTGGAACCGCGCCGCGGTTCCACCTGACAACGATCCGATCTAGTTCCGCCGAGCGCGCCCCCGCTGCGGCGTCGAGCGAAGGTTGACTCCGACAGCGGCAGGGGCGCTAATCCCGGCGCTATGAGCGTGCAAGTGAAGATCTGCGGGATCTCCACCTCCGAGGCAATGGCCGCGGCGGTGGAGGCCGGCGCCGCCCTCGTGGGGCTGGTGTTCTATCCGCCGAGCCCGCGCGCCGTCACGCCCGCGCAGGGCGCCGTGCTGGCAAAGCCGGTGCCGCCGGGAGTCGTGAGGACCGGCCTGCTGGTCGATGCCGACGACGACACCATCGCGCACATCCTGGACGAGGTGCCGCTCGACCTCCTGCAGTTGCACGGCAGCGAGAGTCCGCAGCGGGTGGCGGCGGTGAAGGCCCGCTTCGGCCTCCCGGTCATGAAGGTGGTGAAGCTGCGCCAGCAGGGCGACCTCGAGGCGGCACAGCCCTTCCTCGGCGTCGCCGACCGCCTGCTGTTCGATGCCAAGCCGCCGGCGACCATGGCGGGCGCCCTGCCGGGTGGCAACGCCGTGACCTTCGACTGGCGAATTCTGGCAGGGACGGCCTGGCCGCTGCCCTGGATGCTGGCCGGCGGGCTGGCGCCCGAGAACGTCGCCGAGGCGGTCGCCCTTTCCGGTGCGCCCGCGGTCGACGTCTCGTCCGGTGTGGAGGATGCGCCGGGCCGCAAATCCGTCCCTAAGATCAAGGCCTTCCTGGCAGCCGTCAAAGCCCTCGAAGTAGCCTAGAAAAGCCCGGGAATCCGCCCTGCCGGGCATTGCGGCGGCCGCCCCGATGGGGCAAAGTCCGCCCCGACGCAACGAATTGTTTCGCACAAGGACAAGACGTCCCCCATGGAGACGCTGAACACCTACCGCGGCGGCCCGGACGAGGCCGGGCACTTCGGCCTTTTCGGCGGCCGCTTCGTCGCCGAGACGCTGATGCCCCTGATCCTCGAGGTCGAGCGCGCCTACAACGCCGCGCGCAAGGATGCGAGCTTTCAGACCGACTACGACTACTACGCCAAGCACTACATCGGGCGGCCAAGCCCGCTCTATTTCGCTGAGCGGCTCACCGCCGAGCTGCGCAAGGGCGCGGGTGGCGAGAACGGCGCCAAAATCTATTTCAAGCGCGACGAGCTGAACCACACCGGCTCCCACAAGGCCAATAACGTGCTGGGGCAGATCCTGCTGGCGCGGCGCATGGGCAAGACCCGCATCATCGCCGAGACCGGCGCCGGTCAGCATGGCGTCGCCACCGCCACCTTCTGCGCGCTCTTCAACCTGCCCTGCGTCGTCTACATGGGCGCCACCGACATCGAGCGCCAGGCCCCCAACGTGTTCCGCATGAAGCTGCTCGGCGCCGAGGTGAAGTCGGTGACCAGCGGCACCGGGACCCTCAAGGACGCCATGAACGACGCCCTGCGCGACTGGGTCGCCAACGTCGAGAACACCTTCTACATCATCGGCACGGCGGCGGGACCGCACCCCTACCCGGCCATGGTGCGCGACTTCCAGTCGATCATCGGCCGCGAAGCGCGCGAGCAGATCATGGCGGCCGAAGGGCGCCTGCCCGACGCCCTCGTCGCCTGCATCGGCGGCGGCTCCAACGCCATCGGCCTGTTCCATCCCTTCCTCGACGACAAGGGCGTGCGCATCGTCGGCGTCGAGGCGGCCGGCCACGGCATTGCGAGCGGACAGCACGCGGCCTCGCTCACCGGCGGGCGGCCGGGCGTGCTGCACGGCAACCGCACCTACCTGCTGCAGAACGACGACGGCCAGATCACCGACGCGCATTCGATCTCGGCCGGCCTCGACTATCCCGGAATCGGGCCTGAGCATTCCTGGCTGCACGACATCGGCCGCGCCGAGTACGTCTCGGCCACCGACCGGGAGGCGCTGGACGCCTTCCAACTGTGCTCGCGCATAGAGGGAATCATCCCGGCGCTGGAGCCGGCGCACGCGCTGGCGCACGTCCGCAAGCTGGCGCCGCAGATGGCGCGCGAACAGATCATCGTCATGAACCTGTGCGGGCGTGGCGACAAGGACGTCTTCACCGTCGCCAAGGCCTTGGGAGTCGAGCTGTGAGCGCCGAGACCGAAGCGGGCAGCCGCATCGAGCGGCGCTTCGCTGCGCTGAAGGTGGCGGGGCGCGGCGCCTTGGTCGCCTTCGTCACCGCCGGCGATCCCGATCCGGAGACCTCGCTGGCGATCGTGAAGGGCTTGCCGGCGGCCGGGGCCGACCTCATCGAGCTTGGCATGCCGTTCTCCGATCCCATGGCGGACGGCCCCGCGGTCCAGGCTTCCAGCCTGCGCGCACTGAAGGCCGGCATGACGCTCGCCAAGACGCTCGCCCTGGTACGCGCCTTCCGCAAGGACGACGGCGACACGCCGATCGTTCTCATGGGCTACTACAATCCGATCTACAGCTACGGCGTCGAGCGCTTTGTCGCCGACGCGAAGGTGGCCGGCGTCGACGGCCTCATCATCGTCGACGTGCCGCCGGAGGAGGACGAAGAACTCTGCCTGCCGGCGTTGAAGGCGGGACTGCACTGGATCCGGCTGGCGACACCGACTACCGACGACAACCGCCTGCCGACGGTGCTGAACAACACCAGCGGCTTCGTCTACTACGTCTCCATTATGGGCATCACCGGCACCGCCGCGGTGCCGCGCGACCACGTGCGCGACGCGGTGGCCCGCCTGCGCCGTCACACCGAGCTGCCGATCGTCGCCGGCTTCGGCATC
>DATCXZ010000216.1:0-7890 GCA_036570545.1 Kiloniellaceae bacterium
GTCGACGACGTGGTCCACATCATCGACGAGGAGGCCGAGGAGGACCTGCTGAAGCTGGCCGGCGTGCAGGAGACCGATCTTTACCGCGCCGTGCTCGACACCGTGAAGTCGCGCTCCGCATGGTTGCTGGTGAACCTTGCCGCGGCCGTTGCGGGCGCCAATGTCATCGCGTTGTTCGAAGGCACCATCGAGCGCATCGTCGCGCTCGCGATCCTGATGCCGATCGTCGCCTCGATGGGCGGCAACACCGGCACGCAGACACTGACCGTGGCGGTGCGCGCGCTGGCCACCCGCGATCTCAACCGGTCCAACGCGCTGCGCTTCATCGGCAAGGAGCTGCTGGTCGGTCTCGCCAATGGCTCCATGTTTGCGCTGCTGGCCGGGACGGCGGCCTGGCTGTGGTTCGGTCAGCCGATGATCGGCGTCATCATCGGCGTCGCGATGGTCATCAACCTGATGGTGGCGGCGCTGGCAGGCGCGCTGGTGCCGCTGGGGCTGGAGAAGCTCGGCGTCGACCCGGCGGTGGCCTCCAGCGTGCTGGTGACGACCCTGACCGACGTCGTCGGCTTCTTTGCCTTCCTCGGACTGGCGACGATCTTCCTGCTGTAGCCAGCGTGCTCCGACATTCACAGATCGCTTGCGGCCATTGCACCAGCGCAGCCAACCACTCCCGTTGTCGCCCTCGGGCTTGTCCCGAGGGCCCATTCTGCCGCGGCACCGAGCCTCTCCAGAGAGGTCAGGCGCCTGTTTCGGGCATGGATTGCCGGGACAAGCCCGGCAATGACAGTTTGGGTGGGTGGTATGGCAGCCGTCCGGGATGACGGCCTGAGACAGAGATGTGTGCGCACGCCAGCCTGCTGTAGCGGCGGCGCTCAGTCGCTCTTGGAGCGCCCGATGTTCCCCGTGCGGGTCTTGTCGCGCGCATAGGGGTCGGGGTTCACGGTCTCGAGGTCCTTCTTCAGCTCTTCGATATCGAGCGACTCGATGTAGGCCTCGCGCGCCAGCCGCTCCTCGCGCTCGGCGGCGCTCTCGCAGGCGGTCAATCCCGCCAGCGCCAGCAGGGCGGCAACGAGAAACAGCCGTGTCTTCTCCGGGTGGACCATGCGCTCGTCCCTGGCACCTGACGTCGTGTCGCACTGCAACGGCGCAGCGTTGCCGGGGCACTATGGCGCGCGGCAGGGAGCTGCGCAAGCCGTCGACGGCATATCCGGGCCGGGATATCCTGGCAGGATATCCGGCGCTCACGAGGGTGTCTCTTGCATGCCCCTGGCGGGGCGCCCTGCAGCGCCCTAGAGTCGGGGCGAAAAAAGGAGCCCGGACCGGCGAGAGGGAGTGAAGCGCCGCGATGCGTCCCAACCAGTTCCCCAGCCTCGACTTCGGCCTCGGCGAGACCGCCGACCTGCTGCGCGACACGGTGATGAGCTTCGCCGCCGAGGAGATCGCGCCGCTCGCTGCGGAGATCGACCGCAGCGACCGGTTCCCGCGCGCGCTGTGGCCGAAGATGGGCGCGCTCGGCCTGCTTGGGCTGACGGTCGAGGAGGACCACGGCGGCGCCGGCATGGGCTACCTGGAGCACTGCGTGGCGATGGAGGAGATCAGCCGCGGATCGGCCAGCATCGGGCTCAGCTACGGCGCGCACTCCAATCTCTGCGTGAACCAGATCCGCCGCAACGGCAGCGACGCGCAGAAGCGGCGCTATCTGCCCAAGCTGATCTCCGGCGCGCACGTCGGCGCGCTGGCCATGAGCGAGCCGGGCGCCGGCTCCGACGTGGTCGGCATGCGCACACGCGCCGACAGGAAGGGCGACCGCTACGTGCTCAACGGGAGCAAGATGTGGATCACCAACGGCAGCGAGGCCGACACGCTGGTGGTCTACGCGAAGACCGACCCCGCTGCCGGTCCGCGCGGCATCACCGCCTTCCTGGTGGAGAACGGCTTCAAGGGCTTCTCCGTCGCGCAGAAGCTCGACAAGCTCGGCATGCGCGGCTCGCCGACCAGCGCGCTGGTGCTCGAGGACTGCGAGGTGCCGGAGGAGAACGTGCTGGGCGCGCCCGGCGAGGGCGTCGCGGTGCTGATGTCCGGCCTCGACTACGAGCGCCTGGTGCTGGCGGCGGGGCCGCTCGGCATCATGCAGGCCTGCCTCGACCTCGCGCTGCCCTACGTCCACGAGCGCAAGCAGTTCGACCAGCCGATCGGGGAGTTCCAGCTCATGCAGGGCAAGCTCGCCGACATGTACACCGCGATGAACGCCGCCAAGGCCTACGTCTACGCGGTGGCAAGAGCCTGCGACCGCGGCGGGACCACGCGCAAGGACGCCGCCGGGGCGATTCTCTTCGCCTCCGAGAAGGCGACCTGGATGGCGCTGGAGACCATCCAGGCGCTGGGCGGCAACGGCTATATCAACGACTATCCGGCGGGCCGCCTGCTGCGCGATGCCAAGCTCTACGAGATCGGCGCCGGCACCAGCGAGATCCGCCGCATGCTGATCGGCCGCGAGCTGTTCAACGAGACGAAGTAGTGCTGCAGGCGAGATAGGCGCATGTTGTTCTCGACCCATTGCATCAGCAGCGTGCGTCCTTCGAGACGCCTGCCCGGGCTTCCGCCCGGCCAGGCTCCTCAGGATGAGGATGGTTCTTTATGGCAGAAAGAAAGCACCTCATGCTGAGGAGCCCGCATCAGCGGGCGTCTCGAAGCACGCACTCTAGTGATCCAGCGCCTGCCTTGCCCGGCATCGCTCATTGCTCCCGGGGGCTTGTCTCGCCCGGCTAGGTGATGTTCTCTAGTGCCCGAAGAAACGGCCTTCGGGGAAACGAACCATGGCGCTGCAAATGAAGCCGCTCTGCGAGCGGTGCGAGCGGGGGCTCGCGATGGATGGGGAAGCCTTGATCTGCAGTTTCGAGTGCACCTTCTGCGCGGCCTGCGCGGAGACGATGGCGCGGCGCTGCCCCAATTGCGGCGGTGAGCTCGTCGCGCGGCCGCGGCGCGAGGTGTCGCCGGCGGTCGCTTGAGGCGCGGCGGTTCTGGATAGGGAGAGCGGCTTGCCGACAGTGCTCGTCACCGGTGCCAACCGCGGCATCGGCCTGGAGTTCGTGAGATCCTTCGCGGGCGACGGCTGGCGGGTGCATGCCTGCGCGCGCAACATCGAGCGGGCGCAGGAGCTGCGCGCGGTGGCGGGCGACGTCGTGCACCACAGGCTGGATGTCGCCGACGGACTGAAGGCCGCGGGCCTCGCCCGCACGCTGGCCGACGAGGCGATCGACGTCCTCATCAACAACGCCGGCGTCTACGGCCCGCGCAGCGGCTTCGGCGCGACCGACTACGACGCGTGGGCGGAGGTGCTGCAGGTGAATACCCTGGCGCCGCTGCGCATGGTCGAGCGCTTCGCCGGCCTGATCGAGAAGAGCGCGCACAAGACCGTGATCAACATCTCAAGCCGCATGGGATCGATCGGCGAGAACACCTCCGGCGGCGACTACATCTACCGCAGCTCCAAGGCGGCGCTGAACATGGTGACCAAGTCGCTGGCCATCGACCTCGCCGGGCGCGGCATCACGGTGATCAGCTTCCACCCGGGCTGGGTACAGAGCGACATGGGCGGCCCCGGCGCTGCCATCGCCCCGGCCACGTCGGTCGCCGGCATGCGCCAGGTGATCGCCGGGCTCGGCCCTGCCGACAGCGGAAAATTTTTCAACTACGATGGCGCGCCCATCGAGTGGTAGAAGCGGGCGGTAGAAGGCGGGCGCCGGCAACAGCGGAGCGGAGGCGGCGGTGCAGCGGTTTCATCTGGCGCAGATCAACGTCGGGCGCACCCTGGCGCCGCTCGACGATCCACGGCTGGCCGGCTTCGTCGCGCGTCTCGACGACATCAACGCCCTGGCCGACAGGAGTCCCGGCTTCGTCTGGCGCCTGCAGGGTGACAGCGGCAACGCCACCGATATCCAGGTGGCCGACGACCCCAACTTCATCGTCAACATGTCGGTCTGGAAAGATCTCGATTCGCTGTTCGCCTATGTCTATCGCTCCGACCACCTGCAGGTGATGGCGCAGCGCCGGCAGTGGTTCGAGAAGCCGTCCGGTGCCTTCATGGCGCTGTGGTGGCTGCCCGCCGGAACGCTGCCCAGCGTGGAGGAGGGGCTGGAGCGCATCGCGCTGCTCGACCGCGCCGGCCCGACGCCGCAAGCCTTCACCTTCAAGCAGCCATTCGATGCGGCGGGGCGGCCGGTCGTCCGCGCCGCGCTCACCCGCGCGCCAGAGCCCTGCGCCTGAACGGGCCGAACGAGTTTCCCCATGCCCACGCCGATCGACTTCTACTTCGATTTCTCCAGTCCCTACGGCTACCTGGCCTCCGAGCAGATCGAGGCGCTGGCGGCCCGGCATGGCCGCACGGTCGCCTGGCGGCCGATCCTGCTTGGGGTGGTGTTCCAGCAGACCGGCGGCCAGCCGCTGCTGGACATTCCGCTGAAGGGCGGCTACGCGCGCCACGACCTCGCCCGCTCGGCGCGCCTGCTGGGGCTGCCGTTCCAGCTCCCGGCCAGCTTCCCCTTCCCCTCGGTGGCGGCCTGCCGGGCGTTCTACTGGCTGCACGATCAGGACCCGGCGCAGGCGGTAACGCTGGCCAGGGCGCTCTACCGGGAGGCCTTCGGCCGGGGCGGCGAGATCGCCTCGGGCGAGGCCGTGCTGCGGGTCGCCGAGTCGGCCGGAGCCGGCCGGACGGATGAGATGGCGGTCGCCCTCAACGATGCAGCCGTCAAGCAGCGCCTGCGCGACGAGGTCTCGCGCGCGATCTCCAAGGGCGTGTTCGGCTCACCCCTCTTCGTCCTCGATGGCGAGCCCTTTTGGGGGCATGACCGGCTCGACCAGCTCGATCTTTGGCTGCAGCGCGGCGGCTGGTAGGCGGCCGCGAGCGGCGGCGCTGGACCTAAGGCCTTGCGCGAACGCGAAAAAGGTCCACAGTCGCTGCCGTATTTGCTAGATAGTATCCCATCAGCCCTTTCGACCAGGCGTGTCGCTGTCAGCGAAGACTGTGCCATGAACGACGTACCGGCGGACCCAGTGAGCCCGGTGGACCCAGCGGGCCCAGCGGAGAAGGAAGCCAAGAGCAGCCAGAACCTGGCGGTGCTCTTCGCCGATATTGACGGCAGCACGAAGCTCTACGAGACCCATGGCGACGAGACGGCGCACCGGCTGACCGCGCAGGTCCTGACCCAGCTCGACGCCCAGGCGGGCATCGCGGGCGGCCGCACGGTGAAGACCTCCGGCGACGGCGTGATGTGCGTCTTCGCCACGCCCGATGCGGCGTTCCGCGCCGCCACTTTGATGCGCGACGCGCAGAAGCGCACGCCCGTCTCGATCCACGCCGGCTTCCACTTCGGGCCGGTCATCGAGTACGACGGCGACTTCTACGGCGACACCGTCAATCTCGCGGCCCGCATCGCCGATCTCGCCAAGGCCGGCGAGATCCTGGTCACCGAGGACACCGTGGTGCGCCTGTCGCCGCTGCTGCGCGCCGCCACGCGCTGGCTCGACAAGACCTCCGTGAAGGGCAAGAAGGAGCCGGTCGGCGTCTACATGGTGATGGCCGAAGAAGAGAACATGACGGTGATCCGCAGCCCGCTGATTGCCGCCGGCCTCGACGTGCTGCGGCTCGACCTGCGCTACCGCGACCGCTCGGTGACGCTGGAGGAGCCGATGCCGGAGTTCGTGCTCGGCCGCCAGGACATCTGCGATCTGGTCATCGACAGCTCCTACGCCTCGCGGCGGCATGCGACGATCCAGGCGGTGCGCGGCAAGGTGTTCCTGAAGGACCACAGCACCAATGGAACCTATGTGCGCAACGCCGCCGACGGGGTGGTGTTCATCAAGCGCGAGATGGTGCAGCTCAGCGGCAGCGGCGCCATCTTCCTGGGCCGCGAGCCCGACCTGGCGGAAGACGACGGCATTGCCTTCAAGATGCCTTAGGCCCGCTTTACCGCCTGGGAGCCCTGTTCCATACTTTTCTACATGGGACCGGGGACAGGCTTAATCGGAGCGGGAGCATGCTGCACAACGGCGATGGCGAGGGAGACGCCGGACGGGGAAGCATCCAGGCCGCGGCCACGCTGGGCTATCAGAGCGATGTCGGGCGGGTGCGCCGCCACAACGAGGACAGCTTCGCGGTGCGCGAGGATCTCGGCCTCTGGGTGGTCGCCGACGGCATGGGGGGCGCCGCCGCCGGCGAGGTGGCCAGCGCGATCGCCGTCGACGTGATCGCCCGCGAGGTGGAAGGGGGCGCTCCCCTCGACTCCGCCTTCGCCGAGGCCAACCGCTCGATCCTCCATGCGGCAGCGGCGGGACAAGGGCGGGCCGGGATGGGCTCGACCGTGGTGGCCGCGCAGCTCAGCGGAAGCGACTACACCGTCGCCTGGGTGGGCGACGCGCGCGCCTACCTCTGGGGCGAAGACCTGCGGCGGCTGTCGCACGACCATTCGCGGGTCCAGGAACTGCTCGACGCCGGCATGATCGATGCCGAAGAGGCGCGCCTGCACCCCCAGCGCAGCGTCATCACCCGGGTGCTCGGCGGCCCTGACGGCACCGCTGCCGCGGCGGAGCAGATCAGCGGCTCCCTGGCGCCGGGCCAGGGCATCCTGCTGTGCAGCGACGGCCTCACCTCCGAGGTGCCGGACGAGGAGATCGCGGCGGTGCTGAGCCGCAACCTCGCCAGCGGGCAGGGCCAGGCGGCGGCCGAGCAGCTCGTGTCGCTGGCCCTCGACCATGGCGGCGGCGACAACGTGACCGTCGTGCTGATCGGCCTGCCCCCGGCGGCCCGGCCATGAGGCCGCCGGCGAGGCCCCAGGCCAAGCAGGGGCGCGGCCCTGCGGTGCTGGCGATGCGCCGGGCAAAGGTGGTAAAGACTTTCCGGGGGGGCGCCGCGGGCGTTTCCGACAGCCGCGCGGATCGCCCGCGCGAGGCGAGAAGACAGCAATGAGCGAAGACCCCAGCAGCCGCCGCGGCTCGACCGGCAGCTTCGGCTCGGCCTCGGGCGGCTACCACCATCCGGCCCTTTTCGAGGTCGGCAGCCTGATCAGCTACACCTATCAGGTAGAGGCCCTGCTGGCGCGCGGCGGCATGGGCGAGGTCTACAAGACCCGCCATACCGAGATCGGCACCGAGCACGCGATCAAGATTGTCCGCCCGGACCTCGCCACCAACGAGAAGATCATGGAGCTGTTCCGGCGCGAGGCCTCGGTCCTGCGCACCGTGCGCGACGACGCCATCGTCGGCTACGACGGCGTGCTGCGCGACGAGGAGGGGCGGGTCTACCTGGTGATGGAGTTCGTCGACGGGCCGTCGCTGACGAGCTTCGTGGAGGACCGCGTGCTGACGCTGGAGGAAGTGCGTCGCCTGCGCGACCGCCTCGCGCGTGGCCTCGCCGCCGCCCACGACAAGGGCGTGATCCATCGCGATATGTCGCCCGACAACGTGATCCTCGGCCACGGCGACCTCGAGCACGCGAAGATCATCGACTTCGGCATCGCCAAGCTCGCCGATTCCTCGGCCACCACCATCATCGGCGACGACTTCGCCGGGCGCTACGCCTACGCCTCGCCCGAGCAGATCGGGCTCTACGGCGGCCAGGTCGACGGCCGCTCGGACATCTACAGCCTCGGCCTGGTGCTCGCCACCGCGGCGACCGGCAAGGCGCTGAACATGGGCGAGATCAGCGAATCCCTGGTCTCGGTCATCGAGGCGCGCAAGCAGGTGCCCGACTTCAGCTCGGTGCCGCCGGAGCTGCGCGAGGAGTTCGCCGCCATGCTGGCGCCGGACCCGGCCGACCGCCCGCAGTCGATGCGCGAGGTGGTCGGGCTCGACCAGCGGCTGCGCGAGGCCGCCGCCGCCGCGGCGCAGGCGCCG
>DATCXZ010000217.1:0-7471 GCA_036570545.1 Kiloniellaceae bacterium
GGCCGGGCGACCCGCCCGCGCTGGTCGCCGACGCCAGCGCCCTCGGGCGCACGCTGAAGTGGTCGCCCCGCTACGACAGCCTCGACGTGATCATCACCACGGCCGTGGACTGGGAAAAGTCGGTGGCGCTGTCGGAGCAGGAGGTTCGCGGCCGTGCGCGGACCTGAACCTGAAAGCGCTGCAATTCCGCAGTCGGCGTTGCAGGGCAGCGTCGCGTTCTTTGGCCACGACTGGGCGGAGAGCACGGTGGTGAAGCGCATCCGCGCCTTCTCCGGCCTTGGCCTGCGCGTCGTCGGCTTCAACTTCCGGCGCGACAAGTTCGCCCCTGGCTTCCAGCCGTTCTGGGACAACGTGCACCTCGGCGCCACGCAGGACCGCGCCTATCTGAAGCGCCTGCTGGACTTGCTGCAGGCGCTGCCGCGGGTGCTGCGCCATCGCCGCGCACTGCGGGAGGCCGACTTCTTCTATGCCCGCAACATCGACATGTGCGCCCTCGCGCTGGCGGGCAAGCGGCTCAGCGGCGCGCGCGCGCCGCTGATCTATGAGGTGCTGGATGTGCAGCGCGTGTTCCTCGGCAGTGGCCCGGTCTCGCGGCTGTTCCGCTGGGCCGAGCGGCAGCTCCTGAAGCGCAGCGACCTGCTGGTGGTCTCCTCGCCGGGCTTCGACCGGCACTACTTCCGCAGCGTCCAGGGCTACCGCGGCCGGCTGTTCCTGCTCGAGAACAAGATCAGCTTCGCCCAGGCGAGCGCCGTGGCGCGGCCGCGGCCGGACGTCGCGGCGGCCGGCGCGCCGCCGGCAGCGCCGCAGAAGTGGGTGATCGGCTGGTTCGGCACCCTGCGCTGCCGGAAGAGCCTCGCCATGCTGTGCCGCATCGCCGCCGCGCTGCCCGACAAAGTCGAGATCTACCTGCGCGGCGTGCCGACGGAGACCGGGCTGGAAGCGTTCCAGCGGGCCATCGCCGACCACCCCAACATGATCTACGGGGGCGAGTACCGCAATCCGCACGACCTCGCGGAGATCTATGGCCGCGTGCACCTGACCTGGGCCTTCGACTTCCTCGACGAGGGCGCCAACTCCGACTGGCTGCTGCCGAACCGGCTCTACGAGGGCGGCTACTTCGGCAGTGTGGCCCTGGCGTCCGAGCACACCCAGACCGGTGCCAAGGTACGCGAGCTTGGCCTCGGCTACACCGTCGGGCCGCCGGAAGTCGACAACCTCGTCGCCTTCCTGCGCCGGTACTCGGCCGAAGAGCACCTGGCGCGGCGGGCTCACATCCTGTCGCTGCCGCTCGAAGAGTTCTGCGACCTGCAGGACACGCGGCGCCTCTGCGAGCTGGTGCTCGACCTGCCGCGCTGTCCGCGGCGACAGGCCGCGACGCCGCTGCTGTCGTCCAGCATCCTCGATCGGTCAGGAGAATAGTGGGTTGTCGATTTCGTTGCTTATCGTCTGCGGCCTCTGTGTCCTCGCGGTGGTCTATCCCTATGCGATCTACCCGCTGATCCTGGCGCGATTGCAGGAGCGGCCGCTGCGCCCGGTCGTCACGGTGCCGGGCAGGGTGCGTCCGCTGCGGCTGTCGCTCGCCTTCTGCGCCTACAACGAGGCCGCGGTGCTGCCGGCGAAGATCGAGAACCTGCGGCGCCTGCGCGAGGCCGAGCCCGAGCTGGAGATCCTTGCCTACTCGGACGGCAGCAGCGACGCGACGGCGGCCCTGCTGCGCGCCGAGGACTCCTGGCTGCGCGTCTTCGCCGCCGAGGAGCGGCACGGCAAGAGCCACGGCATGAATACCCTGGTGCAGGCGGCCCAGGGCGATGTCGTGGTCTTCACCGACGCCAACGTGACGGTCGATCCCGCCGCGCTCGCGGCGCTGCGGCGCTCCTTTGCCGATCCCATCGTCGGCTGCGTCTGCGGCCACCTCGTCTACACCAACGGCGACGAGGGCGCGACGGCGGCGGTCGGGTCGTTCTACTGGCGCCTCGAGGAGCGTATCAAGGCGCTGGAGAGCCGCAGCGGCTCGACCATGGGCGCCGACGGCTCGATCTTCGCGGTACGTCGGCGGCTCTACCGCCCGGTGCCGCCCGACATCATCGACGACATGTTCGTGTCGCTGTCTATCCTCTGCGACGGCTACCGCGTGGTGCGCGATTCGGCGGTGGTCGCCTACGAGCGTGCCACGACCGACAGCGGCGACGAATTCCGGCGCAAGGTGCGCATCGCCTGCCAGGCCTTCAACTGCCATCGTCTGCTGCGCCCGCGGCTGCGCAAGCTGCCGCCGCTCGACCGCTTCAAGTACGTATCGCACAAGGTGCTGCGCTGGTTTGGCATCTACTTCCTCGCCGCGGGAATTCTGGCGGCCGGTGGCTGGCTGCTGTGGCATGGGCTGGGCCTGGTGGCGGTCGCCGGTGCGGTGGCTGCCGCGGCGCTCTATGCGGCCGGGCGCGCCGGGGTGCCGCGTGCGCTGGCAAAGATCGTCGAGATCCTGCGCGCCATGGCGGCCACCGGCATCGGCCTGGTGAAGTCGCGCCGCGGCGAGCGCTTTCAGACCTGGGAACTGCCGGCGAGCAGCCGGAGGGCTGGCTAGGATGAAGTCAGGAACCGCAGCCAGGCTCGGTGCTGTCCAGCGGGCGGAAGGCGATGCAGTCGACCTCCGCAACCAGCGGGCGGCCCGGATAGCTGACGCGGCCGAGCCATCCGTCCAGATTTTTGCCGGCCCAGGCGTGCAGGAAGATCTTGCCCGGGGTCGAGGGCAGGGGGCCGCGTTGCCCGGTCTCCTCGTGAACCTGGCGGCCGTCGACGAACCAGCGGATCGAGTCCGGTCGCCACTCGAAGGCATAGGTATGGAAGTCCTCGGAAGCGTCGAAGCCGAGGTCGATCATGGTTTCGTGTCCGCCCTTGCCGGCGGTGTAGTAGTTGACCTGCACTTGGCGCGGCGACTTGCCGAGAAACTCGAAGTCGATCTCGTCATGCGGGTCGCCGTCGAAGCTGGGGCCCGTGTAGGTGAAGAAGCCGGTGACGATGCCGGGCGCGGCGATGGCCTTCAGGCGTGCCTCGAAGCGGCCATAGCCGAAGAAGCGGCGCGACTGGTATTCGCCGGAGGCGAAGCGGCGCCCCGATGCACCCGTGTTGGTCAGGGTGATGGTCATGCGCCCGCCGGCGATGGCGATATGGCGGCCGACCCAGCCGGTGTCGTTCTTGCTCCAACTGTTGGCCCAGCCGTCGGACTTGCGCCACTGCGTCTTGTCGTACAGCGCCAGTTCGTCGACAAAGGCCTCGCCGCCGGCCGCCGTCGCGGCGGTTGCGAGCGCCGCGGTCAGCAGCAGCGCGGTGCCGTAGAGCCAATTCCTGCGCGAAAGAAACATGCCGCGGCGGCCTCCTTGCCCGGTGTGGCGATGCGCCGCGGAGTCTATCGGCCGGTGCTCCGGGAGGCTGTGTCATGCGTGTAGCGCTTTGCGCCGCCACCTATCGCCGGCCGGAAGGGCTCGGCCGGCTGCTGGACGGCCTGGCGGCGCTGGAGCAGAGCGGCGCGATCGAGCCCATTGTCGTCATCGTCGACAACAGTGCCGACAGCGAGGCGCGCGTTCAGGTCGCGGCGGCGGCGGAACGCTTCCCCTGGCCGCTGCACTATGTCGCCGAGCCGCGCCGCGGCATCACCTTCGCGCGCAATGCGGCGCTCGATACGGCCGCCGCGCAGGACTGCGCCTTTGTCGCCTTCATCGACGACGACGAGGTGCCGGCACCACGATGGCTGGCCGCGCTGCTGGCAGCGCAGCAGCGCAGCGGCGCCGCCGCCGTGCTCGGCGCGGTGCAGCCGGTCTTCCCCGACGGCACCCCGGACTGGCTGATCGCCGGACGCTTCTTCGAAACCCATCGCTTCGCCGACGGTGCCGAGGTCGACGACGCGCACACCGCCAACGTGCTGATCGACCTCCGGCGCCTGGCGGCGCACGGCCTGCGCTTCGACCACCGCTACGCCCTCACCGGTGGCGAAGATACGATGCTGTTCCGCGACCTGCTCGACGCCGGGGAGCGCATCGTCTTTGCCGCCGATGCCGTCGTCTACGACACCGTGCCGCCGAGCCGCACCCGTCTCGGCTGGCTGCTGCGACGCTGGTATCGCACCGGCAACATCGAGGCGGCGCTCTATCTGCGGGGGCGGCGACGCAGCCCCTGGCGTCGTCCCGCCAATCTGCTGCGCGGCCTGCTGCGCATCGCCGCCGGCGGCGGCCTGTTCTTCGCCAACCTCGCGGTGCTGGGCTTCGGGCGCAAGCATCGCATCGTCAGGCCGCTCTACACCCTCTGCCGCGGCTGCGGGATCCTCACCAGCACGCTCGGCTGGAACTATAGCGAGTATCGCGAGGTTCACGGCGGATGAGCGGAGGGATGGAGCCTCTGTGTCTTTTCGTGGCCATTGGCCGCGTTCCGGCGCGGCGCGGGGTCGACTTTGATAGGCTCCCGCTGTTTTTCCAAGGAGGGCAGAGGCCTCTATGACGTCGCCGCGCCAGTCGACAACCCAAAGCCGGCTTCCGGCCGGCCTCATGAGCCTGTCGATCCTGCAGTTGCTCGGCGTCGTTTGGCGCCGCAAGTGGATCGTTCTTGCCTGCATGATCGTCGCCCTCAGCGGCGCGATCATCGCCAACGGTGTGGCGACCCCGCTCTATACGGCGAGCGCGACGATCATCGTCGAGCCGCGCCAGCAGAAGATCGTCGAGTTCGACTCGGTGCTGTCGGCTCTGCCGGTGAGCCTGGAGACGATGGAAAGCGAGGTCCAGGTCATCAAGTCCACGACCGTGGCCAGGCGGGTGGTGGACAGCCTCGGCCTCAGCACGCTGGCGGAGTTCAATCCGGCGCTCGCGCCGTCGGAAGACAATATCGCCGACGACATCAAGACCGCCATCAAGGGCCTGTTCAAGCCGGTGATCGCCTGGCTGCGCGAGGGCACGGTCGAGCGCCGCGGCATCGAGCTGGCGCAGGCGCAGTCGCCCGGCGCCTGGGACCTGCCACCCGACGAGATGCGCCGGGGAGCGGGCGAGACGCGGGTGATCAGCCGCTTCCTGAGGAACCTCGCCGTCGAGATCGAAGGCTCGTCGCGGGTGATCTCCATCTCCTACACCACCACCGACCCGCAGCTCTCGCAGCAGATCGCCAACGCCGTGGCGCAGGGTTACATCGAAGACCAGGTGCGGCTGAAGAACGACGTGGTCGCCGATGCCAACGCCTTTCTCGGCAGCCGTATGGAAAAGCTGCGCACCGATGTCGAGGCGGCCGAGCGCAGGGTCGAGGAGTTCCGCGAGACCACCTCGATCGTCTCGGAGGAAGACGAGACCCTGCTGGCCGAGCAGATCTATTCGCTGAACCGCGCGCAGATCGACGCGCAGCTCGAGCTCGATACGGCGAACGAGCGTCTCGACCGCCTGGAAGCGGCGATGAGCGCGCGCGGCAGCACGGCAGCCTTCGACGGCGTGGAATCGGCGGTGATCGACGAGCTGCGGCTGGAGGAGATGCGCCTGCGCCAAACCGAATCCCAGCTCCTCAGCACGCTGGGGCCGCGGCATCCCAGGGTGGTGACGCTGCGCTCCGAGCTCGAGAAGCGGCGCCAGCAGATGCTGGAGGAAGCCCAGCGCCTGCATGCCAACCTGCGCAATGAGCAGAATATTGCCCAGCAGAGGCTGAACTCGATACGCGACTCGGTCGCCGGGCTGCAGGTCGACTCTGACTCACTCAACGCAGCGCAGATCAAGCTCCGCGCGCTGCAGCGCGAAGCGGACGCCACCCGCGAGGTCTTCGAGGCCTTCCTCAGCCGCTACAAGGAGACCGCCCAGCTCGACAACGCCCAGGCGCAGTCGCGCATCCTCTCGCTGGCCAGCATCCCGACCGGCCCGTCGTTTCCGAAGACCAAGCTGAACTACGCCATCGCCATGGTGCTGGGCTGCGCGGTCGGTGGCGCCATCATTCTGCTGCTCGAGCTCTCGGTGCGTGGCTTCCGCGGCCCCGAGGAGCTGCAGGAGGCGACCGGCCTGCAGGTGCTCGCGGCAATTCCCCGGGTGGCGCCCCGCAACGTTCTCGGGCCGGGCCTCTGGCGCTTCCTGGAGGAAGAGCCGAACTCGGCTTTTGCGGAGGCCCACAAGGGCATCTACGCGTCGCTGCGGGTCGATCGCCGGGCCTTGGAACTGGGCAACGTGCTGCTGGTGACTTCCTCTGCGCCCAACGAGGGCAAGTCGGTATTCTCGCGCAGCCTCAGCGCTGCTCTCGCTCACGGCGGCCTCAACGTGCTGCTGATAGACTGCGACCTGCGCGCCTCGGAAGAGGAGTTGCGGCTCGGCCTCTCCGACTTCGTGCTCGGCGACTGCCCGCTCGAGCAGGCGGTGCAGGTCGACGAGAAGTCGACGCTCTCACGCATGGCGCCCGGCACGCCGGTGTCCGATCCGCTGGCGGTGCTGCGCTCGCCGAAGCTGGCGAAGTTTCTGGAGGCCGCAGCCCAGCAGTACGATCTGGTCTGCCTCGATGCGCCGCCGGTGCTGGCGGTGTCCGATGCGGCGACCCTCGCGGAGCTGGCCGACCAGACCATCGTGATCGTGCGCTGGATGCGCACGCCGCGTCATTTCGTGAGCGCGACCCTGGAGCGCCTCGGGCGTTGCCGCGCCCATATCTCCGGCGTCGTGATGACCCAGGCCAAGCTGACGCGCAGCGCCAAGTCCAATCCCTACATGGTGGGCTATGCCGATCGCAGCTTCCGCAAGTACTACTGAAGGCCCCGGCGCCGCGGCGCCGAAGGTCTCGGTGATCCTGCCGGCCTACAATGCCGCCGACAGCCTGCCGTCGGCGCTGCGCTCGGTGCGCGGCCAGAGCCTGCGCGAGATCGAGGTTATTATCGCCGACGACGGCTCCTCGGACGGCACGGCGGCGGTAGCTGCCGCGGCAGAGCGCGAGGACCCGCGGGTGCGCCTGCTGGCGGGTTCCCGCAACCGGGGCGCGGCGGCGGCGCGCAATCGGGCGATGGCGGCGGCGCGCGGGAATTGGCTGGCGCTGCTCGATGCCGACGATGGCTTCGCGCCGGATCGCCTGGCGCGGCTGGTGGCGCTCGGCGAGGCACGCGGTGCCGACATCGTGGTCGACAACCTGCGCCTGGTCACCGCCAAGGGCAGGGTGCTCGGCGACGCGCTGCGCCGGGGAGATCCGATCTTCGCCGAGGGACTGACGGCGGCCGCCTTCGTGCGGCGCAACCACTTCCTCACCACCGGTTTCAAGCTCGGCTACCTGAAGCCGCTGTTCCGGCGCGGCTTCGTCGAGGCGCACGGTATCCGCCAGAACGAGCGGCTGCGCATTGCCGAGGACTATCACTTCCTGCTCGACTGCCTGCTGGCCGGCGCGCGCGTGGCCGCCGATCCCGCGCCGGGCTACGACTACCAGCGCACACCGGGCTCGCTGTCGCGACGCCTCACGCGGCAGGACCTGCGGCGCCTGCGCGCTGCCGACC
>DATCXZ010000218.1:0-6789 GCA_036570545.1 Kiloniellaceae bacterium
TCTCCGGGGCGGCGGGGGCTGGGGCCGGGGCGGGAGCGGGAGCATCTTGAGCAAGGGCGGCCGGCACTGCGCCGCCGGCGAGGGCGAGGCTGAGCAGCAGCCAGGCCGCGCGAAGCGCGATGCCTGGGGTCTTGGCGTGCAGGGCTTCGGTCATGCGCAGAGAACTCCCCACCTCGTGGCCGGGAGGGGCCGGCGGGCAGCCCCGACTCCAGTCCCGACAGCGCCTAGCATTGCCCGGCAGGGCCGCGGGAGCAATGCCGCCGGACGGCCGCGGGCTGTAACAATTTTAGGTTGATCAGGGTCGGCAGCGGCTCGACCGTCGTCCGCCCGGGCAGACAGGCAGGCTAGGCGGCGCGGCTTAGCTTCATGGCCTGCCAGACCTCGGTCAGCGCCGAGACCAGGTGGTCCATGTCGGCGTCGCCGTGCAACGGCGTCGGGGTCAGGCGCAGCCGCTCGGTGCCGCGGGGCACCGTCGGGTAGTTGATAGGCTGCACATAGATTCCGTAGTGCTCCAGCAGGCGGTCGGTCACCGCCCGGCAGGCGACCGGATCGCCGACCAGCACCGGCACGATGTGGCTTTCCGACGGCATCACCGGCAGTCCGGCCTCGGTGAGGCGCCGCTTCAGGGTCGCCGCCCGCTCCTGATGGCTGTCGCGCTCGGCCTGGCTGCGGCGCAGGTGGGAAACGCTGGCGAGCGCGCCGGCGGCGACCGCCGGAGGCAGCGAGGTGGTGAAGATGAAGCCGGAGGCGAAGCTGCGCACGAAGTCGCAGAGTCCGGCGGAGGCGGTGATATAGCCGCCCATCACCCCGAAAGCCTTGCCGAGCGTGCCCTCGATGACCGTGAGGCGATCCATCTGCCCCTCGCGCTCGGCGATGCCGCCGCCGTGCGGGCCGTAGAGGCCAACGGCGTGCACCTCGTCGAGGTAGGTCATGGCGCCGTGCTTCTCGGCGACCTCGCAAAGCTCGGCGATCGGCGCGATGTCGCCGTCCATGGAATAGACCGACTCGAAGGCGACCAGCTTGGCGGCGGCCGGGTCGGCCTCGCCCAGCAGGCGGTCGAGGTGCTCGGGATCGTTATGGCGGAAGATCGCCTTGGCCGCCTTGGAGTAGCGGATGCCCTCGATCATGGAGGCGTGGTTGAGGGCGTCGGAGAACACGATGCAGCTTGGCAGCCGCGACGCGAGGGTGCCCAGCGCCGCCCAGTTCGATACGTAGCCGGAGGTGAACAGCAGGGCCGCTTCCTTGCCGTGCAGCGCCGCCAACTCGCGCTCCAGCAGCACGTGGTAGTGGTTGGTGCCGGAAATGTTGCGGGTGCCGCCGGCGCCGGCGCCGCAGCGGTCGATCGCCTCGTGCATGGCGGCGAGCACCGCCGGGTGCTGGCCCATGCCCAGGTAGTCGTTGGAGCACCACACGGTGACGGCCTCGGCGCCGCCTGGGCCGTGCCGCATGGCATGTGGAAAGTCGCCCGCCCGGCGCTCCAGGTCCGCGAAAATGCGGTAGCGGCCCTCGGCCTTGAGGCCGGCCATCTCCTTGGCGAAAAAGCGCTCGAAATCCATCCTGCCAATCTCTCCCGGGCCCACCGGTCGCCGTCCTGTCCTACCCGGACATGTTCTGCCTGGCCCTGTCTTGCCTGACGCTGTCCCGCCTGACGCTGTCCTGCCTCGGCGCCCCGGAACGCAGTCCGGAACACGACATAGTAACAAATAGACCCACAGCGGCGTCCAGGAAATTGGCCAAAGGGGCCAGTGCGCCGCGTCAAATCGCCACAGAAATCCGCCGGAGGGGTACCCCTCCCGGGCTCCCTGGGGACTCCCCGGAACCGCCCGGTCAGGCCACCTCGGCGCGGCCGGCGTCGGCCAGCCAGGCCACGGTCTCGTCCAAGGCCTTGCCGAAGGCGGCCAGGATCTCGTCGATCTCGCGCTCGCTGATGATCATCGGCGGGCAGCAGGCGATGGTGTCGCCCAGATTGCGGAAGATGACGCCATGGTCCTGCGCCCGCGCGGCGAAGAAGGCGCCGACCTTGCCCAGCGGATCGAAGGGGGCCTTGGTCGCCTTGTCGGCGACCAGCTCGACGGCGGCGATCAGGCCGATGCCGCGCACCTCGCCCACCAGGGGATGCCCGGCGAAGCGGCGCAGGCCGTCCTGCAGCCGCGGCGCCACCGCGCGGACGTGGCCGACGATGTCGCGCTCCTCGTAGATCTTCAACGTCTCCAGCGCCACCGCGGCGGCGACCGGATGGGCGCTGTAGGTGTAGCCGTGGCCGAAGGAGCCGCGCTTGGCGGAGTTGTCGGCGATCGCCTGATAGATCGCGTCGGAGACCAGCACCGCGGAGATCGGCATGTAGGCGCCGCTGAGCTGCTTGGCCAAGGTCATCATGTCGGGCTTGATGCCGAAGGATTCGCAGCCGAACAGATTGCCGGTGCGCGCGAAGCCGGTGATGACCTCGTCGGCGATCAGCAGCACGTCGTGCTTGCGCAGCACCGCCTGGATCTTCTCCCAATAGCCTTGCGGCGGCACCAGCACGCCGCCGGCGCCCTGTAGCGGCTCGCCGATGAAGGCGGCGACCGTGTCCGGGCCTTCCTTCACGATCAGCTCGTCCAGCTCGCGCGCCAGGCGGTCGACGAAGTCCTGCTCGCTCTCGCCTTCCTGCGCGAAGCGATAGTAGTGAGGACAGCCGGTGTGAATGATGTTCGGGATCGGAACGTCGAAGTCGGTCTGCACGTAGGGCATCGCGGTCAGGCTGGCGGCGGCGATGGTGACGCCGTGATAGCCCTTGATGCGGCTGATGATCTTCTTCTTCTGCGGCCGGCCCAGCGCGTTGTTGTAGTACCACACCATCTTGATCGCGGTGTCGTTGGCCTCGGAGCCGGAGTTGGCGAAGAACACCTTGGTGAGCTGCGGCGGCGTGACCTGCACCACCTTCTCGGCGAGGTCGACCACCGGGGTCGCCGTCTTCTGCGCGAAGGAATGGTAGAACGGCAGCTTGGCCATCTGGCGGGTCGCCGCGTCGACCAGGCGCTTCTCGCTGAAGCCGAGCCCGGCGCACCACAGCCCGGCCAGGGCCTCGAGGTAGCGGTTGCCCTGGTCGTCGATCACGTAGACGCCTTCGCCGCGATCGATGATCAGCGGGCCCTCCGCCTCGTTCTTGCGGGCGTTGGTGTAGGGGTGCAGGTGATAGGCGATATCACGGCTGGCCGCCGAGTTTGGCCGGACGCTCATGGATGCTCTCCTAGATGTGGGCGCGGGCGAGGGCCGCGCAACCGCAGCCTATCCGAGGCGATGGCTGCGGCCAAGCCTTGCCGCGGCAGGGGCGCCCTGAGTGGCCCGCATGGGCCTGGAAAGCACACAAATACCGCTGTCGCCCTGGGGCTTGTCCCCGGGGCCCAATGGCGTCAGCGTGTGGCGACGATCCACGACGCCTGTATCCTCGCCGACCGCAAGCGCGGCGGAGAGGGCAATGGGTCCCGGCAACGAGTGCCGGGACGACAGCCTTCGCGAGGCGAGAGCGAGCCTCTCCAGCATGTGGCGTTTGCGCAGGGTAGGCATTGAGGAGCGGGCGACATGACCAAGATCTGCATGGCCGGGGTCACCGGCTGGACCGGCAAGGCGATCGCCGCCGGCATTCTCGACGCCGCGGACCTGGCGCTGACCGGGGCGCTGGCGCGCAAGGCGGCCGGGATCGACGTCGGCGATGTCCTCGGTCGGGAGCCGGTCGGCGTCACCATTACCGCCGACCTCGGCGCGGCTCTCGACGGCGCCGAGGTGCTGATCGACTACACCCATCCCGACGCGGTGAAGGACCACGCCCGCGCGGCGATCCACCGCGGCATCTCGGTGGTCATCGGCACCTCGGGCCTAACCGCCGCCGACTACGACGCGCTGGATGCCGAGGCGCGCAAAGCCGGCGTCGGCGTGCTGGCCGCCGGCAACTTCTCGCTAACGGCCGCCCTGGTGCAGCACTTCGCCCTCATCGCCGCGCGCCATATCGGGCACTTCGAGGTGATCGACTATGCCAAGGCTGCCAAGCCCGACGCGCCGAGCGGCACGGCGCGGGAGATGGCCGAGCGGCTCGGCGACGTCCGCAAGCCGGAACTCGGCTATCCACTGGACAAGGTCGGCGGCACGCCGGAAACCCGCGGCGGCACGGTGAACGGCGTGCAGGTGCATGCCGTCAGGCTGCCGAGCTATACGGCATCGGTCGAAGCGATCTTCGCGGTGCCCGGCGCGCGCATGACGCTGCGCCACGACGCCGGCGAGACCGCCGCGCCCTACGTGGCGGGAACCCTGGAGGCGGCGCGCCGGGTGCGCGGGGTGAAGGGGCTGGTGCGCGGCCTCGACCGCCTGCTGTTCGCGGAGTGAGGCCTGGCGCGCGCACATTGCGTGCAGGAACGGTCCACCCTTGCCACACCAAGGCTGTCGTCCCGGGACTTGTTCCCGGGACCCAATGCCCTGGCCGTCTTGGAAGCCTTCCCAGTCAGGAGTGCGTTTGCGGCTGATAGGACGCCATCATGGCAACTGATTGCCACACGCTGATGCCAATGGGCCCCGGGGACAGGCCCCGGGGCGACAGCCATGAGTGTCCGCCCCTGGCGCAGCTATGATGCAACGCTGCGAGCTAGTACAACGAGCCGTCGGCCTCAAGACGCCTTGCGGGCCACGGTCTCGTCGACGCCGAGGAAGCCACCGGACTGGCGCTCCCAGAGCTGCGCGTAGAGCCCGCCCTTGGCGAGCAGCTCATGGTGCGTGCCCTGCTCGACGATCTCGCCGTGGTCCATCACCACCAGGCGGTCCATGGCGGCGATGGTGGAGAGGCGGTGTGCGATGGCGATTACCGTCTTGCCCCGCATGAGCTGCTGGAGCTGACTCTGGATCGCGGCCTCGACCTCGGAGTCGAGCGCCGAGGTCGCCTCGTCGAGCACCAGGATCGGGGCGTCCTTCAGGATCACGCGGGCGATCGCGATACGCTGGCGCTGCCCGCCCGACAGCTTCACCCCGCGCTCGCCGACGAAGGCGTCGTAGCCGCGCCGTCCGCGCAGGTCGCGCAGCTCCGGAATGAAGCCCGCCGCCTCGGCCAGCTCCGCAGCGCGCCGCATGTCCTCCTCGCTCGCCTCGGGCTTGCCGTAGACGATGTTGTCGCGGATAGAGCGGTGCAGCAGCGCGGTGTCCTGAGTGACCATGGCGATCTGCGCGCGCAGGCTGCGCTGCATCACCTGCGCGATGTCCTGGCCGTCGATGAAGATGCGCCCGCTCTCGAGGTCGTAGAAGCGCAGCAGCAGGTTCACCAGCGTCGATTTGCCGGCGCCGGAGCGGCCGACGAGCCCGACTTTCTCGCCGGGGCGGATGGTCAGCGACAGGTGGTCGATGATGCCGCCTTCCTGGCCGTAATGGAAGCCGATGTCCTCGAAGCGCACCTCGCCGGCCGTGACCTCGAGCTCGGCGGCGCCCGGCCGGTCGGTCACCGTGTAGCTTTGCGAGATGGTGTCGATGCCGTTCTGCACGGTGCCGATGTTCTCGAACAGGCTGGTCACCGTGCGCAGGATCCAGCCCGACATCTGGGTGAGGCGGATGATCAGGCCGATGGCGACGGCGATGGCGCCGACGGTGATGAGGCCCTCCATCCACAGCACGACGGCAAGCCCGGTGACGACCAGGATCAGCGCTGTGTTCAGCACCGTGAGCGTCACCGTCATCAGGAAGATCGCACGCATCAGGTGGCGCAGGTTTATGGTGTGGCGATCGATCACCTCGGCGACGAAGGCGTCCTCGCGCTCGGCGTGGGCGAACAGCTTCACCGACTGGATGTTGGTGTAGCTGTCGACCACGCGACCGGTCAGCGCCGAGTTCGACTCCGATACCGCCGCCGACTTCCGGCGCACCGGCGGCACCATAGTGTAGATCACCGCCGCGTAGCTCACCGTCCACACCACGACGGGCAGCAGCAGCCACCAGTCGATGCCGGCGAAGAGGGCGAGGGTGCCGACCAGGTAGATGAGCAGGAACCACACGCCATCGATGACATTGATCACCGCTTCGCGGACCGCGTGGCCGGTCTGCATCACCTTCTGCGCGATGCGCCCGGCGAAGTCGTTCTGGAAATAGGTGAGGCTCTGGCGCACCACGTAGCGGTGGTTCAGCCAGCGCACCCGGTTGGTCAGTCCCGGCGCGAGGCCGAGGTTGATGAGGCCGCGCGACACCAGCGTCGCCACTGGCCGCAGGGCGAGGGCGACGAAGGCCATGCCGGCGAGCGCCCAGCCATGCTCGGCGAGAAAACGCTCCGGCGTGCTCACCGTCATCCAATCGACCAGCACGCCGAGGAAGGCGTAGAGCGCCAGCTCGGCGCTGGCGGCGATGCCGGAGATCAGCAGGGTGACGATGAGAAGGCCGCGAATCGGCCCCAGGAAATGCCAGAAGAATGCCGCCGTCGTCGTCGGAGGACGACTGATCTGCGAGGGGGCGAGAGGGTCGAAGAGGCGCTCGAAGAAGGCGTACATGCGGGCGATGGGCTGTGGCTCTCGGTTCAGCGCCCTTGCTCGATGGCTCGGGTCGCGGTGTGGCGGTCGCAGCGCGCCGCTATAGAATCGGTTGCTTTGCCGCCGATGATAGCAGCTAAACTGCCCGCCAGCCGTGCTAATTCGGCAAGGCAGATGCCAGGTAGGGACGTCAGGGGAGAGTCAGGAAGATGTCATCAACATTGCGCGGCGCGCTGCTCGGAGCGCTGCTTGTGCTGACCGGCTGCACCGCGGCATCGCCGCCGCCCGCGCCCGCGCCCCTCGATCCGACCGAGGCGGC
>DATCXZ010000219.1:0-2986 GCA_036570545.1 Kiloniellaceae bacterium
GGGGTCGTCGGCCGCGGTGATGGGCCGGCCGATGACCAGCACGTCGGCCCCAGCGGCCACCGCCTCGGCCGGCGTCATGATCCGCTTCTGGTCGCCGGCGGCCGCCCATGCCGGACGGATACCCGGCACCACCAGCAGGAAGTCCGGCCCGCAGGCCTTGCGCAGACGGGCGATCTCGCGGGGCGAGCAGACAACGCCGTCGAGGCCACTGGCCTGGGCGAGCTGCGCGAGGCGCTCGACCTGCGCTTCCAGCGGGCCCTGCTGGCCGACGTCCTGGAGGTCACCGGCGTCGAGACTGGTCAGCACGGTGACGCCGACCACCCTCGGCCGCGCGATGCCGAGCTCCTCCGCCGTCTCGCGCGCCGCCTCGGCCGCCGCGGCCATCATGGCGCGGCCACCGGAAGCATGCACGTTGAGGATCGCCGGCCGGAGGTCCACGGCTGCGCGCACCGCGCCGGCCACCGTGTTGGGGATGTCGTGGAACTTCAGGTCGAGGAACAGCGGTGCACCGCCCACGGCGAGGCGAACCCCGTCCGGCCCTTGGGCGGTAAAGAATTCCTTGCCGATCTTCACGCCGCCGACCGCGCCGGCCAGCAGCTTGGCGAGTCGCGCAGCCTTGTCGACCTCCGCGGTGTCGAGGCCGACGAAGATGCGCTCGTGGGGCAGTGGGGTCGCGGTCATGGCCTTTCCTCGCTGCGCGTTAAGCTCTGGTGGCGGCCCTCGGCCCACAGGCGGAAGTCCTTGAAGGCGAGCGCGCCGGTGGCGGTGCGGGCGAGCTGTTCTCCCATCAGAGCACCGAACTTGAACATATGCCCCGTGCAGCCGCCGATCACCGTCACCGCCCCGTTGCGCTCGGTCACGAAGCGCTCGTCCGGCGAGACGGCGTAGGGGCAGAGCTTGCCGCGCAGCACCTTGTAGTCGGCAAAGTCGCGCAGCAGAGGCGCGAAGGCCGAGGCGACCGCGGCGGCCTCGTCCGGCGCCAGCGGGTCGAGGTTGTCAGGGTCGCCGGGACGGCGATGCTGGCCGCAACCGAACTTCAGCTCGCTGCCGGCCGCCGGCGGAGCGGCGTAGATGTCCACTTCATTCAGCAGGTGGACCATCACCGGCGCCCTCGCCCAGCTCTCCGCGTGGGCGGCCGGCGGCTCCATGTAGGCGACCACCTGGCGGTGCGGCACCGCGCGACGCTGCAATTCCGGAAACAGCTTGGCAGTCCAGGCTCCGGCCGCCACCACGATGGCCTCGGCCTGCTCGCGCGTGCCGTCGGCCAGGGTCACCGCGCCGGCGGCCGGGTCGACGCCGACCACGCGCGCTTCGTCGCGCAGGGCGATTCCCCTCCGGCGGAGGTCGCGGACCAGCGAATCGACGATGCGCGCGGCGAACAGCAGCCCGCCGGTCGTGTTGTAGAGGCCCCAGGCCTCTGCCGGTACCTTCATGAAGGGGCAGAGCGCCCCGATTTGCTTGTGGTCGAGGGTCTCGTAATCGAGGCCGAGATGATCGAGGGTCTGGCGCGAGAGGTCCGCCCAGTCACCCGCCTGGGTGGAGAGCGCGAGGCTGCCGATCTCGGCGTAGTGGGATTCGCCGAGATCATCCCACAGGCGTTGCCAGGATTTCAGCGCGTCGACCGTCATGGCGCAGTAGCCGGGCTGATCCGAATAGGGCAGCCGGATCAGCCGGTGCTGGTCGTAGGAGGCGCCGCCTGGGTGCGGCAGCGGTCCCTGCTCGAACAGCACGGCCTCGTGGCCGGCGCGCGCCAGGGCCCAGGCTGTCGACAGGCCGACGATGCCGCCCCCGATGATGATGACCTTCATTGGCTTGGAACCTTCCTGCCCCGCGCCGCGGGGCCAGCCGCCTGCACACCGGCGGCGCCGCGTCTTCCATAGCGCCGGGCCGCCCCGAAATCCAGCGCCCCTTGAGGGCCGCCGCCAGGCCCGACGAGAACCCGCACTGCCGTCACGCCCGCTCGCAGACAAGCTGCGCGGCGGCGAGGTCCTCGATCGCGGTGCCCACCGACTTGAAGACGGTGATCTGGTCGTAGTAGCGCCGTCCGCTGCGCTCGCCGCGCGTCAGCTCCAAGAGGTCGCCGGCAATGTCCTCGGCAGTGAGCACCCCCGCCTTCATGGCCTGCACGATGTCGCCGCCCTCCTGGGTCGCCCCGGCGCGGGTATCGACGAACACACGGGCGCGGCGCATCGCTGCATCGTCGCACTCGCGCATGTCAGGGCGGAAGGCGCCGACGAGATCCAGATGCTGGCCAGGCTGCAGCCACTCGCCGCGGATCAGGGGTTCCTTCGACAGCGTGGCGCAGGAGATGATGTGGGCACCGCGCGCGGCGGCTTCGAGGTCGTCGGTCGCTTCGACGCGAAAGTCGCCGCGCGTCATACGCTTGGCCAGGCGCTGCGCCTTCTCGGGGGAGCGGCCCCAGACCAGCACGTTGCAGATCGGGCGCACCGCGGCGTGGGCGGCGATGAGCTGCGGCGCCAGCGCGCCGGTGCCGACCATCAGCAGGCGCTCGGAGTCAGGCCGCGAGAGGTAGCTGGAGGCGAGCGCGGAGGCGCCGGCAGTGCGCCTCACCGTCAGTGTCGGGCCGTCTATGAGCGCGAGCGGCGAGCCGCTCTTGCCGTCGAGCAGGACATAGATGCCCATCACTGCTGGCAGGCTCATCTCGGCGTTGTCTGGAAACACGGTCACCATCTTCACGCCGATGTGACGGCCCACCTGCCAAGCCGGCATGAGCAGCAGGGTTGCCGTGCTGCCGTCGGTGACCTCGACCTCGTGGTGGTGACGCACCGGCACCTGGATGTCGCGACGGAAGGCCTGGCGCAGGCGCTCGACGAGGGAGGGATAGTCGAGCGCGGCCTCGACCTCGGCGGCGGCAATGATGCGCATCAGACCTTCCGCACCGGTCAGGAGCCGGCGGGGCTCGTGTTGGCGGGGATCGCTTTGGGTGCGCCGGCGGCATCGGCCGGCGGCGGCACAGCGCCGCGCG
>DATCXZ010000220.1:0-20530 GCA_036570545.1 Kiloniellaceae bacterium
AGCAGGCTGGCGACCAGCGCCGCAGCCAGAGCGCCGACCTGGGCTGCCAGCACCGTCACCAGCCAGGCGGCCGCGGCCGCCAGCAGCAGGCCGAGGAAGCGGCGCAGCCAGACCATCCACGGCCCCGGACGGGGCAGCCAGGCGACGAGGCGGGGCACGGCAGCGACCAGCAGGTACGGCAGTGCCAGGCCGAGGCCCAGCGCGGTGAAGATGAGGAAGATCTCGATGGCGCCGCGCGAGAGCGCAAAGCCCACCGAGGTGCCGAGGAAAGGCGCCGAGCAGGGCGTCGCCAGGAGGGTCGCCAGGACGCCGGTGGCAAAGCTGCCGCCCAGGCTATGAGAAGGGCCGTGCGGCTCGCCCTCAGCACTTCCGATGGCCGCGAGGCGACCCACGAAGCCGGGCAGCGGCACCTCGAAGAGGCCGAGCAGGTTATAGGCGAAGAGCGCCATGACCACCGCCAGCGCCGAGAGGAACAGCGGCTGCTGGAACTGGATGCCCCAGCCGACAGCAAGCCCCGCGGCCTTCAGGCCGACCGCGAGGCCGGCCAGCACCAGGAAGGAGAAGACGATGCCGGCGGCCGAAGCGAGGAAACTGGCACGCACCGCGCTGCGCGCCCGCCCACCCTGCTGCACCACTGAGAGCAGCTTAAGAGACAGCACCGGCAGCACGCAGGGCATGAGGTTCAGGATGAGCCCGCCGAGCAGGGCGATGCCGAGGATGCCGGCCAGGGTGGCGAGATCGGCGGCAGGCGGCGTGAGGAAGCGGGCAACGACCGCGGTTTCGACACCGCGCGCGCCGTCGGTCACGGTGATGGTGAGCGGCGCGCCGTCCAGCGCCTTGTCCGGCACGGTCGATGAGACCGCGGCGCGCAGCAAGGCCAGCCTGCCGCCTTCCTCCAGGGTCACCTCGGGCGCTGCGAACTGAAAGCCCGGCGGCCCTTCGACCAGGAGGTCGGGCGCCGCGAAGGGCCGTTCCGAGCGCGCCGATACCTCCAGCACCGGCGCCTGCCGGCTGCCGGTCAGCGCCACCCGGGCGACGCCGAGGCCGCGCTCGGCACCCAGGCCCGGCACCTGGCCGCGGAAACTTTCGATGAGAAAGGCCTGCGGGTCGCGGGCGCCGTCTCCCGGCGGCAGATCGAGTGCGAGCCGGGCCGTGTAGGGAATGCAGATTTCCTCGCAGATCAGGTAGTCGACCGCGGCGCGCAACGCGAGCGGCTCGCCGGAGCGTTCTACCTCTGCGCGGATCGGCAGCACCACCTGGCCGCCATAGCCGAAGGTTTCCAGGCCGAACAGCGAAAAGCGGTGCGGCACCGGCCAGGCGATCTCCGCCTGCTTCAGGTTCTCGGAGCCGCTCCAGTCCACCCGCGGCGGCAGACCGGCGTCGCCCGGCGAGCGCCAGTAGATCTTCCAGCCGGGCTGGAGGTCGAACTCGAGGCCAAGATCCAGCGCCGCACCTGCGACCGACTGCTGCCCACTGATGAGGCGCAGGCGCGCCTGCTCCTCCTCGGCCCAGCCGCCAGCGGCGGCCGAGGCCAGCTGGGGCGCCAGGGCGAGTCCGCCCAGCACCAGGAACGCGGCCATGGAAGCCTTCGATTTCAAGCGTCCGAACAGCATTCTCACCCGCAAAGCCAGGGCGCACCGGGAACCCGGCCGCGCCGCCCTCCGCCATATAAGCGCCGGGGCCACAGTATACAGCGGCGACAGGAGGGGTTCACGACAACGTGCGGCGCCGCGACGGCGCGCCGCAGCCGTGGCGGCGCCCGGAAAGGCCGCAAAAAAGTCCGTGGCGGCCCATTGTGGCGACGGCAGGGGACCGCTAGATTCGAGAATATGGAGGACCGAGAATATCTCACCGGCCAGCTTCTCATCGCCATGCCCGGCATGCGCGATTCCCGCTTCGCCCGCACCGTCATCTACGTCTGCGCCCATCATCCCGACGGCGCCATGGGGCTGGTGATCAACCGCCTGGTCGGCGCCATCACCTTCCCCGACCTGCTGGCGCAGCTCGGCATCGGGCCGCTGGCGGTGAACGACGAGATTCGCGTGCACTTCGGCGGACCGGTCGAATCCGGCCGCGGCTTTGTGTTGCATTCGGGCGAGTATCGCCAGGACAGCACCCTGCAGGTGGACGAGAGCGTCGCGCTGACCGCCACCGTCGACATCCTCCGCGACATCGCCGCCGGCGAGGGACCGCGCCGCAAGCTGCTGGCGCTCGGCTATGCCGGCTGGGGGCCCGGCCAACTCGACTCGGAGATCCAGGCCAACGGCTGGCTGCACGTCGCCCCCGACGAGGACCTGGTGTTCGACGACTCCCTCGACAACAAGTGGGAGCGCGCCATCGGCAAGCTCGGCGTCGACGTCTCCATGCTCTCCGGCGACGCCGGCCACGCCTGAGGCAATCTCTAGCGTCTCGGCCTCTACGGCCGCGGGTCGTCGCGCAGCACCTCGAACAGCAGATGGTCCTGCCACTTGCCGTCGATGCGCAGATACTGGCGGGCATAGCCCTCCTGCCGGAAGCCGACCTTCAGCAGCAGGCTGCGGCTGGCGTCGTTGGTGGGCAGGCAGGCGGCTTCCACCCGGTGCAGCGCCAACTCCTCGAAAGCGAACTCGACGACCGCCGAGACGGCCTCGCTCATGAGGCCCTGGCGGGCGTAGCGCTCGCCGATCCAGTAGCCGATGCTGGCGGCCTGGGCGACGCCGCGGCGCACGTTGGAGATCGTCACGCCGCCCATCAGCGCGTGGTCGGAGAGGCGGTGGACCAGGAAGGAGAAACCGGTGCCGCAGCGCCACTCGTGGCTATAAGCCTTGAGGCGGCGGCGGAAGGCGTGGCGGGTCAGCGCGTCGTGGGGCCAGGTCGGCTCCCAGGGCGTCAGAAACTCTCGGCTTTCCTCGCGCAGGGTGGCCCAGGCCTTCCAGTCTGCCATGCGCGGCGGCAGCAGGTAGACCCGCGGCCCCTCGAGGCGGATCGCCTGGGGGCTCTCGCCGCGGAAGACCGTGAACAGCATGGCCCCGTCTCCCGCGTCTCAGCTTAGCCGTGCGACGATCCGCTCGGCACTCTCCAGGTGCTTCAGCGGCCCCATCGCCGTCACCGTCGGCGGGCTCGCCAGCAGCCGCCGGGCGACGCGCTCGATATCAGCCAGAGTCACCGCGGCGATTTTCGATTGGATCTCCTCCACGGTGACCTCGCGGCCGTAGATCAGCAAATGCTGGGCAATCTGCTCGGCGCGCGACGACGAGCTCTCGCGGCTCATCAGCAGCGAGGCGCGGAGCTGGGCGCGCGCCCGGTCCAGCTCTTCCTCGCTGACGCTTTGGGTCAGCTTGGCCAGTTCGTCGCAGACCACCGGCACCAGCTCGCGCACCTCGGCGCTGCCGGTGCCGGCATAGACGCCGAACAGGCCGCCATCGACGAAGGCCGAGTGAAAAGCATAGACCGAATAGACCAAGCCGCGCTTCTCGCGCACCTCCTGGAACAGGCGCGACGACATGCCGCCGCCGAACAGCGTCGAGAGGGCCGAGAGGACGTAGTAGTCATCGTCGAGGTAGCCGACGCCATCGAAGCCGAGCAGCAGATGGACCTGCTCGAGGTCGCGCTCCTCGCGGCGATCGCCGCCCCGGTAGGTCGCGGGATCGGTTGCGCCGTTGCAGGCGAAGCCGTCGTGTGTGAAGGCCTCGGCGACGCGCGCGACGAAGTCCTGGTGCTCGATCTTGCCGGCGGCGGCCACCACCATCTGCTGCGGGCCGTAGTGGGCACGCAGGTAGTCCCACAATGCGCCACGGTCGAGCGCGCTCACCGTATGGCTCTCGCCGAGCACCGGGCGACCAAGCGCCTGATCGGGATAGGCGGTTTCCTGGAAGTGGTCGAACACGATGTCGTCGGGTGTGTCGTTGGCCTGGCCGATCTCCTGCAGGACCACCGCGCGCTCGCGCTCCAGCTCCTCCTCAAGAAAGGTCGAGCGCTGCAGGATGTCGGCAACGATGTCGAGGGCGAGCGGCGCGTCCTCGGCCAGCACCTTGGCATAGAAGGCGGTGTTCTCGCGGCTGGTGTAGGCGTTGATCTGCCCGCCGACCGCCTCGATCTCCTCGGCGATGGCTTGCGCGCTGCGCCGCTCGGTGCCCTTGAACACCATGTGCTCGAGCAGATGCGCGATGCCGTTCAGCTCCGGCGCCTCGTGGCGCGTGCCGGCGCCGATCCAGGCGCCGAGGGAGACGGTGGCGACGCCCGGCATGGAATCCGTGGCGACCGTGAGTCCGGACGGCAGCCGGGTTATCTCGACGCTCATGCGGCACCCTTCGCCCGCACGGGGGCATTGCGCCGCTTGCTGCGGACGAAATCCTGCAAGACGGCAAGCTCGTTGGGCAGCGTCGCGCAGCGCTCCTCGCGCTCGTAGAGGTCGGCGAGGCGCGGCGGCAGGCCGGGGCGCACGCCGCAGGCGGCCTCCACCGCATCGGGAAACTTGGCCGGGTGGGCGCAGGCGAGCGCCACCACGGCGGCGATCTCCGGCCGCGTCTCGGCGCGCGCCGCAGCGGTGCCAATCGCGCTGTGCGGGTCGACAAGCTCGCCGCTCTGCGCCAGGCGCGCGGCGATCTCCGCCGCGGTCTCGCGGTCGTCGAAGCGATGGGCGTCGAACAGGCGGCGCAGGCGCCGGTGCTCCTCGGCGGTCACGCTGAAGCTACCGGTCTTGCGGAAGTCAGCCATTACCTGCCGCACCTTGGCGCCGTCGCGCTCGAAGAGGTCGAACAGCAGGCGCTCGAAGTTGGAAGAGATCTGGATGTCCATGGACGGCGAGATGGTCGGGCTGACGCCGCCGACGGCCATGGTGCCGCTGTCGAAGAAGCGGGTCAGGATGTCGTTGCGGTTGGAGCCGACGATGAGCTGGGCCACCGGCAGGCCCATGCGGCCGGCGCCATAGGCGGCGTAGATGTTGCCGAAGTTGCCGGTCGGCACCGAGAAGGCGATGGCGCGGTCGGGCGCGCCGAGCGCAACGCCAGCGACGAAGTAGTAGACGATCTGGGCCATGATGCGCGCCCAGTTGATCGAGTTGACCGCCGAGAGGTTCATGGCGTCGCGGAAGGCGAGGTCGTTGAACATCGCCTTCACCTGGTCCTGGCAGTCGTCAAAGGTGCCTTCGAGGGCGATATTGAAGACGTTCGGCGCCAGCACGGTGGTCATCTGGCGGCGCTGCACCTCGGAGACGCGACCCATGGGGTGCAGCATGAAGATGTCGACCTGCTCGCGGTCGCGGCAGGCCTCGATGGCGGCCGATCCGGTGTCCCCGGAGGTGGCGCCGATCACCGTGACGCGCTCGCCGCGCTGCCTCAGCACGTGGTCGAAGAGGCGTCCGAGGAGTTGCAGCGCGTAGTCCTTGAAAGCCAAGGTCGGGCCGTGGAACAGCTCCATCAGCCAGGTGCGCTCGTCGAGCTGCTTCAGCGGGGCGACGGCGGCATGCTCGAAGCCGGCATAGGTCTCGGCCAGGATACGCCGGAGGTCGCCGTCGGGGATGCAGCCGGCAACGAAGGGACGAATCACGGCGAAAGCGATCTCGGCATAGGACCTGCCGGCGAGGCCGCGGATTTCCCCCGGGGTGAACTGCGGCCAGGTCTCCGGCAGGTAGAGCCCGCCGTCGCGGGCCAGGCCGGCGAGCAACACCTCGTCAAAGGAAAGCACCGGGGCGTCGCCCCGGGTCGAGAGATAACGCATCGCCAGCGCCCCGCACCGCAGAAAAGCCTAGAGGGCGACAATCTAGACGCCGCTCCCAGCCGCGGCAACCCGCGCCGACCTGGCCCTTTTCTGCGCTCGCAGTAAGGTTAAAGGAATCTCAAGACAGATAGCGCGCCTTCAGGTGGGCCTTGAAGACCGCTGGGGCGAGCGGCCTGCCGGTCGCCCGCTCGACGATCTCCTCGAAGCCGGCAGAGGAGGCCTGGGCATGCACCTGCCCGGCCAGCCAGCCCATCAGGGGCGCGAAGTCGCCTCTGCCGAGAGCCTCCGGGATCTCCGGCCGCGCCTGTTTGGCCGCCGCGAAGAGCTGCGCGGCGGTCATCGCCCCGAGGGTGTAGGTCGGGAAGTAGCCCCAGGCGCCGTCGTACCAGTGGATATCCTGGAGGCAGCCGAGGCGGTCGTCCGGCGGCGTGATGCCGAGCAGCGCCTGCATGCCGCGGTTCCATTCGCCGGGCAGGTCGTCGAGGCTCATGTCGCCGGCGATCAGCGCCTTCTCCAGGCGGTAGCGCAGGATGACGTGGGCCGGGTAGGTCACCTCGTCGGCGTCGACGCGAATGAAGTCCGGCTTCACGGCGGTGTAGTGGCGCAGCAGGTTGTCCGCCTGCCAGGCCGGCCCGCTGCCGCCGAAGGCCTCGCGCGCCAGCGGAGCGAGGAAGGTGAGGAAGTCGCGGCTGCGGGAGGCCTGCATCTCGATCATCAGCGACTGGCTTTCGTGCATCGTCATGCCGCGCGCCTCGCCGACCGGCTGCAGGCGCCATTCCTTCGGCAGGCCGCGCTCGTACATGGCATGGCCGGTCTCGTGCAGCACGCCCATGATGGCCGACATGAAGTCGTCCTCGTCGTAGCGCGTGGTGATGCGCACGTCATCGGGCACGCCGCCGCAGAAGGGGTGCAGCGAGACGTCGAGGCGGCCATGCTCGAAATCGAAGCCGACGGCGGCCATGAGGCGGCGGGCCAGCGCCTCCTGCTTCTCGCGCGGGAAGGGTCCCTGCAGTGGCAGCGGTGCCGGCTCGCGCCCCTGGCGCGCCAGCACGTCGTCGAGGAAGCCGGGCAGGAAGGCGGCGAGATCCTCGAAGACGGCGTCGATCCGGGCCGAGGAGCCGTCGGGCTCGTACTGATCGAGCAGCGCGTCGTAGAGCGGGCGTCCAAGACGCTCGGCCTTGGCGGCGCCGGCCTGGCGGGTCAGGTTCAGCACCTCGGCGAGGGCCGGCTTCACGGCGGCGAAGTCGGCCGCGGGACGGGCCTTGCGCCAGATCATCTCACAGCGCTTGCAGGCCTTGGACAGCGCCTCGACGAGATCGCTCTCCAGCGCCGTCTCGTGCAGCCAGCGCCGGTGCATCTCCTTCAGGTTCGCCCGGGTCCAGGCGTCGCGGTCCCTGGTCTCGTCCGACGCCCTGTCGAAGAGCTCCGCCAGGCTGGGGTCGGCGAGGATCTCATGGCAGACCACGCTCAAGGTTGCGAGCTGCTCGGTGCGCGCCTCGGCGCCGCCCGACGGCATCATCGCCGACATGTCCCACTGCAGCACCCCCGCCGCCTCCTGTAGGGCACGCAAGCGCGTGAACGTGCGGGAGAGTTCTTCGTAGGCGGTCATGGGCGAGCCTTGCGACGTCATGCGGGAAGCGTGCCGCGACTGTGACCCGCGGCACCGGATTCATCAAGCCGTCAGGGCTTGTCTTCCGCTTCCCGGCGGTAGCTGTAGAGGAACCAGATCACCGCCAGGATGACGGCGAAGGAATACCAGGTGATGGCATATTGCAGGTGGTCGTTTGGCAGGTTCACGCGGGTCTGGCCGCCGACCGGAAGGCCGCCGGGAATCTCCGACGCCGCAGCATCGACGTAGACCTCGGTGATCACTGGCCCCTCGCTCACATTTTCGGCCATGACCGGCAGATCGAGCCAGAAGTAGAAGCGCTCCTCCGGCTCGTTGGGCGGTCGCGCGAAGTCGAGGCCCTTCCAGCCGCCGGTGCGCAGCAGCCCCTCGAGCGTCACCTGCCCTTCGGGCTGCCCTTCGGCACGGGTCGCCGGATCGCGGCGGTTCTCCGGCACCCAGCCACGATCGACCAGGATCACGCGCCCGTCGGTCAACACCATGGGGGTGACGATGTGGTAGCCGACACGGCCGTTGTCGGTGCGCGCACCGAGATGGAACTCCTCGTCGTGGCGGAAGCGACCCTCCAGCCTCACGCGGGTGAACTCGATCGCCTCCGGATCGGGGAAGCCCTGCGGCAGCGGCACCGCGGGGGCGCTGACGCGCGCCTGGCGCTTGGCGATCTCGCCTTCCTTCCAGAACAGCCGCTGCACCTGCCAGGTGCCGAGCGCGATGAGGATGGCAAGCGCCACGACCGTGCAGACAGTGGCCCAGAAGGTCGGCCGGAAGCGGCGCCGGCCGCCGGCCGTCGGTTCGGGGGCGCTCATCGGAGGTCGGGGTCGCTGTAGTCCACCGTGCCACTGTCGCTGGCGTGGTGGCGGAACTGCTGGGCAACCAGCAGGCCCTTCATCGGGTGCAGGAGGGCGAGGGCGACGATCAGCACCGGCAGCGGCCACAGCAGGATGTGGACCCACCAGGGCGGCTCGAAGCCGAACTCCACCCAGAACACCAGCGGCATGAAGAGGGCGCCGAGGAAGAAGATGACGAACACGGCGGGTCCGTCGCCGGCATCCTGCTTCCTGAGATCCAGGCCGCAGGCGTTGCAGCGCTCGGCGATCTTCAGGATGCCGGAGAACAGCCGGCCCTTGCCGCAACGCGGGCAGCGGCAGGCGAGGCCGGCAAGGATCGCATTGGGCGGCTCCGGCGGCAGGACGGCGGCGGGGGGCGCCGTCATCGCGGCACCCCCAAGGTCGAACGCTCTAAGCGAGCAGTCTGGCGCGCCCCGGCGATCAGTTGCCTCCCCACCAATAGATGCAGATGAAGAGGAACAGCCAGACCACGTCGACGAAGTGCCAGTACCAGGCCGCCGCCTCGAAGCCGAAGTGGTGATCCGGCTTGAAGTGGCCGGCGCAGGCCCGGAAGAAGCAGACGATGAGGAAGATGGTGCCGATGATCACATGGAAGCCGTGGAAGCCGGTCGCCATGTAGAAGGTCGAGGAGTAGATGCCGTCGGTGAAACCGAAGGCGGCGTGGCTGTACTCGTAGGCCTGGATGGCGGTGAACAGCAGACCGAGCAGCACCGTCAGCCCGAGGCCCTGCACGAGGCCCTGGCGGTCGCCGTTGATGAGGGCGTGGTGCGCCCAGGTCACGGTGCAGCCCGACAGCAGCAGGATCATGGTGTTGAGGAACGGCAGGTGGAAGGCGTCGAACACCTCGACGCCGACCGGCGGCCAAACGCCGCCGGTGTGGGCGGCGCGGTCGACCTGGTGCACCTCGCCAGGGAACAGGCTGGCGTCGAAGAAGGCCCAGAAAAAGGCGGCGAAGAACATCACCTCGGAGGTGATGAACAGGATCATGCCGTAGCGCAGGCCGAGCTGCACCACCTTGGTGTGATGGCCCTGGTGCACGGCCTCCTTGATGACATCGCGCCACCACAGGAACATGGTCGCCAGCACCAGCAGGAAGCCCGCCACCATCACCCAGGGCGTGACGTCGTGCATGAAGAGCACGCCGCCGAAAGCCAGGGTGCCGCCGGCGATCGCCCCGAGCAGCGGCCAGGGGCTGGGATCCACCAGGTGGTAGGGATGGTTGGGTTGGTCGTGGCCTGCGCTCATATCGTTCCCCGCTCCAAAACGCGATGTCCCCCCTGCCCCCGGCAGGGCCGCTGGACTCAGTTGACGGCCGGTCCCTCGCCTGCCTCCGGCCGCGTCAGCTCGCCGAGCTGCTGCTCGTCCGCCGCCTGCTGGTCCGGGAAGAAGGTGTAGGACAGGGTGATGGTCTTCACTTCCTGCAGGTTCGGGTCCTCGACGATCGCCGGATCGACGAAGAAGCTGACCGGCATGTCCATGCTGGCGCCCGCAGCCAGCCGCTGCTCGGTGAAGCAGAAGCACTGCACCTTGTTGAAATACTGCCCAGCCTTCAGCGGCGTCACGTTGAAGGTGGCGGTGCCCGCGGTGGGGTGGGCCGAAAGGTTCTCGGCGCGGAAGAACGCCAGCCCCGACTCGCCGACCCTCAGCGTCATCTCGCGCTCCACCGGCTGGAACGCCCAAGGCAGCGCTGGATCGACGTCAGCGTTGAAGCGGACGGTAATGACGCGCTCGCCGACGGCAACCGGCGCGGCCTCGGCGATCTGGGGCGTTCCGCCGTAGCCGGTGACCTGGCAGAACAACTGGTAGAGGGGCACCGCCGCGTAGGCGGCGCCAACCATCGCAACCACGACGCCGACCAGTGCGATGCCGAGGAGTCGGTTCGCCTTGCTGTCGTTACGCACAGCCATGACTCAGCCTCCACTCATGCGGATGATGGCGACGAAGTAGACCACCACAACAAAAGTGAGCAGCGCGGCGAGCAGAACCCAGTTCTTCACCTTCTGCCGCTTGCGGCGCTCGTCGTCGTGCTGGCCCGCCATTGCCATCAACCCGCAAGCCCGACGCCAGAGAGCACGCTGCCCTCCCAGAACCCAGGGGCCAGCAGTCCGGGCGCACGGTCGAGGATCAGCAGGGTGAAGAGCACGAAGAGATAGAGGATCGAGAAGCCGAAAAGCTGGCGCGCCGCGCGGTCGCTTCCGCCGCCATCAGCGCTGCGCAGCACGACGCCGGCCAGCAGGATGAAGCAGAGCCCCATCGCCGCGGCGACGGCACCGTAGACGACTCCAGCGGTGCCGAGCACCGCCGGCATGACGCCGAGCGGGGCGAGCAGCAGACTGTAAGCCATGATCTGGCGCCGCGTGGCGGGGCGCCCGGCAACCACCGGAAGCATCGGCACCCTGGCCTTGGCGTAGTCGCCGTCGCGGTACAGCGCGAGCGCCCAGAAGTGCGGCGGCGTCCACACGAAGATGAGCGCGAAGAGCAGCAGCGAATGCAGATCGACGCCGCCCGTGACCGCCGCCCAGCCGATCATCGGCGGGAAGGCGCCGGCGGCGCCGCCGATCACGATGTTCTGCGGCGTGCGGCGCTTCAGCCAGATGGTGTAGACGAAGACGTAGAAGGCGTTGGCCAGCGCGAGCAGGCCGGCGGCCACCCAGTTCAGCGCCATGCCCATCAGCATGACCGAGAACAGGCTCAGCACCACGCCGAAGGTGAGCGCATCCTGCGGCGCCATCTTGCCGCGCGGCAGCGGCCGCCCGCGCGTGCGCTCCATGATGGCGTCGATGTCGCGCTCGTACCACATGTTGATGGCGCCAGCGGCCCCGGCATTCACCGCGATGCACAGCACGGCAACCGCCGCCAGGAAGGGGTGCAACTCGCCCGGCGCCGCGTAGAGGCCGGCGAAGCCGCTGAACACCACCAGGCTCATCACCCGCGGCTTCAGCAGCGCCAGGTAGTCGGTGACCCGCCCGGCGCCGCGCGACTCCGGCCGGGCGTCGCCGCCCGACAGTGCCACGCTCTCTGCGCCTAGACGAAGCGAAACGTCACTCACTCAAGCATCCTTCATGCTTGCCGTGCCGGCCGGCGGCTCAGTGGCTGCCCCCAGTGATCTGCGGCAGTTCGTTGAAGGTATGGAACGGCGGCGGCGAGGACACCGTCCACTCCAGCGTCGTCGCCCCCTCACCCCAGGGATTGGCCTCGGCCTTGCGGCCCGCCAGCAGGGCGTAGACCATCATCACCAGGAAGAAGACGGTGGCGGCGATCGAGATGTAGGAGCCGTAGGACGACACCCGGTTCCAGCCGGCGAAGGCATCGGGATAGTCGATGTAGCGCCGCGGCATCCCCGCGACGCCCAGGAAGTGCTGCGGGAAGAAAGTCAGGTTCACGCCGATGAAGGTGACCCAGAAGTGCAGCTTGCCGGCCCATTCCGGGAACTCGCGGCCGAACATCTTGCCGAACCAGTAGTAGAAGCCGGCGAAAATACCGAACGCCGCGCCGAGGCTCAGCACGTAGTGGAAATGCGCCACCACGTAGTAGGTATCGTGCATCGCGATGTCCATGCCGGCGTTGGCCAGCACAACGCCGGTGACGCCGCCGATGGTGAACAGGAAGATGAAGCCGATCGCCCAGAGCATCGGCGTGGTGAAGCGGATCGAGCCGCCCCACATGGTGGCGATCCACGAGAAGATCTTCACGCCGGTCGGCACCGCGATGACCATGGTTGCCGCGGTGAAGTAGGCCTTGGTGTCGACGTCGAGGCCGACGGCGAACATGTGGTGGGCCCAGACGATGAAGCCGACGAAACCGATCGACACCATGGCGTAGGCCATGCCGAGATAGCCGAACACCGGCTTGCGCGAGAAAGTCGACACGATGTGGCTGACGATGCCGAAGGCCGGCAGGATCATGATGTAGACCTCGGGGTGCCCGAAGAACCAGAACAGGTGCTGGAACAGAATCGGGTCGCCGCCGCCGGCCGGATCGAAGAACGCAGTGCCGAAATTGCGGTCGGTGAGCAGCATGGTGATGGCGCCGCCGAGCACAGGCAACGCCAGCAGCAGCAGGAAAGCTGTGACCAGTATCGACCATACGAACAGCGGCATCTTGTGCAGCGTCATGCCCGGCGCGCGCATGTTGAAGATTGTGGTGATGAAGTTGACGGCGCCGAGAATCGAGGACGCGCCGGCCAGGTGCATCGAGAAAATCACCATGTCGACCGACATGCCGCCGTGGCCCAGGGGGCCGGAGAGCGGTGGATAGATCGTCCAGCCGGTGCCGGCACCGTTATCCACGAAGGCCGAGCCCAGCAGCAGCAGCAAGGCGGGCACGAGCAGCCAGAAAGAGATGTTGTTCATGCGCGGGAAGGCCATGTCGGGGGCCCCGATCATCAGCGGCACGAACCAGTTTCCGAAGCCGCCGATCAGCGCCGGCATAATCGCGAAGAAAATCATGACCAGGCCGTGCGCCGTGACCAGCACGTTCCACAGGTTGCCATCGGGCTCGCCGCCGCTGAGCAAGAACTGCACGCCCGGCTCCTGCAGCTCCATGCGCATGATCAGCGAGAAGAACGCGCCGATGATGCCGGCGATGATCGCGAAGATCAGATAGAGGGTGCCGATGTCCTTATGGTTGGTCGAGCAGAACCAACGCAGGAAGAAACCCGGCTTGTGGTCGTGATGCGCGTGCGCGTCGCTGCTGTGAGCCATGTCAGCTTCTTCCCTTGCTTACTTCGATTGCACGGTGCCGGCGGCGGCGACCGTAACCTTGTCCTGGGCGCGCGGAGCTTCAGCCGGCGCGGACGGCAAGGCGGGCGTGTCGACCTGCGCGAACTCCTCGCGGGCCTGCTCGGTCCAGGTCTGGAACTCCTCCTTGCTGACCATCTTGATCATGATCGGCATGAAGGCGTGGCCGGTGCCGCAGAGCTCGGAGCACTGGCCGTAGAAGGTCTGGCCGGCGAACTCGGCCGGGACGTAGGTCCAGGTCTCGTTGATGCGTCCCGGCACGGCGTCGGTCTTCAGCCCGAACGGCGGCATCGCGAAGTTGTGGATGACGTCGCTCGCGGTGACCAGGATGCGGATGTTGGTGTCGACCGGCAGCACCAGCGCGTTGTCCGTCGTCAGCAGACGCGGCTGGCCCGGCTGCAGGTCGGCGTCCGGCACTATGAAGGCATCGAAGGTGAAGTTGCCGTGATCGGGATACTCGAAGGACCAGTACCACTGGCGACCGATCGCCTTGATGGTCATGTCGGCGTCCGCGGTGCGGTCGGCGAAGTAGAGCAGACGGAACGACGGGAAGGCGATGGCTATGAGGATCAGCACCGGGACCACCGTCCAGGCCAGTTCCAGGACGACGTTGTGGGTGGTCTTGGAAGGATTGGGATTGCGCTTCTCCGAGTAGCGGAACATCACCCAGAGCAGCAGCACCAGCACCAGGAGGGTGATGGCGACGCAGATCCACAGCAGCACGTCGTGGAACGACTTGATGCGCTCCATGACCGGGGTCACTGGATCCTGAAAGTCGACCAAGTAGTCCTGGGGAGCTGCCAGCACGGGGCCAAGCGTGCCGAAGAAGAAAGCTGCGGCAAGGGCGCCGAGCCGGCTCAGGAAGGTCATAGCTGCATTTCCCATCTTTCCTGCACATCACTCTGCCCGATCGCCGTCCCGTTGCGCAGGATGCTGCGCGGTCCCCTCGGGGCGGCTTGGCAGGCCAGGGCGAGCGCAACCTATACCAAGGCTGTTGCTGCCACAAGAGTGGCCGCGGAGGCGGGCAAAGCCGCAGCCGGCCTCAGAATTTGCGCTTCCCAGATGGTGGATGATAAAGCATCGGAGGGGGCCTTGAAGCGCGCCGGCGCTCAGTGCGACGCAATGACGCAATCGGCGCCCGCCGCGGGCGCGGGGCGCGAGGGCTCAGTCCTGCACGCCGTCCTCCCGCCTGACGTGACGGTGCAGGCGACGCAGGCCGTACCACACCGCCAGCGCCAGCAGCGGGATGGCGGCCGCCGTGGCGAGCTCGGGATCGATCTTGAGGCCGAAGGCCTTGGCGCCCTTGGCCAGATAGCCGACGAGGCTCGCCAGATAATAGGTGATGGCGGCCACCGACAGGCCCTCGACGGTCTGCTGCAGGCGAAGCTGCAGGCGGGCGCGGCGATTCATCGACTCCAGGAGGGTGCGGTTCTGCGCCTCGAGCTGGATGTCGACGCGGGCGCGCAGCAACTGGCTCGCCCGCGCCACCCGCCGCGACAGGGTCTCCAGCCGCTCGGCCACCGCCTCGCAGGTGCGCATGGCCGGCGCCAGGCGGCGGTCGACGAATTCGCTCAAGGTCTGCAGGCCCTCGACGCGCTGCTCGCGCAGCTCCTCGACGCGGCGCAGCACCAGCGCGTAGTAGGCGCGCGCGGCCGAAAAGCGGTAGGTGGTGGCGGCGGCGACGTCCTCGATCTCGGACGACAGCGTCATCAGCTCGTCCAGCAGGCGGCGCTCGGCGCCGACGTCGTCGATCTCGGTGAGCTGGCTGGTGATCCCGGTCAGCCGCTCGCCGATAGTGGCGAGGCCGGCGCTGTGGCGCCGGGCCGCCGGAAAGGCGAGCAGCGCCATCATGCGATAGGTCTCGATCTCCAGCAGGCGCTGCACCAGCCGTCCGGCCTGGCGGGGCCGCAGCGTGCGGTCGTGCAGCAGGACCCGGGCGAAGCCGTCGTCCTGCACGCGGAAGTCCATCCACACCGCCGCCGCGCCGCCGGACACCAGGCTGCCGTTGATGCCGTCATGGCCGAACACCGCCTGCAGGGCGGCGGCGTCCGGCTCCGGCGCCGTCGCCGCCAGCAGCTCCAGGTGAACGCCGACCAGCAGGTCGCCGGGCAGGGCGGCGATCCACTCCCGCGGCACCCGGTCGATGGCCCTTGCGCCGAACGGCCGGCCGCCGCCCGGCTCTGCGGCGAAGGGGCCGCTGACGAAGAACGTGTAGGTCGAAAATTCGGTGTGGCGCTCCCACTTCAGGCGGAATGAGCCGAGGTCGCAGTAGAAGTGGCTGGCGCTCGCCGGCGGGCCACCGACGCCGCGGCTCTCGCAGAGGGCGGCCACATGCCGGCGCTCGCGCTCGGCGGCCCCCTCGCCCGACAGCAGGGCCAGATGGCTGATGCGCTCGGGCGACTGCAGCCTCGCGAAGGGGCGCGAGTGCACTTCCGCGTTCAGCGACGCGCGCAGGGGATGATCCCGTAAACCTTCGACCATCGAATGACATTCCCCTGCGTTCGCGGCCAGGCGCCGGGATGTTATCCTGGCCTCGGTGCCCCATATTAAGGCAAGCTGGTCGCAACACGACCGGATTGACAGACCTACGCAGACTTCGGCCCGGAGGCCAGCTTGATGACACACCTCGCCGCCACCGACGAGCTTTTCTACGCGCGTGCCGGCCTCGACCGCAACCGGCTCGAAGCCCTGGTGAACGATGCCATGAACGGTGCCGACGACGGGGAGCTGTTCCTCGAGTACCGGCAGTCGGAAGCGCTGGCCTTCGACGACGGCCGTCTGAAGTCGGCCAGCTTCGACACGCAGCAGGGCTTCGGCCTGCGCGCCATCGCCGGCGAGGCGGCCGGCTACGCGCACGCCAGCGAGCTCTCCGAGGCCGCCATCGCGCGTGCCGCCGACACCGTCAAGGCGGTGCGCGCAGGCCGTTCCGGCACCATGGCCGCCGGGCCGGCCCGCACCAACCGCATCCTCTATGGCGACGAGAACCCCATCGGCGCGGTACCCTTCGAAGCGAAGGTGAAGCTGCTGGCGGAGATCGACGCCTACGCCCGCGCCAAGGACCCGCGCGTGAAGCAGGTCAGCGCCTCGCTGGGCGGCGAGTGGCAGGCGGTGCAGATCCTGCGCGCCGACGGCGAGCGCGCCGCCGACATCCGCCCGCTGGTGCGCCTCAGCGTTTCCGTGGTGGTCGGCGAGGGCGACCGCATGGAGGCCGGCAGCCATGGCGGCGGTGGGCGCATCGCCTACGAGGCGCTGCTCGACCCCAGGCACTGGCAGGCCAGCGTCGACGAGGCGCTGCGCCAGGCGCTGGTGAACCTGGTTTCGGTCGACACGCCGGCCGGCGAGCTGCCGGTGGTGCTGGGCGCCGGCTGGCCCGGCATCCTGCTGCACGAGGCGGTCGGTCACGGCCTGGAAGGCGACTTCAACCGCAAGAAGACCTCGGCCTTTTCCGGCCTGCTCGGCCAGCGCGTCGCCTCCCCGGGGGTCACCGTGATGGACGACGGCACGCTGATGGACCGCCGCGGGTCGCTCACCATCGACGACGAAGGCACGCCGAGCCAGGCCACGGTGCTGATCGAGGACGGCATCCTGCGCGGCTACATGCAGGACCGCCAGAACGCGCGCCTCATGGGCATGCAGCCGACCGGCAATGGGCGGCGCCAGAGCTATGCGCACATCCCCATGCCGCGCATGACCAACACCGTGATGCTGGGCGGCGACAAGGATCCGCAGGAGATCCTCGCCTCGGTGAAGAAGGGCCTCTATGCCGTGAACTTCGGCGGCGGCCAGGTCGACATCACCTCGGGCAAGTTCGTGTTCTCCTGCACCGAGGCCTACCTCATCGAGGACGGCAAGGTGGGCGCGCCGGTGAAGGGCGCCACCCTCATCGGCAACGGCCCCGATGTGATGACCAAGGTGAAGATGATCGGCAACGACATGAAGCTCGACGACGGCATCGGCACCTGCGGCAAGGAGGGCCAGGGCGTGCCGGTCGGCGTCGGCCAGCCCACCATGCTGATCGACGCCATCACGGTGGGCGGGACCGCGGCGGCCTGACTACTTCGCCGCCAGCGCCTCGATCTCGACCAGCCAGCCCGGATCGGCGAGGCCGCTGACGATGAGCAGCGTCGAGGCCGGTTTCACGTCCGTCAGGTGGCGGTCGCGCATCTCGCGGAAGGCCTTCAGGTCATCGCGCCGGGTCAGATAGGCGGTGATCTTCACCAGGTTGCCGGCGTCCATGCCGGCGTCGTCCAAGATTGCGAGGATGTTGCGCCAGGCCTGGTCCATCTGCGCGGCGGCGCCTTCGGCGAGGCGGCCCTCGCGGTCGACGCCGACCTGGCCGGAGATCAGCAGCCAGCGCGCCGCGTCGACCTCGACGCCGTGGCTGTAGCGGGAGAAAGGCGGCGCGACTGTGGACGGCGTGTGTTCTTTGCGCATGGCATGCCTCGCTGCGGCCGGTTGCGGGTTCCTGCTTTCTGCTTAACACGGGTTAATCCTTGCGCAAGCGTCCCGTGCGATGGTGGCGCCTGCTGCCCGGCCAACCACAAAACTGGGCCAACCAGGAAACGACGTTGTGAAACGCACCCTTCCCGCCCTGCTCGTCCCCGCCCTGCTGCTGCTTGCCGCGGGCGCGCAGGCGGCCGACGAATCCTCCAGCCGGCGCGAGCCGCCGCGCATCATCTTCGGCCAGACCGAGCAGACTGAATTCGAGTTCCGGGAGATCCGCCCGCTGCGACGCAGCGGCGCCTCGACTCGCCAGGCCTATTTCGGGAGCGGCGCGTCCTACAGCGAGACCCTGTCGCGCCTGCAGGCCCAGATGAGCGCCATCCGTGCTCGCACCGAGTTGGAGCGGCTCGAGCTGACACCGGCGCAGGAGGCAGCGAAGGGCGAGATGCCACCGGCCCTGGTGCGCGCCCTGGTGCTGTCCCGGCAGGCGCGCGAGAAAACAGCGGACTGATCGATCCCAGTGCGCTCTATCGCTTGTGCAGAAAGACCATGACGCCGAGCACCGCGAGCGTGGCAACCGCCGCCGGCACGATCGCCAGAGAGAGCGCGTAAGAGAGGCTGGCCATGCTGCCCGGCTGCGGATGGCCGGCCATGAAGGCGAAGACGAACAGCAGATAAGCGGTGCCGGCGATCTTCACGCCCCAGATCTTGAGGAGGCGTCGGGTCTCGGGGTCGAGGGGCATGGATGCTCCGCCTTGCTAGAGCAGATCAGGGTCGGATGGAATCGGCCAAGCTTAGCGGCCGGCGGGCAGGTCTGCCACCCTGGCAATGGCCGCCGCCGGCACCCATCTTGAGGGTGAAGCCTCTGGCCGGCGCCGCTGCGTAGCTGGTAGCGATGCCGGAACTTGCGGCTCCCACAACCGAGGGCGACAGCATGACACCGTTCCTCCTCCGCCTTGGCGCCGCCGGCGTCGCCGTGCTGCTTGCCGGAGCGGCGCAGGCACAGTCCTGCACCACCATCGGCTCCTCGACCTTCTGCGGTGCCCGCGGGTCCCACAACACCGTCGGCAACACCATGATCTTCAACCAGGGGCCGGCCGGACAGCGTGTCGGCGGCTACGCCATCATCGGCACGCCGCCGCGCACCCAGGTGATCCGCGGCGCGGAGCGCAGCCCGCTTGCGGCACCGCGCAGCTTCTCGGGGATCTCCGCCAACAAGCGTTTTGCCGGCAGCGGCCCCTACTACGACTCGCGCATCGCCGCCCTGCGCGCCGAGGCCCTTGCCCTGGAGGCGCAGCAGCAGCTCGAGCAGCTTGAGCTGACGCCGGCGCAGAAGGCCGCGGCGCCGCAGATGTCGCCGGCATTGGTGCGCGCCCTCACCCTCGCCAAGGAAGCGCGCAGGAAAGCCGCCGCCGAAGGCAACGCAGCCTCCCCTGCAGCCGACTGAGGCTCAGTAGGCGCACTCGGTGAAGATCGGGTCGATCGAGCCCTGCCAGCGGCCGTGGAAGTCGTCGAGCAGGTATTCCGCCGGACACTTCTCCCGTTCCACCCGGCTGCGCAGCAGCGCGAGGAAGTGGCTCTCGTTGTCGCCCTGGCCGTCGAGACGGTTGCGCGCCTTCAGCCCCGCATCGGCGATCTCGACCGCCCTCGCGGCGACCGCATTCAGCGGGCGGCCGCGGAACGGCGTATGCAATGCCTGCTTCGGCACCTGATCGCGCAGGTGCTGGTGCTCCTCCAGCGTCCAGTCCTTCACGAGGTCCCAGGCGGCATCGAGCGCGGACTGGTCGTAGAGCAGGCCGACCCAGAAGGCCGGCAGCGCGCAGAGCGACTTCCAGGGCCCGCCGTCGCCCCCCCGCATCTCGAGGAAGCGCTTCATGCGCACCTCGGGGAACAGCGTCGAAAGGTGATCGGCCCAATCGCCCATGAGCGGCTTCTCGCCCGGCATCGCCGGCAGGCGGCCCGCCAAGAAATCGCGGAACGACTGTCCCGAGGCGTCGATGTACTTGCCATCGCGGTAGACGAAGTACATCGGCACGTCGAGCACGTGATCGACATAGCGCTCGAAGCCCATGCCGTCCTCGAACACGAAGGGCAGGATGCCGCAGCGGTCGGGATCGGTGTCGGTCCAGATGTGGCTGCGGTAGCTTAGGAAGCCGTTGGGACGGCCCTCGGTGAAGGGCGAGTTGGCGAACAGCGCCGTGGCGATCGGCTGCAACGCCAGGCTGACGCGGAACTTCTTCACCATGTCGGCTTCCGAGGCGAAGTCCAGGTTCACCTGCACGGTGCAGGTTCTCAGCATCATGTCGAGGCCGAGGCCACCCTTCTTCGGCATGTAGTCGCGCATGATCTGGTAGCGGCCCTTGGGCATCCAGGGGATGTCCGCGCGCGTCCACTTGGGCTGGAAGCCGAGGCCCATGGCCGCCACGCCGAGCGGCGCGGCGACCTCGCGGATCTGGTCGAGGTGGGTGTGCACCTCGGCGCAGGTGTCGTGGATGGTCTCCAGCGGCGCGCCGGAGAGTTCGAACTGGCCGCCCGGCTCCAGCGAGACGCCGGCACCGTTCTTGGTCAGCGCGATGACGTTGCCGTCCTCGGCGACCGGCGCCCAGCCGAAGCGCTGCAGGCCCTCCAGCAAGGCGCGGATGCTGCGCTCGCCGGCGTAGGGCAGCGGGCGGAAGTCGTCCAGCGCGTAGCAGAACTTCTCGTGCTCGGTGCCGATGCGCCAAGCTTCCGCCGGCTTGCAGCCGGCCTCCAGGTATTCGACGAGCTGTGCCTTGTCGGCGATGATTTCGCCCTGGCTTTGCGGCGGAGCGGACATGCCCTGATCTCCTCGATCCAAGCGACTGCCCAAGCGGCTGCCCGCCAAGCGACGGCCCGTGCCCGGGCCGCCGGTCGAACGCCGGCTTGTGCATGAATTGCGGCGCCCGCCCCCCGGCCGCCAGACGGGCACGAAAATCTCTCTCACCCAGCGCGGCGGCCCTCTTGGCGGGGCCGGCCGCAAGCGACGGGAGCCGAAAGCTCCCGAAGATCCACTGGGCCTCGGACCTAAGTGTCCCCGGCCCGGGCGGTTTTCAATCCTCCCGCCTACAGTCCCGTCGCCGGAGGCGCGGGATCATGCTTCCGGCGCCGGGAAGCCGGCTAGCGCTGCCGGCGGGCGCCGGGCGCCGTCGCCGAGCACC
>DATCXZ010000221.1:0-10488 GCA_036570545.1 Kiloniellaceae bacterium
ATGTAGCGCGCGGCCATGATCAAGGTGAGCGCCGAGCCGGCCAGCACCAGGAGCTTCATGAAGTCGCCGAAGGCGTCGGCGATGAAGAAGCCGCCGAGCGCGGTCTCCTGGCGCCCCATGGCAAGCGCGACCATGACGAAGGCCAGGCCGAAGCAGGCGACCGTGAGCGAGAGCACCAGCCGGGTGCCGCCGGTGCCGCGGAACACGCCCAGCATCAGCAGGATCATGCCGGCGACGGCCAGGAAGACCTCGGGCAGCGCGGCGGCGATATTCAGGTCGGGCATCATCTGGGCTCTCCTAGCGCGCAGACCAGAGGTCGGTGAGGAGCGTCGCCCCGGCCTGCGCCGGCGTCACCGCGGCGCGCGCCAGCGACGCCTCGTAGCCCTCGACCAGCCGCTCCACCGAGGGTGCCATGACGTCGATGAAGGACGCCGGATAGATGCCCATCCACAGCACCAGGACAACCAGCGGCGCGAACACCGCCTTCTCCCGCCAGTTGAGGTCGCGGATCGCCATGAGGTCGTCCTTGGTTATCCGGCCGAAGATGATCCGCCGGTAGAGGTAGAGCATGTAGGCGGCGCCCAGCACCATGCCGCTGGCCGCCAGCAGGGCGACCCAGGTGTTCACCTGGAAGGCGCCGATCAGGACCAGGAACTCACCGACGAAGCCGCTGGTGCCGGGCAGGCCGACCGAGGCCAGCATGAACAGCATGAAGATCAGCGCGTAGCCTGGCATGCGGTTGACCAGGCCGTCGTAGCGCACGATCAGGCGGGTGTGCAGGCGGTCGTAGATCACGCCGACGATCAGGAAGAGCGCGGCGGAGACCACGCCATGCGACAGCATCTGGAAGATGGCGCCCTCGACGCCCTGCTGGTTGGCCACGAAGATGCCGATGGTGACGAAGCCCATGTGGGCCACCGAGGAATAGGCGATCAGCTTCTTCATGTCCTCCTGGGCGAGCGCCACCAGGGAGGTGTAGATCACCGCGACCACCGAGAGGGCGAAGACGAGCGGCGCGAAGAACTCGGAGGCCTCCGGCATCATCGGCAGCGAGAAGCGCAGGAAGCCGTAGCCGCCCATCTTCAGCAGCACGCCGGCCAGGATGACCGAGCCGGCCGTCGGCGCCTCGACGTGGGCGTCGGGCAGCCAGGTGTGCACCGGCCACATCGGCACCTTCACGGCGAAGGAGGCGAAGAAGGCGAGCCACAGCCAGGTCTGCATCCCGGCCGGGAAGCGGTGCGCCAGCAGGGTCGGAATGTCGGTGGTGCCGGCGTCGTAGTACATGGCGAGGATCGCCAGCAGCATCAGCACCGAGCCGGTGAGGGTATAGAGGAAGAACTTGAAGGCGGCGTAGACGCGCCGGCCGCCGCCCCAGATGCCGATGATGAGGAACATCGGGATCAGCACGCCTTCGAAGAAGACGTAGAAGACCACCAGGTCGAGGGCGCAGAACATGCCGACCATCAGCGTCTCGAGGACGAGGAAGGCGATCATGTACTCCTTCACCCGCGACTGCACGGCATCCCAGCTCGCCAGCACGCAAAGCGGCGTCAGCAGGGTCGACAGCAGCACGAACATCATCGAGATGCCGTCGACGCCCATGTGGTAGTTGATGTTGAAGGCGGGGATCCAGTCGGCCTGCTCGACGAACTGGAAGTCGGCGCTGTCGCGGTCGAAATTGAACCACAGGAACAGCGAGACGACGAAGGTCACCAATGAGGCCCAGAGCGCCATGGAGCGCGCATTCTTGGCGGCCAGGGCCTCGTCCTCGTGGCGCACGAAGAACAGGATCCACAGCGCGCCTGCCAGCGGCAGGAAGGTGATCGTCGAAAGTATCGGCCAACCCGTCATCGCTGGATCACCCCAACTGGCTCAAGATGTACCAGGTGATCAGGGCGACGACTCCGATCAGCATGGCAAAGGCGTAGTGGTAGACGTACCCGCTCTGCAGCGCCGAGGTGCGCCGCGAGGCGCCCTGCGTGGTCGCGGCCACGCCGTCCGGGCCGAGGCCGTCGATGATCGCTCCGTCGCCGCCCTTCCACAGGCCGTGGCCGATGGCGTGGGCCGGGCGCACGAAGATGCGGTCGTAGAGCTCGTCGAAGTACCACTTGTTCAGCGAGAACAGGTAGAGCGGGCGCAGCGCCTGAGCGGCCTTCGCCGGCAGCCCCGGCGCCGCCATGTAGAACAGGTAGGCGAGCGCCACGCCGCCGAGGCCGGCGACCAGCGGCGCAAGCTTCACCCACAGCGGCACGTGGTGCGCCGCCTCCACCGTGTTGTTCTCGGGCAGCACCTTCAGCGCCTCGCCCCAGAACTCCACCATGTGGTGGCCGACGAAGTACTCGTAGGCGGCGAGGCCGGAGAACACGGCGCCGAAGGCCAGCACATACAGCGGGATCAGCATGACCTGCGGCGACTCGTGGACGTGGTTCATGACCTCCTTGGAGGCGCGCGGGCGGCCATGGAAGGTCATGAACATCAGGCGGCAGGAGTAGAAGGCGGTCATGAAGGCGGCCAGCACGCCCATCGTGAACGCGAAGTTGCCGTGCATCGAATGGTCGGCGAAGGCCGCTTCCACCACAATGTCCTTGGAATAGAAGCCGGCGAAGCCGAACACGCCGGGGATGCCGAGGCCGAGCAGCGCGATGGTGCCGATCCACATCAGCGCCCAGGTCATCGGGATCATCTTGTAGATGCCGCCCATCTTGCGCATGTCCTGCTCGTCCGACATGGCGTGGATCACCGAGCCGGCGCCGAGGAACAGCAGCGCCTTGAAGAAGGCGTGCGTCATCAGGTGGAAGATGCCCGCCGAATATGCCGAGACGCCGAGGGCGAAGAACATGTAGCCGAGCTGCGAGCAGGTCGAATAGGCGATGACCCGCTTGATGTCGTTCTGGGTGAGGCCGACCGAGGCGGCGAAGAAGGCCGTCAGCGCGCCGACATAGGTGACCAGCTCCAGCGCCGTCGGCGCGTACTCGAAGATCGGCGAAAGGCGCGCCACCATGAACACGCCCGCCGTCACCATGGTGGCGGCGTGGATCAGGGCCGAGACCGGGGTCGGGCCCTCCATGGCGTCCGGCAGCCAGGTGTGCAGGCCGAGCTGGGCCGATTTGCCCATGGCGCCGATGAACAGCAGGATGCAGATGATGGTGAGCGCGTGACCGGAGATGCCGAAGGCCTCGAACTGGGCATCGGCATAGCCTGGCGCGGCGGCGAAAACCTGGTCGAAGTTGGCGCTGCCGAACAGCACGAAGGCACCGCAGATGCCGAGCGCGAAACCGATATCGCCGACGCGGTTCACCAGGAAGGCCTTGATGGCGGCGGCGTTGGCGCTCGGCCGTTCGTACCAGAACCCGATCAGCAGGTAGGAGGCGAGGCCGACGCCCTCCCACCCGAAGAACATCTGCACGAAGTTGTCGGCCGTCACCAGCATCAGCATGAAGAAGGTGAACAGGCTGAGATAGGCGAAGAAGCGCGGCTTGTAGGGGTCGTGCGCCATGTAGCCGACGGAGTAGACGTGCACCATGGAGGAGACGCCGGTCACCACCACCAGCATGACGGCGGTCAGGGTGTCGACCTTCAGCGCCCAGCTCACCTCGAAGCTGCCGGAGTCGATCCAGGTGAACAGCTCGGTGACGCGCGGGTTGTGCGCAAAGGCGACATCGTAAAACACGATGCAGGACAGCAGCGCCGAGAGCAGCAGCAGGCTGCAGGTCACCAGCATGGCGCCGCGGTCGCCGATGATGCGCCCGAAGAAGCCGGCGACGATCGCGCCGACGAGCGGCAGCAGGACGATGAGTTGATCCATGGCCGCGCTCAGCCCTTCATCATGTTGATGTCTTCGACCTCGATGGAGCCGCGGTTGCGGAAGTAGACCACGAGGATGGCCAGGCCGATGGCCGCCTCCGCCGCCGCCACCGTAAGAACGAAGAGCGCGAAGATCTGCCCGGCCAGGTCCTGCAGGTGGGTCGAGAAGGCCACCAGGTTGATGTTCACCGCCAGCAGCATCAGTTCGATCGACATCAGGATGATGATGACGTTCTTGCGGTTCAGGAAGATGCCGAAGATCCCCAGGGTGAAGAGGATCGCGGCGACCGTGAGATAGTGTCCGAGGCCGATTTCCAGCATGGCGTCACACCCCGCTCCGGCTGGGGACCTGCTTCACCTCGATCGACTGCGCGCGGGTGCGCGCGGTCTGCCGGGCGATGCTCTGCCGCCGCACACCCTCGCGATGGCGCAGGGTAAGCACGATGGCCCCGATCATGGCGACCAGCAGCACAAGGCCGGAGGCCTGGAACAGGTAGATATAGTGGGTGTAGATGAGGCCGCCGAGCGCGCGGGTGTTGTGCATGTCGCCGGGCGGCGCCACCGGATGGCTGATCGCGAGCTCCGCCGCCGGGGACACGATCCAGGCGCCGCCGACCAGCACCAGCTCCACCAGAAGGATGAGGCCGATCAGGGTGCCGAGCGGCAGGTACTGCAGGGCGCCCTCGCGCAGGCGCACGAAGTTGATGTCCAGCATCATGACCACGAAGAGGAACAGCACGGCGACCGCCCCGACGTAGACGACCACCAGGATCATGGCGAGGAACTCCGCGCCCATCAGCACGAAGAGGCCGGCGGAGTTGAAGAAGGCGAGGATGAGGAAGAGCACGGAGTGCACCGGATTGCGCGCGCTCACCACCATGACCCCCGAGGCCACGGTGACGGCGGCGAAGAGATAGAAGGCCAAGGCCTGAATGATCATGCTGCCGGCCTCCTCTCCGTCTCGCGGCCTCTGCGGCCCTGGCCGGCGGCAGCGCCGGTCCTGTCGATCTCATGCACGGGAAACTCCCCCAACATTTCTTGCGACGCCCCTTCCCGCTCCCTGCTTTCAGCGGTAGGGCGCATCGAGCTCCAGGTTCTGGGCGATCTCGTATTCCCAGCGGTCGCCGTTGGCGAGCAGCCTTTCCTTGTTGTAGAACAGCTCCTCGCGCGTCTCGGTGGCGAACTCGAAGTTCGGTCCCTCGACGATGGCATCCACCGGGCAGGCCTCCTGGCAGAAGCCGCAGTAGATGCACTTCGTCATGTCGATGTCGTAGCGCGTGGTGCGCCGGCTGCCGTCGCTGCGCGGCTCAGCCTCGATGACGATGCACTGCGCCGGGCAGATCGCCTCGCAGAGCTTGCAGGCAATGCACCGCTCCTCGCCGTTGGGATAGCGGCGCAGCGCGTGCTCGCCGCGGAAGCGCGGGCTGAGCGGCCCCTTCTCGTAGGGGTAGTTCAGCGTCACCTTGGGCTTGAAGAAGTAGCGCAGAGTCAGCGACATGCCCTCTATGAGCTCGCTGAGCAGGAGGCTGCGCAGGTTGCGGTCGATGATGCTCATCGGTCAGACTCCAGCCGTCACGTGTGCGGCAACAGGTCGAAGGCGACCAGCACGCCCGCGGTCAGCACCAGCCAGAACAGCGAGAACGGCAGGAACACCTTCCAGCCGAGGCGCATGAGCTGGTCGTAGCGATAGCGCGGGAAGGTCGCGCGGACCCAAAGGAAGCAGAACAGCACCAGGGCGATCTTGACAAACAGCCAGATCGGCCCCGGAATCCAGGTAAAGGGCGCGAAGTCGAACGGCGGCAGCCAGCCGCCGAGGAACAGGATCGACGTCATCGCGCTCATCAGGATCATGTTGGCGTACTCGCCCAGGAAGAACAGGGCGAAGGTCATTGCCGAGTACTCGACGAAGAAGCCGGCGACCAGCTCCGACTCGCCTTCCGGCAGGTCGAAGGGCGAGCGGTTGGTCTCCGCCAGCGTCGAGACGAAGAAGATCACGAACATCGGCAGCATGGGCAGCCAGAACCAGCTAAACAGCCCGTAGCTGCCCTGCTGCGCCAGCACGATGTCCGAGAGGTTCAGCGAGCCGACCAGCAGCAGAACGGTGATGATGACGAAGCCCATGGAGACTTCGTAGGACACCATCTGCGCCGCCGAGCGCAGGGCGCCGAGGAAGGGGTACTTCGAGTTGGAGGCCCAGCCCGCCATGATGACGCCGTAGACGCCGAGCGAGGAGATCGCGAAGAGATAGAGGATGCCGACGTTGATGTCGGCCAGCACCAGACCGGCGTCGAAGGGGATCACCGCCCAGCCGATCATCGCCAGGATGAAGGTCAGCATCGGCGCCATCAGGAAGACGACGCGGTTGGCGCCCGACGGCAGGATGGTTTCCTTGAACAGCAGCTTCACCGCGTCGGCAATGGGCTGCAGCAGGCCGAAGGGGCCGACCACGTTGGGGCCCTTGCGGAGCTGCATCGCGGCGATGACCTTGCGCTCGGCATAGGTCAGGTAGGCGACAGCGAGCAGCAGCGGCACCAGGACCGCCAGGATCTTCACGACCAGGAAAGCCGCCTGGCCATAGGGATTGGTGTAGAGGAAGTCGACCATGTCAGCCATGGGTGCCGGTCACTCCCTTCCTGACGCCGAGGGAGAAAGCCTCGACGCACTGCGCCATGGTCTCTGAGGCGCGGCTGATCGGGTCGGTCATGTAGAACACGCCGATGGGCGAGACGAAGGGCGCCGGGTCCATCCGTCCCGGCGTCCCGAAGGCGCCCCAGGCCACCGGCTCGATCTGGTCGACCGCGGCGAACACCCGGTTCACCTCGATGAGGCGCTGACGAAGCTGGCCCAGGTTGTCGTAGGGCAGCCGTTGGCCGACCACCTCGGAGAGGGCGCGCAGGATGGTCCAGTCCTCGCGCGCCTCGCCCGGCGGAAAAGTGGCCAGACGGGCCAACTGGACGCGGCCCTCGGTGTTCACGTAGGTGGCGTTCTTCTCGGTGTAGGCGGCGCCCGGCAGAATGACGTCGGCACGGTGCGCGCCGGCATCGCCGTGATGGCCCTGATAGATGACGAAGGGGCCCTTGCCGGCCTCGCCGAGGCGGCCGATCTTCAGCTCGTCGGCGCCGAGCAGGTAGAGCACCTCGATGGCGCCGTCCTCGCAGCCCTGGTAGATGCCCTCGATGTCGCGGCCGCCGTCCCCGGGGACGAAGCCGAGGTCGAGCCCGCCGACGCGCGCCGCCGCAGTGTGCAGCAGGTTGAAGCCGTTCCAGCCGTCATCCCCATTCCCGCTGGGCACCATGCCGTAGCGCTCGGCGATGGCGCGGGCGGCGGCCAGCACGGCGGCACCGTCCGGCCGTGCCAGGGCGCCCATGCCGAGGATCAGCATCGGGCGCTGCGCCTTTTCCAGGATCTCCGCGAAAGCTCCATTCCCTTCGGCAACCGCGGACAGCGTCTCCGGCCCGGCGCCGAGGTAGTCGTAGGGATAGGTAAGGTCGACCGGCTGGCCGACCAGGCCGACGCCGAAGTTGCCCTGCAGGAAGCGCTTGCGCAGCCGGGCGTTCACCAGCGCGGCTTCCCAGCGCGGATTGGTGCCGACGAGCAGCGCCGCGTCGGCCTGCTCGATGCCGGCGATGGTGGTGTTGAAGAGATAGCCGGCGCGGCAGGACGGGTCGATCAGGGCGCCGTCCTGGCGGCAGTCGAGGTTGGCCGAGCCGAGACCGGCCATGAGGTCCTTCAGCGCCAGCATGGACTCGGCGTCGCAGAGGTCGCCGGCGATGGCGGCGACGCGCTCGCCGGGCACGCCCTTCAGGCGCTCGGCGATGGCCTTGAAGGCGACGCTCCAGGACACCGCCTCGAGGCGGCCGGCGCCGTTGCGCAGATACGGACGATCGAGCCGCTGGCGCGACAGGCCGTCACAGGCATGGCGCGTCTTGTCGTTGATCCACTCCTCGTTCACCCCCTCGTGCAGGCGCGGCAGCACGCGCAGCACCTCGCGCCCGCGGGCGTCGACGCGGATGTTCGAGCCGACGGCGTCCAGCACGTCGACCGAGTCCGTCTTGCGCAGCTCCCAGGGCCGCGCCACGAAGGCATAGGGCCCGGAGGTCAATGCGCCGACCGGGCAGACATCCACCAGGTTGCCGGACAGCTCGGAGGCCACCGCCTGCTCCAGGGTGGTGATCTCTGCATTCTCGCCGCGGTTCACCAGGCCGAGCTGCTCGACGCCGGCGACCTCGGTGGCGAAGCGCACGCAGCGGGTGCACTGGATGCAGCGGGTCATGATCGTCTTGATCAGCGGCCCCATGTACTTCTCGGTGACCGCGCGCTTGTTCTCGGCGAAGCGGCTGCGGTCGAAGCCGTAGGCCATGGCCTGGTCCTGCAGGTCGCACTCGCCGCCCTGGTCGCAGATCGGGCAGTCGAGCGGATGGTTGATGAGCAGGAACTCCATGACGCCGTTGCGCGCCTTCTTCACCTTGTCGGTGTCGGTCTTGATCACCATGCCCTCGCCGACCGGCATGGCGCAGGAGGCGATCGGCTTGGGCGCACGCTCCATCTCGACCAGGCACATGCGGCAGTTGCCGGCCACCGACAGGCGGTCGTGGTAGCAGAATCGCGGAATCTCGACGCCGGCGAGCTCGCAGGCCTGCAGGACCGACAGGCCCTCTGCGACCTCGATCTCCTTGCCGTCGATCGTCAGCTTCGGCATCGCTCTCCCCCTACTCCGCCGCCGCTCTGGATTGCTTGTGCTCGCGGATGCGGCGCTCCACCTCCGGGCGGAAATGGCGCAGCAGGCCCTGGATCGGCCAGGCCGCGGCGTCGCCGAGCGCGCAGATGGTATGGCCCTCGACCTGATAGGTCACATCGAGCAGCGTGTCGACCTCGTCGAGCTCGGCATCGCCGCGCACCAGGCGGGTCATCACGCGCCACATCCAGCCGGTGCCCTCGCGGCAGGGCGTGCACTGGCCGCAGCTCTCGTGCATGTAGAAGTGCGAGAGGCGGCAGATGGCGTCTACGATGTCGGTCGACTTGTCCATGACGATGACCGCCGCGGTGCCGAGGCCGGACTGGGCCTCGCGCAGCGAGTCGAAGTCCATCAGAATGTTCGAGCAGATTGCGGCCGGCAGGCAGGGCACCGAGGAGCCGCCGGGAATCACCGCCAGCAGGTTGTCCCAGCCGCCGATGACGCCGCCGGCGTGCTTGTCGATGAGCTCGCGCAGCGGAATGCCCATCTCCTCTTCCACGTTCAGCGGCTTGTTCACGTGGCCGGAGATCGAGAAGATCTTGGTGCCGGTATTGTTGGGGCGGCCGAGCCCGGTCCACCAGGAGACGCCGCGGCGCAGGATCTCCGGCGCCACCGCAATGGTCTCGACGTTGTTGACGGTGGTCGGGCAGCCGTAGAGGCCGACGGCGGCCGGGAACGGCGGCTTCAGGCGCGGCTGGCCCTTCTTGCCTTCCAGGCTCTCGATCAGCGCGGTTTCCTCGCCACAGATATAGGCGCCGGCGCCGCGATGCACGAAGACGTCGAAGTCATAACCCGAACCGCAGGCATTTTTGCCGATCAGGCCGGCCGCATAGGCCTCGTCGATGGCGCCCTGCAGATTCTCGGCCTCGCGGTAGAACTCGCCGCGGATATAGATGTAGGCGGCCACCGCGCGCATGGCGAAGCCGGCGATCAGGCAGCCCTCGACCAGCTTGTGCGGATCGTGACGCATCATGTCGCGATCCTTGCAGGTGCCGGGCTCGCCCTCGTCGGCATTGACCACGAGATAGCTCGGTCGGCCGTCCGACTGCTTGGGCATGAACGACCACTTCAGGCCGGTCGGGAAACCGGCGCCGCCGCGACCGCGCAGGCCGGACTTCTTCATCTCGTCGATGATCCAGTCCTGGCCCTTCAGCAGCAGGTCCTTGGTGCCGTCCCAGTCGCCGCGCTTGCGGGCAGCCTCAAGCCGCCACGACTGCTGGCCGTAGAGATCGGTGAAGATGCGGTCCTTGTCCTGCAGCATCGCGGGCTCCGCCTCAGTCGTCATTCCCGCCGGCCAGGGGAGTCCCTTGGCCAGCAGGATTGAACGTGGTCAGTGTGGTCGCGCCGCCAAGCGGCTCGGAGGACAGGCGGCCGTTCTGCGGGCCGGGCTTCGGCGTCTCGCCGCGCTTCAGCGCGTCGATGATCTTGCCGGTGCTGGCCTCGTCGAGGTCCTCGTAGAAGTCGTCGTTGTACTGCAGCATCGGCGCATTCACGCAGGCGCCGAGGCATTCCACCTCGATCACGGTGAACTCGCCGTCCGGCGTGGTCTCGCCCGGGCCGATGCCCAGATGTTTCCTGCAGGCCGACACCACCTTGTCGGAACCGGCGAGCCAGCAGGGCGTCGTCGTGCAGACCTGGATGAAATGCTTACCCACCGGCGCGAGGTTGTACATCGTATAGAAGCTGGCGACCTCGAGCACGCGGATCACCGGCATGCCGAGCATCTCGGCAACACACTTGATCGCCGCCTGCGGCAGCCAGTTGTCATGCTGGCGCTGGGCCAGATCGAGCAGCGGCATCACTGCGCTCTGCTGGCGGCCGGCCGGATACTTGGCGATATGCTTCTTCGCCAGATCCATGTTCTCCGCCGTGAAGGCGAAGCTGGCCGGCTGCAGTTCCGGAGGCGCGATATGGACGCCGCTCATCGGTCGATCTCCCCGAACACGATA
>DATCXZ010000222.1:0-7786 GCA_036570545.1 Kiloniellaceae bacterium
CTGGTTCACCACCCTGGCCGACCCGCCGCGCCCGGGCCTGGTGCGACCTGCCGTCAGGGCGCTCGCTGCGCGCGTGCTGACGCCAGCCGCGGCTTGTCACCCGCAGGACGGGCGGCTACATCTAGGGCCATGAAGCGCCTCGTCGTCCTGCTGACGCTGCTCGTCGCCGCCTGGGCCTTGTCGGTCGCGGGGCCGGTCGCGGGGCCCGTCGCGGCGCAGAGCGGCGCTGTCGCCACCTTCCAGACCGCCAGCCTCAGCATCGAGACGGCGGCGGGCGACGCGCATGACTTCCAGGTGGAGATTGCGGAGACCGGCGAGCAGCGCGCCCAGGGCCTGATGTTCCGCCGCCAGATGGCGGCCGACGCCGGCATGCTGTTCCTGTTCGGCGGCTCGAAGGTGCGCGCCATGTGGATGAAGAACACGCTTATCCCGCTGGATATGCTGTTCATCGACGAGACGGGAAAGATCGTGCGCATCGAGGAGCGCACGGTGCCGCACTCGGAGCGGGCCATCGTGTCGGGCGGCCCGGTGTCGGCGGTGCTGGAGCTGAATGCCGGGACGGCGTCCCGCCTTTCGATCAAACCCGGTGACCGGGTCCGTCATCCCGCATTCGCATCACAGTAGAACGGTCTCTCCGGGCTCAGGCTTCCGGGTCGAGCGCGACCTGCTGCATCGCCTTCCAGCCTTCGCCGGCGGCGACCAGGCAGGACATGCCCTGCGGCGTGGTGACGATGATCGACCAGGTGTTGCCGTTGCCGGTGGTCAGCACTTCGACGAGGCCGCCGTTGTGCGTCACGCCAAGGGCGATCGGCTGCTCCTTGTACTTCTGCTGCAGCACCTGCAGGACGGACTCTCGCTGATCACACTGAGGCTGGGCCATCGCTGCGCTGGTGCTAACGAGGGCGAGTCCAGCGCCGAGCGCCAAAATCTTCCACATGATGAGCCTCGTATCCGGTTGTCTTTTCAGCGAAGCCCCTTCGCCGATAGGACAGCTTTTCACCGGCGGGTGAAAATGCCGTTAACTTCTGCTTAAGCAAGAGTTAACGGCCCCGAATAAGAACGATTAGGAAAACTAGCTCTTGCGTTTACGGGCGAGGGTGAGGCCGTCGCCCAGCGGCAGCATGGAGCAGGTAACCCTTTGATCGGTCGCGATCTTGGCGTTGAGGGCGCGGATCGCCACCGTGTCGGCATCGTCGGCGGCCGGATCTATTACCGCGCCGTCCCACAAGACGTTATCGACGGCGATCAGGCCGCCGCTGCGCAGCAGCTTCAGCGCCGCTTCGTAGTAGGCGTCGTAGTTGGCCTTGTCGGCGTCGATGAAGACGAAGTCGAAGCTGCCGGCCGCGCCCTCCGCCAGCAGGACGTCCAGGGTGTCCCGCGCCGGCGCGAGCCGCAGGTCGATCTTCTGCGCCACGCCGGCTTCCCGCCAGTAGCGCCGGGCGACTGCCGTGGTGGTCTCGTTCACGTCGCAGGCGACGAGGCGGCCGTCGTCCGGCAGCGCCTGCGCCACCGCCAGCGCCGAATAGCCGGTGAAGGTGCCGATCTCGAGGCAGCGGCGGGCGCCTGTCAGCTCGACCAGCAGCGCCATGAACTGGCCCTGCTCGGGCGCGATCTGCATGCCGGCACCCGGCAGCGCCGCGGTCTCCTCGCGCAGCCGCCGCTGCAGCTCGCTCTCGCGCAGGGAGTTCTCCAGCAGATAGGCATAGAGGGCGTCGCTGAGCTCGATGCTGCGGTTGGACATGTGGGGGCTCCTGATACGTGATGGCACGGACGTTGATGTAGTTCACCTAGGAGAGCGCACTCTCTCTCCACAGCCACTGCTGTCGTCCCGGGGCTTGTCCCCGGGACCCAATGCCCTAAACCGTTCAAGCGGTCGTAGAGGTCCTCCCACTCGGGATTGCCGCGCTCGATCAGCCGGACCTTCCAGGCGCGGGGCCACTCCTTCATCGTCTTCTCACGCTGGATCGCGCGGGCGATTTCCTCGTGGGTCTCGACATGGACCAAGCGCGTGACGCGGTATCTTCTTGCGAAGCGGGAGCCGACGCCCTGCCGGTGTTGCCAGATGCGGCGGGCGATGTCGTTGGTGACGCCAATGTAAAGCGTCCCGTGCTTGCGGCTGGCAAGGATGTAAACATAGTAGGACATCGCCACGCGCCAACGCCAATGGGTCCCGGGGACAAGCCCCGGGACGACAACGATATGTATAACCCTTGCGAGATCGTCGCGGGAGAGGGCGTGTGCATATGGGATCCGGCTCGCGCTCCCCCAATAACGTAAAGGGGCGGTCGCTTGGCCGGGATGACGATTTGAGAAGATGCAGCGTCGGCTTGCGCTCGCTTGTGCGGGACAATCGAAGAGTTGCCTACAGTTCCTTCCCCTCGAGCTACAGTTCCTTCCCCTCGAAGGGATGGCGGCCGTCGCGGGCTTCGATTTCCACCACCCAGGCGTCGGGGTCGCGCTTCACTGCGCGCTCGATGTAGGCGTCGGCCTCGGCATCGGGCACCAGCTTGCCGCCGAGCGCCGGCATCCAGGCGAGCGCGCCCTCCATGTCGCGGGTCTGGCTCAGCACGCGCACGCCGGCCTCGAGCTGGTTGATCTTCAGGATCAGCATGCCGCTGTTTTTCTCGCCGCGGTGAACGACCGCGGCGGGGATGTTCTCGGCGATGCAGCGGCGGATGTGCGCCTTGATCCAGACCTCCGCCGGCAGCCGTCCCTCGGTCACTGAAGTCTCCCGGGCACTAGACCTGTTCCTTGGTCTTCAGGAAGCGCAGGTCCGGCCAGTCCTCGGCGGCGCGGTCGAGGTGCCAGGCGTTGCGCGCGAGGAACACCGGCGCGCCGGTGTGGTCGCTTGCGAGCGCGCCCTGGTTGGTGTCCAGGAAGCGCTTCAGCTTCAGGGAATCGTCGGCCTCGACCCAGCGCGCGGTCAACAGCGAGGTCGGCTCGAAGCGCACCGGCACCTCGTATTCGGTACGGATGCGGTCGGCCAGCACGTCGAACTGCAGCGGGCCGACCACGCCGACGATCCAGTCGGCGCCGATGTTCGGCTTGAAGACGCGCGCGGCGCCTTCCTCGGCGAGCTGCTGCAGCGCGCGGCCGAGGTGCTTGGCGCGCAGCGGGTCGACCGGGCGCACCGCCTGCAGGTGCTCCGGCGCAAAGGAGGGGATGCCGGTGAACTTCAGCGCTTCGCCCTCGGTCAGCGCATCGCCGATGTTGAGGTTGCCGTGGTTGGGAATGCCGATGATGTCGCCCGGCCAGGCCTCCTCGGCCAGCTCGCGGTCGCGCGCCAGGAACAGCACCGGGTTGTGCACGTTGATGGTCTTGCCGCTGCGCGAATGCTTCAGCTTGGCGCCGCGCTTGAAGTGGCCGGAGCACAGCCGCAGGAAGGCGATGCGGTCGCGGTGGTTGGGGTCCATGTTGGCCTGGATCTTGAACACGAAGCCGCTGACCTTGTCTTCGGTCGGTTGCACCTGGCGGCTCTCCGTCGGCTGCGGGCGCGGCGGCGGCGCCATGTCGGCGACGCCCTGCAGCAGCTCGCGGACGCCGAAGTTGTTCAGCGCCGATCCGAAGTAGACCGGCGTCATGCTGCCTTCCAGGTAGGCTTCCATGTCGAAGGGCGGGCAGAGCGTGCGCACCATCTCGACGTCCTCGCGCAGCTTGGCGACGGCGTCGGCGGGCAGCAGCGCGTCGAGCTTGGGATCGTCGATGCCCGAGCAGCTCTCGCCTTCTGCGCCCATCTTGCTGCGGCTGCGCTCGACCAGCAGCAGGCGGTCGTGCAGCAGGTCGTAGCAGCCGAGGAAGGAGCGCCCCATGCCGATCGGCCAGGACGCCGGCGTCACGTCGAGCGCCAGGCGCTGCTCGATCTCGTCGAGCAGATCGAAGGGATCGCGGCTCTCGCGGTCGAGCTTGTTCACGAAGGTGATGATCGGCATGTCGCGCAGGCGGCACACCTCGAAGAGCTTCAGGGTCTGCGCCTCGATGCCCTTGGCGGCGTCGAGCACCATGACCGCGGAATCCACCGCCGTCAGGGTGCGGTAGGTGTCTTCCGAGAAGTCCTGGTGCCCCGGCGTGTCGAGCAGGTTGAAGGTCTTGCCGGCATAGTCGTAGGTCATCACCGAGGAGGCGACGGAGATGCCGCGCTCGCGCTCGACCTTCATCCAGTCGGAGTGGGCGCGCCGCTGCTCGCCGCGCGCCTTCACCGCCCCGGCGAGCTGGATCGCGCCGCCGAACAGCAGCAGCTTCTCGGTGAGCGTGGTCTTCCCGGCGTCGGGGTGGGAGATGATCGCAAAGGTGCGCCGCCGGGCGACGGCTTCGGCAAGCTGGGTCATGTTCCGTGGGTCTAGGGCTGAAAGATTGCCCCGAAAATGGGGCCTTTCCGGCGATTCTACAAGCGGCAGGTGGCAAAGCGCGGCACCCCGGCTCACCTTTCCGTCACTGGCGCCCTTTCCCAGCCTGTGCTAGCCCTTTCCAACTGTTCACGAAAGGGGCGATTCGCCATGAGTTCGCTGACTTCCTGGTCTCCGCATGTCCTCAGCCTGCTGCGTGTCGCCTCCGGGGCGGCCTTCATGGCCCACGGCACGATGAAGTGGCTGAACTTCCCGACGCGCAGCTTCCCTCAGCCGGAAGTTTTCTCGATGACCGGTGCCTCCGGCGCCATCGAGCTTATCGGCGGCGCCCTCATCGTGCTGGGCCTGTTCACGCGGCCGGCCGCCTTCATCTGCTCCGGTATGACGGCCGTCGCCTATTTCATGGTTCACGCGCCGAAGAGCTTCTTTCCGGTGCTGAACGGCGGCGATGCAGCGCTGCTGTTCTGCTTCGCGTTCTTCTACCTGGTCTTCGCCGGGCCGGGCCCCTGGTCGCTCGACGCGATCATGCGCAAGAAGGGGTAGCCCCCCGCAAGTCCGCCAGGCCGCGCTTCTGCCGGCCCTTCGCGTCGAAGTTCTGCGGATCGAGCCAGGCCTCGAAGGCGGCCTTGGCCTCGGGCCACTCGCTGTCGAGGATCGAGAACCACGCAGTGTCGCGGTTGCGGCCCTTGGCGATGGTGGCCTGGCGGAAGATGCCCTCGAAGCGGAGGCCGAGGCGCAGCGCCGCCTTGCGTGAGGCGGCGTTCAGCGCGTTGCACTTCCACTCGTAGCGCCGGTAGCCGAGCTCGTCGAAGACGCGGGCCATCATCAGGTACATCGTCTCGGTCGCCATGGGCGTGCCCTGCAGGGCCGGGCTGAAGTGGATGTGGCCGACCTCGATGACGCCGATGGGCGGGTCGATGCGCAGGTAGCTGGCGACGCCCAGCGCCTTGTTGCTGCGCCGATCGACGACCGCGTGGAACAGCGGATCGGCGCCAAGACAGGACTTCTCCATCCACTCGCGCAAGGCGGCGGGGCTGGCGAAGGGGCCGTAACCCATGTAGGTCCAGTTGCGCCCTTCCTTGTCCGCGCTGTAGGCGGCGAAGAGGTTCTCCGCGTGCCGGGCCGGGTCGAGCGGCTCGACGCGGCAAAGGCGCCCCTCCATGGACTCGCGCGGCGGCGCCTGGCGCGGTGTCCAGCCGGGAACCGGCGTGCCCACCGGCTGGCCGAGCTCGTTCAGCAGGGCGTCGTGGTCGAGGGGGTCGTAGATCGCGGCGGTCATGGTGGCCTCGGCAGAGAAGGGAGCGTTGCGTCCTCATGCCGCCGGGCGGACCGCCGGGCAAGGGCCAAATGGGGAAAGGCGAGGGGACCAGTTGGTCTATCGCTCACTCAGACTGTCATCCCGGACAAGCGAGCGCACGCGCGAGCGCGATCCGGGATCCATGGGTGAGGCAGGAGCCAGGTCGTCCCATGGATCCCCGCCTTCGCGGGGATGACAGCCTGAGCTGACGGTGCGTCGTGTCACCGCGCCCCATGCGGCGCAGACGCGAGCTTCAGGAAAATCCGGTCCTCGCGGCGGATAAACTGCTCCTGCTGCGCGAAGCGGTAGTTCTCGCGGCCGAGGGGATCGGCGGCGAGGCGCGCGCGGTAGGCCTCGTAGGCGGCCAGGCTCTCGATCGAGTAGACGCCGTAGGCGGTGGTGGCGGAGCCCTCGTGCGGCGCGAAGTAGCCGATGAGGTCGGCGCCGCAGCGCGGGATCGCCTCGCCCCAGTTGCGCGCGTAGGTCTCGAACTGCGCCTTCTTGAAGGGGTCGATCTGGTAGCGGATGAAGCAGGTGATCATGGGCAGGCTCCGGTTTGCTTCTACTGAACTCACACATTCCGCGCGGCGGTCTCGCAACCGCCACGCACACCGCTGTCGTCCCGGGACCTGTTCCCGGGACCCAATGGCGTCAGCGCGTGGCGATGCCCTGAGACGTTTACGTCCTTTCCAGCGCCATTGAACCGCTAGGGCAGTGGGTCCCGGCAATGAATGCCGGGACGACAGTCTTGGTGCGGCAAGGAAGTGCCTCTGCCGTATGAGATGTCTGAGTGCCGTAGGGCTCGCTTCCAGAACCGGTTAGAGCAGGCTTTGGCCACCTTGTGTTTCGCCTCACATCGAAGCGTGGAAGCCTTGCCGGAGGCGCCGGCGGGGCCTATGTTCAAGGCGTCTCAACGGGGTGCCCAGATCGGCCATAGCGGCTGGGGGCTGAGAGACCGGCGCGGCGCTGCCGCCGACCGGACAACCCGATGAACCTGACCCGGGTAATGCCGGCGGAGGGATTTGAGCGACAGGCCTTCTCCAAGACCCCCGTTCCTCAAAGCCAGCCGCCCCATAGATCTATGGAGCGAAGCATGCGCTTTCTCACTTTCCTTGCAGCCGCCACGATTGCCGCTGCCGCCCTGCCGGCGACGGCGGCCGACAGGACCCTCACGGTCTACACCTACGACGCCTTCACCTCCGAATGGGGGCCGGGCCCGGCGATCAAGAAGGCCTTCGAGAAGGACTGCGGCTGCACGCTCGAGTACGTCGCGCTCGACTCCTCGATCGGCGTGCTGAGCCGCCTGCGCCTGGAGGGCGAGAGCAACAAGGCCGACGTGGTGCTCGGCCTCGACCTCAACGTGATGGCGGAGGCACGCAATAGTGGCCTCTTCGCCGCGCACGGCGTAACGCCGGAAAACCTGGCCCTCCCCATCGCCTGGAGCGACGACGTCTTCCTGCCGTTCGACTACGGCTACTTCGCCTTCGTCTACGACACCGAGACGCTGGAGAGCCCGCCGAAGAGCCTGAAGGAGCTGGTCGAGGCGCCCGACGACCTGAAGATCATCCTGGAGGACCCGCGCTCCTCGACGCCGGGCCTCGGCCTGCTGCTCTGGGTGCGCGCGGTCTACGGCGACGACGCGCCGGAGGCCTGGGCCAGGCTCGCGCGCAAGACGGTCACCACCACCAAGGGCTGGAGCGAGGCCTACGGCCTGTTCCTCGAGGGCGAGGCGCCGATGGTGCTGAGCTACTCCACTTCGCCCGCGTACCACATGATCGCGGAGGACGAGGACCGCTATCAGGCGGCCGGCTTCGCCGAGGGTCACTACATGCAGGTCGAGGTGGCGGCGATGACGAAGTCGACCGACGACCCGGAGCTGGCGCGGCAGTTCCTGCGCTTCATGCTGACGCCCGGCTTCCAGTCGGCTATCCCGACGGCGCAGTGGATGTACCCGGTGATCGACCTGCCGGAGGGCCTGCCGCCCGCCTACGACCGGCTGGTCGATCCGGCCAAGCCGCTGCTGTTCGAGGGCGAGGTGGTGGCGGCGCAGCGCAAGGCCTGGGTCGAGGAGTGGCTGCAGGCGGTCAGCCGCTAGCCTCGGGAGTCGATGCCATGCCCTGGTGGCTGCCCGCCGCCGTTGCGCTCG
>DATCXZ010000223.1:0-4312 GCA_036570545.1 Kiloniellaceae bacterium
GCTTTGCCGTCGCCTCCGGCATGGCGCGCGGCATCGACACCGCGGCGCATCTCGGCGCCCTGCCCCGGCCGACGATCGCCGTGCTGGGCGGCGGCGCGGACGTGATCTACCCGCCGGAGAATGCGGCGCTGCATGCCGAAATCCGCCGCGACGGCGCCGTGATCGCCGAGTTGCCGCTCGGCGTGACGCCGCAGGCGCGCCACTTCCCGCGCCGCAACCGGCTGATTTCCGGGCTTTCCCTCGGTGTCGTCGTGGTCGAGGCGGCCAAGCGATCCGGCTCGCTGATCACCGCGCGCTTTGCCGGCGACCAGGGGCGCGAGGTCTTTGCCGTGCCCGGCTCGCCGCTCGACCCGCGCGCCGGCGGCTGCAACCAACTCCTCCGCGAGGGCGCCACCCTCGTCGAATCGGCGGCCGATGTGCTTGCTGTCCTCGGCGGCCCGGGGCGGCTGCCACGGCTGCCAACTTCAACGCCGGGACAGCGCGCCCTGGCGATGCCGCCCGCTTCCGAGCCCGGCGATGCCGAGCGCGCCACTATCGAAGAACTGCTCGGCGCAGAGCCCATTCAAGTCGACGACGTGGTGCGCCAGAGCGCCCTGCCGGCGGCGGTCGTGAACGGCGTTCTGCTGGAGCTGGAACTCGCGGGCAAGGTCGAGCGTCACCCCGGGAACCGTTTTGCGCGCCTTTACAAAGCCCCCGCGAACCCTTTATGACGACGGGCCCCGTGTGGGCTCCGTGGGCGGCGCAACATTGACCGGCGGCCACCGCCTACCACTTATGAGTGCCGGACTTACGCAACGGGTGGCGCCTGCGCCTCCGTTAGCTCCTTGGTAACCAACTCAAGCGAACTATCCGCCCCTTATGAACGTCGTCGTCGTCGAATCGCCTGCAAAGGCGAAAACCATCAACAAGTACCTGGGCAAGGACTATCACGTGCTGGCCAGCTACGGCCACGTGCGCGATCTGCCGGCCAAGGACGGCTCGGTGCGGCCCGACGAAGACTTCTCGATGAGCTGGCTGGTCGACGAGCGCGGCGAGAAGCGCCTGCGTGAGATCGCCGCCGCCGTGAAGCAGAGCAAGCACCTCTATCTGGCGACCGACCCGGATCGCGAGGGCGAGGCAATCTCCTGGCACATCGTCGACGAGATGAAGCGGCGCAACGTGCTGGACGGCGTTAACGTCGAGCGCGTGGTGTTCAACGAGATCACCAAGAAGGCGGTGGTCGAGGCTTTCCAGCACCCGCGCAGCCTCAACCAGGAGCTGATCGACGCCTACATGGCGCGCCGCGCCCTCGACTACCTCGTCGGCTTCACCCTCTCGCCCGTCCTGTGGCGCAAGCTGCCCGGCAGCCGCTCGGCCGGGCGCGTGCAATCGGTGGCGCTGCGCCTGATCTGCGAGCGCGAGGCGGAGATCGAGGCGTTCCGGGCACGCGAATACTGGTCGATCGACGTGAACCTGGAGAACGTGGAGGGCGCCCCCTTCACCGCGCGCCTCACCCAGATCGACGGCAGCAAGCTCGACAAGTTCGACCTTCCCGACGAGGCCACCGCGCGCGCCGCGGCCGACAAGCTGGAGCGCGCCGCGCGCTTCGCCGTCGCCCAGGTCGAGCGCAAGCAGACCAGGCGCAACCCCTATCCGCCCTTCACCACCTCGACATTGCAGCAGGAGGCCTCGCGCAAGCTCGGCTTCGGCACAACGCGCACCATGCGGGTGGCGCAGCGCCTTTACGAGGGCATCGACATCGGCGGCGAGACCGTCGGCCTCATCACCTATATGCGAACCGACGGCGTCACCCTGGCGCAGGAAGCCCTCGACGGCGCCCGCGCGCTCATCGCCGGCGACTACGGCGACGCCTACCTGCCCGACGCGCCGCGCCAGTACAAGTCGAAGCAGAAGAACGCGCAGGAGGCCCACGAGGCGATCCGCCCGACCGACCTCTTCCGCCGCCCGAAGGAGATTCGCAGCTACCTCGACGACGACGGGCGCAAGCTCTACGAGCTGATCTGGAATCGCACGGTCGCCTGCCAGATGGCCAGCGCCGAACTCGACCAGGTCGCGGTCGACATCGACGTGGCCAACGATGACTTAGGGGGCAAGGTGGCCCGCCTGCGCGCCACCGGCTCCATCGTCACCTTCGACGGCTTCCTGAAGCTCTACCAGGAAGACCGCGACGACAAGACCGCCGATGGCGAGGAAGAAGCCACCGGCGACCGGCGCCTGCCGAAGTTGACGGAGGGCGATGCGGTCACCCGCCGCGCCGTGCTGCCGGAGCAGCACTTCACCCAGCCGCCGCCGCGCTACAGCGAGGCCAGCCTGGTGAAGAAGATGGAAGAGCTCGGCATCGGGCGGCCTTCCACCTACGCCTCCATCCTGCAGGTGCTGCAGGACCGCGACTACGTGCGCCTCGATCGGCGGCGCTTCGTGCCGGAAGACCGCGGCCGCCTGGTCGTCGCCTTCCTCGCCAGCTTCTTCGAGCGCTACGTGCAGTACAACTTCACCGCCGAGATGGAGGAGCGTCTCGACGACATCTCCGGCGGACGCGTCGACTGGCGCCGCGTGCTGCGCGACTTCTGGGAGGCCTTCAGCACCTCCGTGGCCGGCGCCAGCGACCTCTCGATCACCGAGGTGATCGATGCGCTCGACCGCGACCTCGGGCCGCACTTCTTCCCCACCGACCCGGCGAACCCGGACAAGGACCCGCGCGGCTGCCCGGCCTGCGGTGCCGGCCGTCTCGGCCTGCGTCTCGGGCGCAACGGCGGCTTCATCGGCTGCTCCAACTATCCCGACTGCCGCTACACCCGCCCGCTCGCGGTGCCGGGCAACGAGGAAGACCACGGCGTCGACCTGACCAACCCCAAGGTTCTCGGCAGCGACCCCGAGACCGGCAAGGATGTCACGCTCCGCAAGGGCCCCTTCGGCATCTACCTGCAGCTCGGCGAGGCCGAGGGCGACGACAAGCCGAAGCGCGCCTCGCTGCCCAAGGGGCTGGCGCCGGCCGAGGTCGATCTCGCCAAGGGTCTCGCCCTCCTCGCGCTGCCGCGCGAGATCGGGTCGCACCCCGAAGACGGCAAGCCGATCACCGCCGGCATCGGGCGCTACGGCCCCTACGTGAAGCACGGCTCCACCTACCGCTCGCTGACCGAGGGCGACGATGTGCTCACCGTCGGGCTCAACCGTGCCGTGACGCTTATCGCCGAGGCGCCGCAGCGCGGGCCCGGTGCCGGCCGCCAGATCGGCGCCCATCCCGAAGACGGCAAGGTGGTGAGCCAGGGCAAGGGCCGCTTCGGTCCCTACGTGAAGCACGGCAAGCTCTATGCCACGATCCCTGCCGACATCGATCCGGAGAGCGTGACGCTGGAGCAGGCCCTGGAGCTGCTGAAGGCGCAGGCCGAGAAGAAGGCCGCCAAGGGCGGCGGCAAGGCGCCTGCCAGGAAGAAGCCGGCGGCCAAGAAGAAAGCTGCCGCGAAGAAGTCGGCGGCCAAGAAGACGACTTCCAAAAAGCCTGCAGCGAAAAAGCCTGCAGCGAAGAAGAAAGCTACCCAGAAAGCCAGCGGGAAATCTTCCGGGAAAGCGGCTGCCGACGAAACGGCGGCAGACTGATCTTGGCCGGCAAGAAGGACCCGGCCGGCTCCAGGAATTCGGACCCAAAGAAGGCCGAAGGGGTCAGCGCCACGCCCTTCCCCAGCAAGGAACAGGTGCTCGCGTTCGTCAACGACAGCGCCGAGCCGGTCGGCAAGCGCGAGATCGCGCGCGCCTTCCGCATCAAGGGCAACGACCGCATCCGCCTGAAGGCGCTGCTGAAGGAGCTGAAGGCCGAAGGCGTGCTCGAGAAGCAGCCGTCACGCCGCCTCGCCGCGCCCGGCCGGCTGCCCCCTGTGCTGGTGATCGAGGTCTTCGAGCTCGATCAGGACGGCGAGATGCTGGCGCGTCCGACGGTGTGGGACGACGACCGGGGCCGCCCGCCGCGCATTTACGTCGCGCCGGACCACCGCAGCCGCGCCGTCCTGGCGATGGGCGAGCGGGCGCTGGCCCGCGCGAAGCTTTGCGACGACGGCAGCTACGAAGCCCATGTCATCCGCAAGCTGGACCGCCAGCCGCAGCGCGTTCTCGGCGTTTACGAGATCGGCAGCGAGGGCGGGCGCCTCCGCCCCACCGACAAGCGCGCCAAGAAGGACTTCGTGCTGCGTTCCTCCGATGCCGGCGGCGCCACGCCGGGCGAGCTGGTGCTGGCGGAAATTCTGCCGGCCCGCCGCCAGCGCGACAGCCTCGGCCTGCGCAGCGCGCGCGTGCTGGGGCGGCTCGGGCGCGGCGACGA
>DATCXZ010000224.1:0-3386 GCA_036570545.1 Kiloniellaceae bacterium
CGACGACCCCGACCGCCGCGCCGCGACTGCGCTGCTGGAGCAGCTTCTGGCGAGCGCGCCGCGGTAGCCGCGCTACCGCCCTGCTGTCCGCTTCAGGTAGCGGCCCGGCGTGTCGCCGAGGCAGCGGCGGAACATCGCGATGAAGGCGCTGGGGCTCTGGTAGCCGAGGTCGAAGGCAACCGATGTCACCGGCTGGCCCTCGGCAAGGCGCGCGACGGCCGCGGTGAGGCGCAGGCGCTCGCGCCAGGCGCCGAAGGTCATGCCCGTTTCTCGCACGAAGAGGCGCGCCAGGGTGCGCTCGCTGGCGGCGGCAGCTTTCGCCCAGTCGCCGAGCGCGCGGTTGTCGGCAGGATCGGCGAGCAGCGCCTCGGCGATCCGCTTCAGGCGCACGTCGCGCGGATGCGGCAGGTAAAGCGGCTCCGGCTTCAGCGCACGCAGCTCGTCGAGGATGACCGTCATGATCCGCGCCTGCGGCTCTTCCGGCCGATAGTCAAGGCCGATCGTCATGGCGCGCAGGATGAGCTGACGCAGCAGCGGCGGCACCGCCACCACGCAGCACTCGGCCGGCAGCTCGCGCGCCACGCCGGCGTCGATGTACAGCGTGCGCATGGCGACGCCCGAACGATGGCCGACCTGGTGCTCGATACCGGGCGGCACCCAGACCGCCTGCTCCGGCGCCACCACCCAGGTGCCCGCCGCCGTCGCCACCTGCATGACGCCGGCATCGGCATAGAGAAGCTGGCCCCGCCGATGGTGGTGCCATGGCCGCAGCGAAGAGCCGACGTAGTCGACGGCATAGGGCGCGACCGGCCGGCCGGGATCGTCCAGATTGCCCGGATGCGCCTGCAGCGGGCCGCGCTGCGCCCGCTGAGCTTTCCCACCGCTTTGTCCGTTTCCCATCATCACATGAGATTATACGGCAAGACGGGCAGCGGCGGCAGCAGTATTGCTTCAGGTCGCCGCCTGCACGCCGAGGAAGATGGTGATGCCGGCGACCATGGTGATGGCGATGGAAGCCAGGCCGATGGCGAGGCCGAGCAGGGTGACGACGCCGTCACGCTCGGCGAGGCCGACGCCGGCGATGAAGAGGGCGAAGGCGGGAATGAAGCCGCTCAAGGGGATCGGCAGGAAGAGCGCGAAGGCCACGAGGAAGAGGAAGGCGCCCAGCAGCCGCTCGCTGTGCCGCTCGAACAGCCACGCGAGGCGCGGCCGGATGATGCGCTCCAGCGGCCGCAGCACCGGCTTCATGCGCAGGACGATGCGCTGGAAACCGCGCCGTGAGACGCGGCGCTCTGCGATGAAGCGCGGCAGCGCGACATACGAAAACCCGAGCACCATCTGCGCCGTCAGCAGCAGCAGCGGAATGCCGGTGATCATGTTCGAGCCGATCGGCATCGGCATCATGTTGAGCAGGCCGAACACCAGGATCGACCAGCCGAAGGAACGGTCGCCGAGGTCGGCCAGGATCCTGCCGAGCGGCACGTCCGAGGCGTCCCCGCAGCGGGTGAGCACCGCCAGCAGCGCGCGCGACATCGGGCGGCGTGCGGTTACGGAGGGGTCAGCCAAGAAAAACTCCGCGCACAGTGGATCTCCCCGCAGGTCATGTCTGCCCCTGCAGGGCGCTATTCAAATAACAAATCTGTGGCGAAGCTATGGCGAAAGTCACACCGCAATCAGAAATCGAAGAGTTCGCCGAGGAAGGATTCCTTCTTCTTGCGGTAGGGCTTGTGACCGTGCTGGGAATGCGATTCGCGGTAGTCCTGCCGCGGGGCTGCCGGCGCGGCCGCAGGGGCTGCCGCAGAGGCGCTGCCGCGATCGATGATCTTGTCGAGCTCGCCGCGATCGAGCCACACGCCGCGGCAGCGCGGGCAGTAGTCGATCTCGACGCCGCTGCGCTCGGTCATGACCAGGGTCTCGTTGTCCACCGGACATTTCATGGCAGGCACTCCTCTGTTCCTACGGGCATTTTGGTTTTTCCCATATGGGGGCTCATGCGCCCGCCGCAACCGTTTGCCTGCCGGCGGCCGGGCGTTATGCTCGCGGACGGACCCTCTGCGGAGTTGCAGGATCATGACAGCCAAGGCGAGCGGCGAGATTCAGGAAGACAACCGGCGCACCCGCGTCACCCTCTGGCGCTTTCCGCCGCACGGCGAGACCGGCTTCCACCGCCACGAGCTCGACTACGTCATCGTGCCGCTGACCAGCGGCCCGCTCACCATCGTCGACAAGCAGGGCCAGGAGACGACCGCCGAACTCACCGCCGGCGTCTCCTACTTCCGGGAAGCCGGCGTCGAGCACAACGTGATCAATGCGAGCGACGGCGCGTTCGCGTTCGTGGAGGTCGAGCTCAAGCAGGCCTAGCGACAGCTCAGCGCCGGGCAGCTAATAGCAGAGGCCGCCGCGCGACCGTCACACGGGCACGGTCCGCAATGGAAACGAGGATTGGCTGGGGCGGCAGGGTTCGAACCTGCGAATGCCGGTACCAAAAACCGGTGCCTTACCACTTGGCTACGCCCCAGCAGGGCCGGCGGCCTGAGATCATGCCATGGCATGATAGAGCAGCGGCCGGGCGGGCGGCAACTTAGCGCCGGGGGCCGGCCGCTGCAACGGGCTTCCCGGCGCTTCCCCTGCTTCCCCGCGCCGGCCAGACCTCGCCTCAGGCGCGCGGCAGCCGCCCGGCGAGCGTCAGAAACGCCGGCAGGAAGGCCAGCACGCAGACCAGCGACAGCAGCAGCGCGATGGTGAGCAGCAGGCCCATGGAGGCCGTGCCGGGATGCTGCGAGAGCGACAGCGCGCCGAAGGAGGCGATGGTGGTGAGCGCCGACAGCAGGATCGCGCGCGGCGTCGAGTTGACGGGGCTCGCGACCGCGCCGCCCGCCTGCTCGCGCGCGCGCAGCACATAGTGGATGCCGCTGTCGACGCCGAGGCCCAGCAACAGCGGCAGCACGATCACGTTGGCGAAGTTGAACGGCAGGCCTGAGACGGCGCCGACCGCCACGGTCAGCAGCGCCGCGAGAACGAGCGGCGCCAGCACCAGCAGGGTGTCGAGTGGCGAGCGCAGCACGACAAGCAACAGCACGACGATGGCGACGAAAGCCAGCAGCATGGCCTGCGCGAAGGCGATGACCACCGCCCGCCCGGCCTCGACGATGGTGACCGGCACGCCGGAAACCTGCGGTGCCACCGCCTGCACGGCATCGACGAAGCGCGCGCGCGCCACCTCGTCGCGCAGGTCGGCAGCCGGAACGATCTCGAGCAGCGCGCGGCCGTCGGCGGCGCGGTAGCGCGCGACGAGATCGTCGGGCAAATCCCCGAGAGTCACCGCCTGCGCCTCCAGGCCGTCGAGCAGGCGATCGAGCATCGGCGTGAAGCCGCTGAGCCAGGCC
>DATCXZ010000225.1:0-4612 GCA_036570545.1 Kiloniellaceae bacterium
TCTGCGGCTACGACATCGGCGCACGCGCCACCCTGGCGCTCGGCTTCTCCGGTCCGCGCAGCGGCACCCACAGCACCCACTGCCTGGGCTCCAACTTCGGCGCCGCGGCGGCGGCCGGCGCGCTCGCCGGGCTCGACGCGCGGCAGTGCGAGCACCTGCTCTCCTACGCCACCCAGCAGGCCTCCGGCATCGCCTACTGGCAGCGCGATTCCGAGCATGTCGAGAAGGCCTTCGACTTCGCCGGCATGGGCGCGCGCAACGGCACCTTCGCCGCGCTCTTCGTCGCCTCGGGCGCCAGCGGCGTGCCGGGCAGCCTCACCGGCGACGTCTCCTACCTCTCCGCCTTCGCCGAGAACGCGCGGCCGGAGGTTCTGGCCGACGGCCTCGGCAGCCGCCATGAGATCCTCGCCGCCTCCATCAAGAAGTGGTGCGTCGGCTCGCCGATCCAGGCGGCGCTCGACTCGCTGACCGCGCTGATGGTGGAGCACGCGCTGACCGCTGACGACATCGTGACGCTGCGCGCCATCATGCCGGACGACCGCTTCGTGATCGTGAACGATCGCGACATGCCCGACGTCTGCCTGCAGCATCTGCTGGCGCTGACCCTGGTGGACGGCGACCTCACCTTCGCCTCGTCGCACGATCACGCGCGCATGAAGGACCCGGCAGTGCTCGACGTTCGCCGGCGCATCGAGGCGATCCCCAGCGCCGAGCTGACCGCGGCGCGCCCGGCCCGCCAGGCGATCGTCGAGATCGACTGCGCCGACGGCCGCAGGCTCAGCCATCGCACCCGCACCGTGCTCGGCACGCCGGACAACCCGATGACCGAAGCGCAGGTGGAGGCCAAGGCCCGCGACCTCATAGCGCCGGTGCTGGGCGACACGCAGACCGAGGCGCTCATCGCGGCCTTGCGCGACCTGGAGTCACTGGACGACGTTCGCACGCTCAGGCCCCTGCTGCAGGCCTGAACACCCTCACGGCATGTAGAGGCCGCCGCTCACGTGCACGGTCTGGCCGGTCATGAAGCGCGCCTGCGGCAGGCAGAGCGCGACCACCATGCCGGCCGCCTCCTCGATCTCGCCCTCGCGGCCCAGCGGAATCTCCGCCGACATTTTCGGCGACGCACCCGCCGAGGCGGAGCGCTCGCCGCCGATCTTGCCGGGCGCGAGACAGTTCACCGTCACCTTGCGGTCGGCGAACTCCACCGCCAGCGCCTTGGTAAGGCCGACGATGCCCGCCTTGGCAGCCGACACGTGGGCCCGGTTCTTGGCGCCGATGTGGGCGGAGACGCCGCCGATGTTCACGATCGTGCCGCCACCGCCGGCCACCATCACCGGCAGCACGGCGCGGCACATGAGGAAGGCGCCGTCGAGGATGACGGCCATGATCTCGCGCCACTCGCCGTAACTCATCTCGGTGAACGGCACCTGGCGGCGGATTGCGGCGTTGTTCACCAGGATGTCGATGCGCCCGAAGGCGGCCGCCGCCTCCCCCGCCATGCGCCCGACCTCGGCCTCGTCCGTCACGTCGCCCATGACCACGGCGGCACGCCGGCCGAGCGCGCGCACCTCCGCGGCGACGCCCTCCACCTCGTCGCGGGCGCTGCGTGCGTTCAGCAGCAGGTCGGCGCCTTCGCGCGCCAGCCCCAGGGCGGTGGCCCGGCCGATGCGCCGCGAGGCGCCGGTGATGAAAGCGGCCTTTCCGGCCAGAAGGCCATCGCGTTCCTGTGGCATGACTCGGCGAAGCTCCCTTTGGATGGTGGCCGCGAGAATGACCGGCCAGGCCAACATCGTCAATTGTTGACACTTTGCGACGAAAATGAAATCGTCTGCCGCCTCATCCCACGCCTTCAGCGCAGCGTGGACACTCCCGAACGGCAGGACCCCAGGCACCGATGGATTCGGCTGACTCGACCCGCGCGACGGCAACCGGCGACGGAGAAACGCTCTCCGAAGGCTTTGCCCGCTTCCTCGCCGCCCTCACCCTGGCCGACATTCCCGAGGCGGCGCGGGCGGTTGCCCTGCGCGACCTGGTCGATGCCGCCGGCCTCTGCCTTGCCGCGCGCAACCAGACCTATATTCAGCAGGTAATCGACGGCTGGGACAGCGACGGCCCCTGCACCGCGCTCGGCCAGAGCCGCGCCCTCGACGCCGCCGGTGCCGCGCTGGTCAACGGCGTCGCGATCCACGGCGAGGACTTCGACGACACCCTGGAGGGCGCGCCGATCCGTGTCGGCGCCATGGTCATCCCCGCCGTGCTGGCCGCCGCCGAGCACCACGGCCTCTCCGGCGAGCGCGCCCTGGTCGGCATCGTCGCCGGCATGGAAGCGGTCTGCCGTCTCAACCACGTCGCCGCCGGCCACATGCACCGCGCCTGCTTCCATCCCGTCGGCGTCATCGGCGCGCTCGGTGCCGCGGCCGGCGCCGGCACCGCGCTCGGCCTGGCCGCGCAGCAGCTCGCCATGGCCTTCGGCATCGCCGCCTCGACCGCCTCCGGCATCATCGAGTACCTGACCGACGGTGCCTGGACCAAGCGGCTGCATCCCGGCTGGGCGGCGCAATCGGGCTACCGGGCGGCGCTCCTCGCGCGCACCGGATTCTTCGCGCCGCGCACGGTCTTCGAAGGCGCCCACAGCTTCTTCAAGGCCTTCGCGCCGACCGCCACGCCCGACTACAGCCACCTCACCGAAGGCCTCGGGCGCGACTGGTACATGCAGCGCGTGGTGTTCAAGCCCTACGCCTGCGGCACCATGATCCACCCCTACATCGACTGCACCATCCGCCTCGCGCAGCAGGGTATCCGCTCCGACGACATCGTCTCCGTCGTCTGCGAGACCGGGGAAGGGCTGGTGCACCGCCTGTGGGAGCCGCTGGCCGCCAAGCACCAGCCGCCCTCCGGCTACGCCGCCAAGTTCTCCATGCCCTACTGCATGGCCGTCGGCTTCTACGAGGGCGACGCCGGCCTCGCGCAGTTCAGCGACGACAAGGCGCGCGACCCGCGCATCCTGGCGCTGGCGCGCAAGATCTCCTACGTCATCGACCCGGACAACGAGTACCCGCGCAACTACAGCGGTCACATCCGGGTGACTCTCGTGAACGGCGACGTCATCGAGCTGCGCCAGCCGCACATGCGCGGCGGCAAGCACGAGCCGCTGAGCGATGCCGAGATCGCCACCAAGTTCTTCTCCAATGCCGCCCACGGCGGCTGGCCGCGGGAGCGCGCGGAGAAGCTGCTCGCTTTCTGCCAGAGCCTCGCCGGCAAGCCGGACCTTTCCAGCCTTAGTCAATTCCGCAGTTGAAGGATCAGTCATGGCCGCCGACAAGACCGTCTCGGAGAGTCTCGCTACCTGGATAGAAGGCCTGCGCCCCGGCGACATCCCCGAAGCGGCGCGCCGCGAGGCGGAGAACACCATCATTGACACCATCGGGCTCTCGGTGGCGGCGCTGGAGACCGACTACGGCCGCGCCGTGCGCAAGGCCTTCGACCAGCGCGGCGACTGCACGGTGTTCGGCCTCGCCGAGGGCGTCGAGAGCGCGGCCGCTGCCGTCATCAACGGCACCTGCGGTCACGGCGAGGACTACGACAACACCTACGAAGGCTGCCCGGTGCATTCCGGCGTCGTCATCGTGCCCGCCCTTTTCGCCGCCGGCGAGGTCCTGAAGCTGCCGGCGCGCGAGGTCGCCAAGGGCGTGGTGGTCGGCATCGAGATCGCCTGCCGCCTCGGCCTCGTCGCGCAGAAGGCGGTGCACGCGGCCGGCTTCCACCCGACCGCCATTCTCGGCTGCCTTGGCGCGGCGGCCGGCGTTGCCGCCGCCATGGGCCAGAACCGGACACAGATCCGCGACACCCTGGGCGTTGCCGGCAGCATGGCCTCGGGCATCATCGAGTACCTCGCCGACGGCACTTGGACCAAGCGCCTGCATCCCGGCTGGGCAGCGCAGGCCGGCCTGCGCGCAGCGCAGCTCGGCGCCGCCGGCTTCCGCGGGCCGGGCACGGTGTTTGAGGGCACCCACGGCCTGTTCAGCGCCTTCGCGCCCTCGATCGCGCCCGACTTCGCGCCCCTCACCGACGAGCTGGGCGAGCGCTGGGAAGCGGCGCGCGTGGCCTTCAAGCCCTTTGCCTGCGGCACCATGACCCAGCCCTACGTCGACTGTGCCGTGCGCCTGCGCCGCCAGGGCGTCCGGCCGGAGGACGTGAAGGCCATCGTCTGCGAGGTCGGCGAGGGCACGGTGCATCGCCTGTGGGAGCCGCTGGCGGTGAAGCAGCGCCCGCCGACCGCCTACGCGGCCAAGTTCTCCTCGCCCTACTGCGTGGCCGCCGGCCTCATCCACGGCGATGCCGGCCTCGCCCAGTTCACCGAGGAGGCGGTGCGCGACCCGCGCGCCCTGGCGCTGGCCGCCAAGGTCGGCTACGTGATCGACCCCGACAACGAGTATCCCGCCAACTACACCGGCCACATCCGCGCCGAGCTGACCGATGGCCGCGTGGTCGAAGAGCGCCAGGGCCAGCTTCGCGGCGGCACCCGCGAGCCGATGAGCCGCGACGACCTGCTCGCCAAGGCGCGCGCCAACCTCGCCTTCGCCGGACGGCCGGAGGGCGCGGCGGCAGCGCT
>DATCXZ010000226.1:0-4530 GCA_036570545.1 Kiloniellaceae bacterium
GCCTGCAGGCCCTGCGCGAGGCCATCGCCCGCTACCTCGCCACCTTCCGCGGCCTTGCCTGCGACTGGCGCCAGGTGATCGTCACCTCGGGCGCGCAGCAGGCGGTGGACCTGACGATCCAGCTCCTGCTGGAGCCCGGCGATGCGGTGTGGATCGAGGAGCCAGGCTATCCCGGCCTGCGCGGCCCCCTCATCGCCGCCGGCGCCACGCCCGTGCCGGTGCCGCTCGACCGCGAGGGACTAAGGGTGGACGAGGGACGGCGCCTCGCGCCCGCGGCACGCGCGGCCATCGTCACGCCGACCCACCACTATCCCCTCGGCACCACGCTCTCGCTTGCTCGCCGCCTCGAGTTGCTGGAATGGGCGCGCGACAGCGGCGCCTGGATTCTGGAAGACGACTACGACAGCGAGTATCGCTATGCCGGTCGGCCGCTGGCCTCGCTGCTCGGCCTGGCATCCGGACGCCAGGAGGGCGCGCGCGAGGAGGCCGGCCGCGTGCTCTACATCGGCTCGTTCTCCAAGGTGCTCTTTCCGTCCATCCGCGTCGGCTATCTGGTGGTGCCGGAGAACCTCGTCGATGCCGTGAGCGCCGCCCAGGGCGCGCTCGGCGCGCAGCCGACAGCGATGATCCAGCCGGTGCTCGCCGCCTTCATCGACGAAGGCCACTTCGCCACCCACGTGCGCCGCATGCGCCGTCTCTACGCGACACGACAGGCGGCGCTGGTGGCGGCGGCCGGGCGCCACCTCGGCGACTTCCTCACGGTGGCGCCGGACGATGCCGGGCTGCATCTCATGGCCTGGCTGACGCCGGAAGTGGCGCGGCGTCTCGGCGACCGCGGCGCGGCGGAGGTCGCGGCCAAGGCCGGCCTCGCAGTCTCGCCGCTCTGCGAGTACTTCACCGGCACGCCCGACCGCCACGGCCTGCTGCTCGGCTACGCCGCCGTGCCGGAGGACGAGATCGAGCGCGGCGCCATGCGGCTCGCCGAGGCTTTGCGCAAGGCCATGGCACTGCAGCGGTAGGAAAAGGGAAGGGCCGGCTCCCTTTCGGCAGCCGGCCCTTCGTTTGGCCCTTCGCTTGGCGACGTGTTGGCTCAGCCGCGGTTCATGCGGTTGTTGATGAGATCGTCGACGACGCCGGGGTCGGCCAGCGTCGAGGTGTCGCCGAGGTTGGAGTAGTCGTTCTCGGCTATCTTGCGCAGGATGCGGCGCATGATCTTCCCGGAGCGCGTCTTCGGCAGGCCGGGCGCCCACTGGATGAGATCGGGCGAGGCGATCGGGCCGATCTCCTTGCGCACCCACTGCACCAACTCCTTGCGCAGCGCGTCGGTCGGCTCCTCGCCAATCTTCAGCGTGACATAGGCGTAGATGCCCTGCCCCTTGATGGTGTGCGGGTAGCCGACGACGGCCGACTCGGCGACCTTTGCGTGGGCGACCAGCGCGCTCTCCACCTCGGCGGTGCCCATGCGGTGGCCCGAGACGTTGATGACGTCGTCGACGCGACCGGTGATCCAGTAGTAGCCGTCGGCGTCGCGCCGGCAGCCGTCACCGCTGAAGTACTTGCCGGGATAGGTCGCGAAGTAGGTCTGCACGAAGCGCTCATGGTCGCCGTAGACCGTGCGCATCTGGCCCGGCCAGGAGTCGGCGATGCAGAGGTTGCCCTCGGCGGCGCCTTCGAGCTCCTTGCCCTCGGCATCGACGATGACGGGTCGCACGCCGAAGAACGGCCGCGTGGCCGAGCCCGGCTTCGTCGGCGTGGCGCCGGGCAGCGGCGAGATCATGATGCCGCCGGTCTCGGTCTGCCACCAGGTGTCGACGATCGGGCAGCGCCCGTCGCCGACAACGTTGTAGTACCACAGCCAGGCTTCCGGGTTGATCGGCTCGCCCACGCTGCCGAGCAGGCGCAGCGACTTGCGGCTGGTCTTCTTCACCGGCCCCTCGCCCTCACGCATCAGCGCGCGGATCGCAGTCGGTGCGGTGTAGAAGATGGTCACCTTGTGCTTGTCGCAGACCTGCCAGAAGCGCGAGGCATCGGGGTAGTTCGGCACGCCCTCGAACATCAGCGTGGTGGCGCCGTTGGCGAGCGGCCCATAGAGGATGTAGCTGTGGCCGGTGACCCAGCCGACGTCGGCGGTGCACCAGTAGATATCGCCGTCGTGGTAGTCGAAGACGTACTGGTGAGTCATGGCCACGAAGACCATGAAGCCGCCGGTGGTGTGCAGCACGCCCTTCGGCTTGCCGGTCGATCCCGAGGTGTAGAGGATGAACAGCGGCGTTTCGGCCTCGAGCGGCTCGGCCGGGCAGTCGTCGGAGGCGGCGGCGACGGCGTCGTGATACCAGACGTCGCGGCCGTCTTCCCAGTGAATGCTGCCGCCGGTGCGCTGCACGACGAAGACCGTCTTCACGCCCGGGCAGTTCTTCAGCGCCGTGTCGGTGTTGGCCTTCAGCGGGATCTTGCGGCCGCCGCGCAGGCCCTCGTCGGCGGTGATGACGCAGTTGGACTCGCAGTCCTGGATGCGTCCGGCCAGCGCGTCGGGCGAGAAGCCGCCGAACACCACCGAGTGGATGGCGCCGATGCGTGCGCAGGCCAGCATGGCGTAGGCCGCCTCGGGGATCATCGGCATGTAGATGGTGACCCGGTCGCCCTTCTTCACACCGCGCGCCTTCAGCGCGTTGGCGAGGCGGCAGACGTTCTCGAAGAGCTCGCCGTAGCTGATGTGCTTTTGCTCGGAGGGATCGTCGCCCTCCCAGATGATGGCGGTGTCGTCCTTCTTGGCCGGCAGGTGGCGGTCGATGCAGTTGTAGCAGGCGTTGGTGGTGCCGTCGGCGAACCACCGGATGTGAACGTCGTCCGCCCCGAAGCTGGTATCCTTCACCTGGGTATAGGGCTTGAACCAGTGCAGGCGCTTGCCGTGCTCGCCCCAGAACCCTTCAGGATCCGCAATCGACTGTTCGTAGAGCTTGAAATAGGCCGCCTCGTCGCACCAGGCGCTCTCCGCCAGCTCGGGGGTCACGGGAAATACAGAATTGTCCGACATGGGCCGACCGCCCTCCCTCACCTGAGTTTTCCTGAAAGGGGCGGCCGTTGCCCTGATGCCGCCTTCTAGGAAGGATTATTTCCGGTCGGCCCCCTGAAAACAAGGGCTCACCCGCCGCGTCATAAGGGCGCTGGGGCCAGTCCCTGAAAGCGCAGCAGCCCGTCGGCGTCGCGGCCGAGGCGCACCGGCTGCAGGCTCTTGCCTACGCAGGGGCCGGAAAGGCAGCGGCCGTCCGCCGGGCGGAACTCGGCGCCATGGGTGGCGCAGAGGATGTTGCCGCTGTCGGCGCTGACGAAGCGGCCCTCGCCGTCGAAGCCGCCCCAGTCCAGCGGCGTGCCCTGGTGCGGGCAGGCATTCACGTAGGCGAAGGCATGGTCGCCGTCGCGCACCACGAACAGCGCGACCTGCTCCGCGCCTGTGCCGAGGATAAAGCCGCGACCCTCGCCATCGGAAATCTCGGCGAGGCGGCAGAGCGGCGCGCCGGCGAGGGGATGATCCATGGCGAGCGGCGTTCGGGGGCTATTTGCTGGCCGTCTTGCCCAGCTTGCAGATCAGCGTCCAGGACGCCTTGTCGACCGGCTGCACGGACAGCCGCGAGTTGCGCACCAGGGTGAGGTCCTTCAGGCGCGGGTCCGCCTTGATCTGCGCCAGGGTGACCGGCTCGGCGAAGGGCTTCACCGCCTTCACGTCCACCATGCCGAAGCGGCCGCTCTCGTCGCTGGGGTCGGGGCGGTAGAGCTTGGTCACCTCGACGATCCCGACGATCCGCTTCTCGCCGCCCGAATGATAGAAGAAGGCAAGGTCGCCCAGCGCCATCGCCTTCATGTTGTTGGCGGCCTGGTGGTTGCGCACGCCGTCCCATCCGGTCGCCTTGGCCTTCACCTGGTCGTCCCACGACCAGGTCTCGGGCTCCGATTTCACAAGCCAGTATGCCATCGCATCGTCTCCGTGGGCGCCTTAGGGAAGGACCTTCTTGAAGGCCTTGATGGTGACGCTCTCGAACAGCCCCGCCTTCGCATAGGGGTCGCCGGCGGCGAAGGCCTCGGCGGCGGCGCGATCGGCGGCCTCGATCACCAGCAGGCTGCCCAGGACGGTGGTGCCGTCGTCGCCGAGCAGCGGCCCGGCCAGCATGAGCTGCTCGAGGTTACGGTTCAGGTAGTCGAGATGGGCCGGCCGATTTTCGGCGCGAACCGCACCGTGGCCGGCTTTATCGATGCAGTAGAGGGCGAAGTTCATCGTGGAAGCTCCTGGACGCGAAGGGTTGTCTTGCGGGCGATCGTTCTCTTACCCGCCGGCGGGCGGCGCGGCTACGACGAAAAGGCCCTCGGCTTTGAACGGCCGGTCGAGCAGGCCGGCGATGGTGGCATCGAGCGCCGCGCCCTGGTTCACAACCGCGTCGACCGCCACGCAGATCGGCATCTCGACACCGTGCGCGGCGGCCATCGCCAGCGTGGCGGCGGCCGAGAAGCGGCCCTCGACCACGCCGCGCGCCGCGG
>DATCXZ010000227.1:0-19275 GCA_036570545.1 Kiloniellaceae bacterium
AGCCCCGGCCCCCGCCGGCGGCGCCGCCGCCGCTGTCGGGCAGCGCCAGCCCCTCGCCGTGATCCGCTTCGATCGCGACAACGTGCAGTACGAGCAAGCGCTGTTCACCGTGGTGGGCGCCGCGCTGGAGCGCCGCCCCAACGCCGCCTTCGATATCGTCGCGGTCGCTCCCTCCGGCAGCGACTCCGCCCGCGTCGCGCTCGACACCAACCGCTCGCGGCGCAATGCCGAGAACGTGCTGCGCACCCTCACCAACATGGGCCTGCCGGCCGACCGCATGACGTTGTCGGCCACCGCCAGTCCACAGGCTCACGTCAACGAGGTGCACATCTACGTGCGCTGACAGCGCAACCCGCACACCTTTGGCCATCGGGCCGGTACCGGAAACGGTGCCGGCCCGATGCCTTTGCGGCACCGGTGCAGACCGAGGCGGACATCCCTCCCGCAGCAAAACCCCTTAGACGTCGGCGGCCGCTTCGGCTTTAATCGCCGCATCGTGCCAGATGTGGCTCGACTGCCAGGGGGATCCGCGCACACGCCATGCTTACCGCTGAACAGAAGATGTTTCCCGTGTCCTGGGACCAGTTGCACCGCGATTCCCGGGCGCTGGCTTGGCGCCTCGTCGCCCTCGGTCCGTTCAAGGGCATCGCCGCCATCACCCGCGGCGGCCTGGTGCCGGCGGCGGTGATCGCCCGCGAGTTGGACCTGCGCCTGATCGACACCATCTGCATCGTCAGCTACCGCGACGACCACACCCAGGGCGACATGGAGGTGCTGAAATCGGTCGAGCACGACAGCGAGGGCTGGCTGCTGATCGACGACCTGGTAGACACCGGCAAGACTGCCCGCAAGGTGCGCGAGCTGATGCCGAAGGCCCATTTCGCCACGGTCTACGCCAAGCCGGCGGGCCGTCCCCTGGTCGACAGTTTCGTCACCGAGGTGAGCCAGGACACCTGGATCCTGTTCCCGTGGGACACGGCCCTGCAGTCGGTGCCGCCGATCATCCAGACGCCGCGGTCGTAGGCGCCAGACGCCGCGGTCGTAGGCGCCAAGGCAACTCAGAAGCCGCAGGCGTTCTCCTCCAGCGCGCCGCGGCCTGCCAGCCTTCCCCTGGTGACCGGACAGGGACCGCTGTGCCGCGGGAACGACCCTTTTCTATCCCTGGTCATGCCGCCTTTCGCAGCCGATGATGGGCCATCGCGACAGCCACCGAGGGGAGGGCCGTGTCATGCATCACCGGCTGGGATACCTGATCGCAGAGGCCGCGCCGCGCCCGTTGCTGCGCCTCTGCGCAGCCGCGGTGACGGCGGTGGCGCTGCTCAGCGCCTGCACGGGGGGCGAGCAACAGGCGGTGCCGCAGCGTCAGATGGTCGCAGCCGCCAATCCTCTGGCGGCCGAAGCCGGCATGGCGATGCTGCGCCAGGGCGGCTCGGCCGTCGATGCCGCCATCGCCACGGCCTTGGTGCTGGGCCTGGTGGAGCCGCAGTCGTCCGGCCTCGGCGGTGGTGCCTTCCTGCTGCATTACGATGGCGAGACCCGCGGCGTCGCCGCCTACGACGGCCGTGAGACAGCCCCGCGCAGCGCCGACGAGACTCTGTTCCTGAAGCCGGACGGCACGCCGATGGCGTTCTGGGATGCCGTGATCGGCGGTCGCTCGGTAGGCGTGCCCGGCCTGCTGCGCATGCTGGAGCTGGCCCATCGCGACCACGGCCGGTTGCCCTGGGCCACCCTGTTCGAGCCCGCTGTCCGCCTCGCCGAGACCGGCTTTGCGATCTCGCCACGGCTGCACAGCCTCATTGCCGAAGACAAATACCTGAAGCGCTACCCGGCGGCCGCAGCCTATTTCCATGACGCCGCGGGCAATCCGCTGCCGGTTGGCCATCTGCTGAAGAACCAGGCCTATGCCGATACCTTGAAGGCCGTCGCCGCGCGCGGCGCCGACGCCTTCTACACCGGGCCCATCGCCGTCGACATCGCCGAGGCCGCACGCGGCGCCGACGACAATCCCGGCCTGCTCAGCTACCTCGACCTGCGCAGCTATGAGGCCAAGCGCCGCGAGCCGCTCTGCCTGCCGTACCGTGCCTGGGTCGTCTGCGGCATGCCGCCGCCGACTTCGGGCGGCGTCGCCGTCCTGCAGATTCTGAAGCTGCTGGAACCCTTCGACCTCGCCGCGCTGAAATCCGCCTCGCCGCAGGACGTCGACGCGCGGGCAATTCACCTGATCGCAGAGGCCAGCCGCCTCGCCTTCGCCGATCGCGGCCGCTTCCTGGCAGACAGCGACTTCGTCGCGGTCCCGCTGGAGGCCCTGCTCGACCCGGCATACCTTGCCGAGCGCGCGCGCCTCATCGACCCCACACGCAGCATGGGCGAGGCGAGCCCGGGACTGCCGAGCCAGCAGGCGCAGGCCCCGCGGCAGCCGAATCCGCCTTCGACCTCCCACCTCTCGGTGGTCGACGCCCAAGGCAACGCGGTGTCCATGACGGCCTCCATCGAGGGCGCGTTCGGCTCGCATCTCATGGCGCGCGGCTTCATGCTGAACAACGAGCTGACCGACTTTTCCTTTGCGCCCCGCGCCGAGGGTCTGCCGGTCGCCAACCGCGTCGAGGCCGACAAGCGCCCGCGCAGCTCGATGTCGCCGACCCTGGTGCTCGGCCGCGACGGGCGGCTCGTCATGGCCATCGGCTCGCCGGGCGGCAGCCGCATCATCGCCTACACGGCCAAGGCCATCATCGCCGCGCTGGATTGGCAGCTTTCGATGCAGGAGGCGGTGGCGCTGCCGAACTTCGCGAACCGCAACGGCCCCACCGACGCGGAAGCCGGAACCGCCCTGGAGGCGGCGCGGCCGGCGCTGGAAGCGCTCGGGCACGAGGTGAACGTGATCGAGATGACGAGTGGGCTGCACGGCATCCGGCGCACCGGTGCCGGCCTCGAAGGCGGCGCCGACCCCAGACGCGAAGGCGTCGTGCTGTCGGACTAGCGAGGGCATTGTGCTGGGCGAATAGCCGGCCGCCCTGCCTTCGTCCTTGTCGTCGTGCGCTTGGTCGTCGTGCGCTTGCAGTTGGGGGGCGGGCGACTAGACTGCGCGGACAATGAAGCGAGCGCCGTCCAGTCAGTTTCCCGACCTGCCGAGCGTGACCGTGAAGCCGCACGGCCAGAAGCGGCTCGACCACGGCCATCCCTGGGTCTACTCCAACGAGGTGGAGATGGATGCCGCCGCCAAGGCGGTGCCGCCGGGTGGCTTGGTGCGGCTGTGCGACGCCCAGGGCCGCTATCGGGCGACAGCCTTCTTCAACCGCCACCCGCTGATCGCCGCGCGTGTGCTCACCCGCGACGAGACAGTCGCTATCGACACCGAGTTTCTCACCCGCCGCCTCAGACGTGCCCTCGCCCTCCGCGAGCGCCTGATTGGCGTGCCATGCTACCGCCTCGTCCATGCCGAGGCGGACGGCCTGCCCGGCGTGATCATCGACCGTTTCGGCGACGCGCTGACCTTGCAGGTGAACACCGCCGGCATGGAACTGCTGACGCCGCCGCTGATCGACGCCCTCAACGCCGTGGTGGCCCCGAAAACCATCGTGCTGCGCAATGACGGCGCGGTGCGCCGGCTGGAGCAGCTCCCGGAGAGCGTGTCGGTGGCGCAGGGTCACATCGACGGACCGGTTACGCTGGAAGAGAACGGCGCACGCTTCTTCGCCGATCTGGAAGGCGGCCAGAAGACCGGCTGGTTCTACGACCAGCGCGACAACCGCACCTGGGCGGCAAGGTTCGCGCGCGATGTCCGCGTGCTCGACGGCTACGCCTTCGCCGGCGGCTTTGCCGTGCAGGCGGCGCTGGCCGGCGCCAGCGAAGTGGTCGCGGTCGACCGCTCCGAGGGCGCCCTCCAACTCGCCGCCCGGGCGGCCGAGGCCAACGATGTCGCCGGCCGCTGCCGCTTCGTGAAGGCTGAGGTGTTCCAGGAGTTGCAGCGCCAGGCCGACGCCGGCGAGCGCTACGGGCTGGTGATCGTCGATCCACCGGCTTTCGTGAAGTCGAAGAAGGACCTGGCCCAGGGCCTCAAGGGCTACCGCAAGATGGTTCGCCTGGCGGCGCCACTGGTTGCCGAGGGCGGCATTCTGCTCGCAGCCTCCTGCTCGCACCACGCCGACCTCCAGAGTTTCGCCGAGCAGGTGCGGCGAGGCCTCGCGGATGCCGGGCGCGAAGGCCGCATCCTGCGCACCTCCGGCGCCGCCCCGGACCATCCGGTGCACCCGGCGCTGCCGGAAAGCGCCTACCTGAAGGCCCAGATCCTCGCGCTCGACTGAGCGCTAGCTTGCCTTGGCAGCCGGCTGTGCCGGGGCCTGGCGCAGTGGCAGCACCAGGCGGAACAGCGTGCCTTCAGAGCCCGAGCGCTCCAGCCGGATGTCGCCGCCGTGAGCACGCATGATGTCTTGTGCGATGGACAGCCCCAGGCCGGTGCCGCCCTCGCGCGCCGAGCCCGCAAAGGGCTTGAAGATGTTGCGCTTGGCCTCCTCGGGCATGCCGGGGCCGTCGTCTTCGACGTCGATCACCAGGAAGTCGCGCACCGGGCGCGCCGCCAGGTGCAGCTCCCGGGCGCCGGCCTCGAGCGCATTGTGGGCGAGGTTGAAGAACACGCGATAGAGCTGCTCGCGGTCGGCTTCGATGCGAAAGCCGCGATCCACCTCGTTCACCCAGCCGGCGCGTCCGGTGCCGACTTCCGCCAGGGCCTCGCGCACCTCGGTGAGGAGATCGCGCAGGTCGAAGCGCTGCAGGTCGAGCTGCGCTGGACCCTCGCGCGTGAACTGCAGCGTCTGGGCACAGAGGTGGAGAGCGCGATCGATGGCATTGACCAGCGCCGGCGCCATTGAGCGCACCGCCGGGTCGCCGCTCTTGGCGAGGCGATCGGAGATCAGGCTTGCGGTCGCCAGGATGTTGCGCAGGTCATGGTTCACCTTGGTGACGGCGGTGCCCAGCGCGGCCAGGCGCGTTTTCTGCAAGAGTGCGGCGCGCAGGCCCTGCTGCATGGTGGCCAGCTCGCGCTGCGCAATGCCGATCTCGTCGCTGCGCTCGGAATCCGGCAGAGTGCCGGCGGCGAATTCGGGGTTGGCGCGAAAGGCGGCCATGCTCTCGGTGATGCGGCGCATCGGTCGGACCATCAGCAGGTGCAGGCTGAGGTACACCAGCGCCGCGGTGAAAATGGAGATGCCCAGCGAGAGGTTGAGGATGCGCCAGGAGTAGTCGAACATCGCGTGACGCAGCGGTGCTTCGTCCATCACCACCTCAACCAGGATCGCCGGGTCCTTGGGCGAGGGGCCGATGACGCGCAGCAGCCTGTCCCTCGGCGCCAGCATGGTCATCACCGCATCGTGGATCAGGCTGAAGAAGCTGGCCTCGCGCAGATCGTAGGTGGCATCGAGGCCTTCCGGCGCCGCCACCATCAGCATCAGCTTGCCAGCGCCGGGCTTGGTCAGCGCCACCATGTAAGCGCCGACATGCTGCAGCAACTCCGCCTCCATCTCCTTGCTGACCATGTTGTCGGGCGTCGCCTCAAGGGCGAGGATCGCGAGGTGCGCCGCGGCAATGCGCTCCTGCAGGTAGACGACGCGCATGCGGCCGATGGAGGGCGCGTAGATCAGCACCTCCGCCAGCATGACGAAGGCGAGCGTCAAGAGCAGCAGCTTGGCCGACAGGCTCTTGGTCAGCGGGGGCAGACGGAGTCCGTTGCCCGGCGGTTTAGCGCCCAACATGACCAAGGCTTATAACACGCGGGCCGGGCCGGCGGGAATTCGCCTCGCCGGGACAGCGGCGCGACGGCAATCAGGCGCGCCTTCGCGCCGATGAAGAGCACCGCCTCAGTTGCTTTGGGGCGCGCAGGGATTGCAGGGCATCTTCGGCGCGCAGGGACTGGCCGCCGCACAGGGGCTCTTCGCGGCACAGGGATTGGGCGCACAGGGATTGGCGGCGCAGGGGTTTGCCGCCGCGCAGGGGCTGCAGGGATTGACCGGCTTCTTGGCCGCCGCCGCGCAGGGGCTGCAAGGATTGCAGGCGGCAATCTGCACCGCCGCGCCGGCGGCGTGCGAGGCCGCCAGCGGCAGCGCCGTCGCGCCAGCGGAAACGGTCGCGACACTCAGCGCCACCAGAGTTTTCTTAAGCATGTTACTTGCCTCCAAACGAGTTCGATCTGTTGGGGCTCCTCACGAAGAGAAGCGCCTGCATCGACGGATGCGCAGTCCTGCTGCGGCGAAAGTCGAGGCGCCAACAATGATGCAGCGCGTCGATCACTCGCGAATCACGCTGCTGCGATTGGCTTCAACTTCCTGTGAAACACCGGTGAACGCAAGCATCGTCAGGCAGGAAGCGACTCATATGCTGCGCCCGTTCTCGCCACGCTTCGCCTTCTTGTGGCGCAGCTTCTTGTAGAGCACCGGCAGCAGGGACAACAGGATGAGACCGGCGATCGGCAGCAGCACCTCCGGCTTGTAGATCGCGTGCTTGATGCTGTCCGTCTGGCCCGCCGCGAAGATGGCACCGAGGCCATTGCCGACCGAAGCATAGACCAGCGAGCCGGGGATGATGCCGATGAGCGTGCCGAGGGCGAAGACCTTCAGAGAGACGCCGAGGAAGGCCGGCACCAGGTTCACCAGCCAGAACGGAAACAGCGGAATGAGTCGGAGCACCAGGAGGTAGCTCAGCGCGTCCTCCTGAAAGCCCGCCCGCATGCGGGTCAGCCCGGGGCCGGCGCGGTCGCGCAGCAGGTCGCCGAGCGCCGTGCGCGCCACCAGGAAAACGGCGATGGCGCCGAGCGTCGCCCCCGCCACCGAGCACGCGGCGCCGAGCAGGGTGCCGAAAAGAAAGCCGGCGGCCACCGTCATCACCAGCGCGCCGGGAATGGAGAAGGCCACCATCACGGCATAGAGAGCGACGAAGGTCAGGGGCGCGGCAAGGCGGTGCGCCGCCACCAGCGCCATCAGCGCTTCGTGGTGCCGCTCGAGGGTATCGAAGCCCACATAGCGGTGGCCGCCGCCGGCGAAGAAGGCGACGAGCCCGAGGAGAAGCACGACCGCCGGCAACAGTCGCTTCAGCACTGGCCACGCCCCGGCGGGTTGTGGGCTCGGCTGCGGCATCGCGCTCCCCTTGCTCGACCTTGGTTAACTGATGATGGACGGCCGCTCCCGCCCATAGTCGCGGCAGCCCCTGCCGCGGCAGTAAAAACCGCGGAAATCCTAGCAGGCCAGCCGATTTAAGCGCTGTCCGACAATTCCGCCAGTCACCAAGGCGTGAGGCGGCCTGGAGATTCGGTGGCCAGGGGGCCTGCCGGTCGTTGACACAGCCCCGGCCCCCCCTTATACAGCCCCGTCAATTCGATATTCAGCCTGATATTGGAGTTCAGCCGTGAAGCGCACCTATCAGCCCAGTGTGCTGGTTCGCAAGCGCCGCCACGGGTTCCGCGCACGCAAGGGAACCGTTGGCGGGCGTCGCGTTCTTGCCCGTCGGCGCGCCAAGGGCCGCAAGCGCCTTTCCGCCTAGCCGTCATGATGCCGACCGTCGGGCGGCTCAAGACACGGCCCCAATTCCTGAAGGTCGCGGGTGCCCGGCGCAAGTGGGTCACGCCCGGCTTGGTCCTGCAAGCCGCCAAGGCGCCGGCCGACGCGGGGGAACCGGAGGTGCGGGTCGGATTCACCGTCACCCGCAAGGTCGGCAACGCCGTCGAGCGCAACCGTGTGAAGCGCCGCCTGCGGGCGGCGGCAGCAGAAGTCTTTCCGAGCCTCGGCTGCGCCGGCACCGACTATGTGGTGGTCGGCCGGATGGCTACCCTGACGCGGCCCTTCTCGGCCCTGAAGGCAGACCTCGAACAGGCCGTTCGCAAGCTGGACGGCAGCCCTGCGGGGAGGGCCGGCGGCGCAGCAAAGGAGGCCCCGCGGTGAGAGTGCTGAGCGTCGCCCTGCTGGTCCTGATCCGCGGCTACCAGCTACTGGTATCGCCGCTGTTTCCGCCCAGTTGCCGCTATTTCCCTTCCTGCTCCGAATACGCCCGCCAGGCAGTCGGCCGTCACGGCGCGCTCGCCGGTGGCTGGCTGGCGGTGAAGCGCCTGGCGCGCTGCCACCCCTGGGGCGGCCTCGGCTACGACCCGGTGCCCGACCGCCCGGCGCCCAGCTACCCGGCGATCGGAGCCAGCCTCTGCCGCGACTGCCATCCTCTGGATCACCTAACGGGCCGCTGAGGCCCCTGGAGCCCGTCTCGCCTTATGGAACAGCGCAACCTTCTCTTCGCGATCGTCTTGTCGCTGGCCATTATGCTCGGCTTCCAGTTCCTGTTCCCGCCAGCGACCCCGCCGCAGCAACCCCAGGAGCAGGAGCAGCAGCAGGTCACCGACGGCGCCCCCACCCCCAGCGGCAGTGTTCCGACCCTCGGCGGCGAGGCCGGCGCGCCCGGCGCCGGCGTGCCGGCCACGCCCGCACGCGACGAAGTCCTGGGAATCAGCCCGCGCATCTCCATCGAAAGCCCCACGGTCACGGGCTCCATCGCCCTGCGCGGAGCACGCTTCGATGACCTCGTCCTCATGCAGTACAAGGAAACCATCGACCCGGAAAGTCAGCCGGTCACCCTGCTGTCTCCGGAGGGCTCGGCGCATCCCTACATGGCGCGCTTCGGCTGGGCAGCCAAGCCCGGCTCCGAGGCGACCCTGCCGAACGCCGATACCCTGTGGACCGCCCAAGGCAGCCCGCTGACCAAGGATTCGCCGATCACCCTGAGCTGGGACAACGGCGAGGGACTGACCTTCCAGCAGATCATTGCCATCGACGACCAGTATCTCTTCAGCGTGACCCAGCGGGTCATCAACAATGGTGCCGCGGCAGTTGAGCTGGCCCCCTTCGGACTCATCTCGCGCACCGGCACGCCCGACATTGTGGACTTCTACATCCTGCACGAGGGGCCGCTGGGCTGGCTGAACGGCGCCCTGAAGGAGATCGACTACACCGACCTCAGGGATGAATACCAGGGCCAGGAGGTGGTGATCGACCACACCACAACGGACGGCTGGCTCGGCATCACCGACAAGTACTGGCTGGCCGCCCTGGTGCCGAGCCGGGGCGCGGAAGTGAAATCCCGCTTCGTCTACAACCAAGTCGCCGGGCGCGACCGCTACCAGTCCGACTTCCTCTACGGCACCGCCAGCGTCGCACCGGGCGCCAGCGTGGAAACCGCCAGCCGCTTCTTTGCCGGCGCCAAGGTGGTGCCGATGTTGCAGCGTTACGAAGAGACCTACGGCATCGCCAGCTTCGACCTGGCGGTCGACTTCGGGTGGTTCTGGTTCCTCACCAAGCCGATCTTCCAGGCACTGCACTGGGCCAACGGACAGCTCGGCAACTTCGGCCTCGCCATTCTGGCGCTGACCGTCGTCATCAAGCTGATCTTCTTCCCGCTGGCCAACAAGTCCTACAAGTCGATGGCCAAGATGCGCATGCTGCAACCCAAGATGATGGAGCTGCGCGAGCGCTACGGCGAGGACAAGCAGCGGCTGAACCAGGAGATGATGACGCTCTACAAGAAGGAGGGTGCCAACCCGCTCTCCGGCTGCCTGCCGATCCTCATCCAGATCCCGGTGTTCTTCGCGCTCTACAAGGTGATGTTCGTCACCATCGAGATGCGTCACGCGCCGTTCTACGGCTGGATCCACGATCTCTCCGCGCCCGATCCCACCACCCTTCTGAACGGCTTCGGCCTCTTTCCGTGGGATGCGCCGGAGCTGGGCATCCTCAATGTCCTCAACATCGGCATCTGGCCGCTGCTGATGGGCATTTCCATGTTCCTGCAGCAGAAGCTGAATCCGCAGCCGCCCGATCCGGTGCAGGCCAAGGTCTTCCTCATGATGCCGGTGATCTTCACCTTCCTGCTGTCGACCTTCCCAGCCGGCCTGGTAATCTACTGGACTTGGAACAACATCCTGTCGATGACCCAACAGGCCTTCATCATGAAGCGCCACGGCGTGCCGATCGGCGGCGGTGCGGCGAAGACCTCCACCTGAGGGAGCGCTGCCTGTGGGCCAAGCCACACCCGGGGAAGAAGAAGCCGCCCTCGAAGCAGGGCGGCTTCTCTTTGCCGGCCCCTGCGACTTCCTGGTCTCGGCAGCCGACGAGAACGACCTCCCGCAGCTCGGCGGCGGGACCGAGGTCGCCTTCGCCGGGCGGTCCAATGTCGGCAAGTCGAGCCTGCTGAACGCGTTGACCGGCCGCAAGACCCTGGCGCGCACCTCCAACACGCCGGGGCGCACGCGGCTCCTGAACTTCTTCAGCCTCGGCGGGCGCCTCATTCTCGTCGACCTGCCGGGCTACGGCTACGCCCGCGCGTCCAAGACCGACATCGCACGCTGGACGCAGCTCACCCGAGGCTACCTGAAAGGTCGCCCGCAGCTACGCAGGATCTGCCTGCTCATCGATGCGCGCCATGGCATCAAGGGTAGCGATCGGCAGGTGATGGAGGAGCTCGACACCGCCGCCGTGTCCTACCAGATCGTGCTTACCAAGGCGGACAAGATGAAGCCGGGGCCGCTCCAGCGCATGGTTGAGGAGACCGAGACGGCGGTCGCGCGGAACCCTGCGGCCCATCCGCGCTGCCTGACGACCTCGTCGGAGAGCGGTGCCGGCATTGCCGAGCTGCGAGCCGCCCTGGCGGCGCTGGCCGAGCCCGCGCCCGGCGGCTAGATCGGATCATTGTCAGGTGGAACCGCGGCGCGGTTCCACCTGACAATGTGAATCCGATCTACTTCAAAAAGGTAGAGCAGATTCACAGGGTCGGTGGATCGCCTCTGGCGATTCCATCCGACCCTGATCTGCTCTAGAGTGGCGGCGCGCAGGCGCGTTGAGAGCCGCGCCAAGGCGTCCGCGAAAGGTTGGGACTTGAGGATGACGCAGAAGAACATCAGCGACACCAAGCACTGGTTGCGCACGGCGCGGACCATCACCGAAGCGCTGCCCTTCATGCGCCGCTACACCGGCAAGACCTTCGTCATCAAGTACGGCGGCCACGCCATGGTGGATGCGGAGCTGGCGTCCCTCTTCGCCAGCGACATCGCGCTGTTGAAGCAGGTGGGCATCAACCCCATCGTGGTGCACGGCGGCGGGCCGCAGATCGGCCGCATGCTGGAGCGCCTACAGGTGAAAAGCGAGTTTGTGGACGGCCTGCGCGTCACCGACGCCGCCACCGTGGAGGTGGTCGAGATGGTGCTCTCCGGCACCATCAACAAGTCGATCGTCAGCGCCATCAATGCGGCCGGCGGCCGTGCCGTCGGCCTCTCCGGCAAGGATGGCAACCTCATCCAGGCACAGAAGGTCACCCGCACCACGCGCGACCCCGATTCCAACATCGAGAAGGTGCTCGACCTGGGCTTCGTCGGCGAGCCCACCATGATCGACCCGAAGATCCTCGCCTCGCTGCAACATTCCGATATTATTCCGGTCATCGCGCCGATCGGCATCGGACCGCAGGGCGAGACCTACAACATCAACGCCGATACCGTCGCCGGAGCGATCGCCGCGGCGAGCGGCGCGGCGCGCCTGCTGCTGCTGACCGACGTGATCGGCGTGCTCGACAAGCAGGGCAATCTGCTCCCGGAGCTGAGCATCGCCGACATCGAGCGGCTGCGCGCCGACGGCACCATCTCCGGCGGCATGATCCCCAAGCTGGAGACCTGCGTGAAAGCGGTGAGCGAAGGCGTCGAGGCGGCGGTCATCCTGGACGGCCGCGTGCCGCACTCCATGCTGCTGGAAATCTTCACCGGCGGCGGCATCGGCACCCTGGTCACGCGCTGAGCCGCGCGGCGGGCGCGGCTACTGCTGGCCGAGGCTGGCGAAGAAGTCGAGCTGCCACTCCATCTCTTTGGGCGTGAGCGGGAAGTCGCTGCCGTCGCGCGCGTGCAGCGCCTTGTTGGGCGGGATGCCGCCCATGTTGGTCTGGAGCTGCAACGCCACCCGCATCGAGCAGCCGGCCTTCCAGGCGAGCGCCGTGATCCCCTTGGCCGAGTGGCCCTGTAGCACGCGGTCGACGTAGTCGAGGCTCGCACCGGCCATGGTGGCCAGTGCGTGGTGCACGAAGTCCCGCTGGCCGGCCAGAATGGCGTCGCCGACCGTCTCGCTGTTCAGCCTGCCCGCCTTCTTCAGCCGGGCCACCTCCTCGGCTGGATTGCTCGTCGGGAGGGCGGCTTTGACGGCGTCCGACGGCTCGAGGGTGCCTTCATCGATGCGACGGCGCACCACCTCGGCCACCGCCTTGGCCGTATGGGCGTCGAGATCGCTGCGGCTCTGCAGCTTCTGCAGCAGCGAGTCGGCGACGAAGCCGGCCAGCTTGCGCACCGCGCCCGCCGGCAGCACGGGGCGCGCCACCAGGGCCGGCTGCCACGCCGTCTCCTGCACCGACGCCTCGATCAGCCTGTCCAGGGTTTCCTCGCGGATCTGCGCCGAGCCGTTGGCCAGCAGCGCGCTCACCGCCGGGCGGTCGTTGCGCAGCACGATGGCATCGGAGATCGTCTCGCCGAGGCTGCTGCGGCGGGCGATCGCGCAGAGCCTGCTGGAAAGGCCCGAAGAGGCGATAATCTCCAGCAGGTCTTCATCGCTGAGGAGCGGCGAGAACTCGAGCACCGGACAGGCGACGACATCCTCAGCATCGCGCGCGAGCTGCCGGATCACCGCCGGCGGCGCCCCGGCAACCGACTTCAGCGCCTCGGCGAGGATCTGGCGTACCCTGGTGGCCTGGTCCCGGGCCAGCAGTTCCAGCGTCTGCTCGACGAAGCGTTGCGCCTTTTCCTGCGCGCTGCGCCCCTCCGGCGCCGTCAGCGTGGCGACCTTGGCGGCAAGCTCGGCGCGAACTGCCTCGTCGGCATCGCGCGCCAGGATGAGGTCGGCCTGACGCGGCGTCCTGGCGTTGGCGGCGATCCGCCGGCGCACCTCGGTCGAGGGATCGTCGGCCAGGAAGTAGAGCACTTCCGGGCGCAGGTCGAGACGCTGCGCAAGATCGGCGCGGGTCCTGTCCGAGCCATTCTGCGCAAGCTCCCGGCTCTCCTCGTAGGAGAGCGTCTTCGGCAGCTTTGGACGCCCGACGCCCAGCACCATCAGCCGCGGCCTCCACGCCGGTCGTAGTCGCGGGCCAGCGCGAGGCTGTGCTTGCCCGACCGCTTGGCCTCGTACATCGCCTCATCGGCGCGACGGAACAGGGCCTCCAGGCTCTCGCCCGTGCGCGGATCGTAGAGGGCCACACCGAGCGAGGTGCCGAGCGGATGTTCGGCGTCGCCGGAGAAGCCGCGCAGCCGCTCGGCCGCTTTCAGCAGCAGCGCCCCCTTGCGCTCGGCTGCCTCGCGGCCGATACCGCAGAGAAACAGGGCGAACTCGTCGCCGCCGAGGCGCCCGGCAAGGTCGCCGCCGCGGATCTGCTCCTTCATCAGCGCCGCCACCTCCAGCAAGGCCTCGTCGCCGGTCTGATGGCCGTGGGTGTCGTTCACCTGCTTGAAGTTGTCGAGGTCGATATAGAAGAGCGCGCCGGTCGCCTTTGTCGCATCCTGCGCCACCAACGCCTCCAGGCTGTCGACGAAGCCGCGCCGGTTGTTCAGGCCGGTCAGCGGGTCTGTCATCGAGAGCGCCGTCATCTCGGTGTGGCGATCGAGCTGCTCTATCGCGAGGCCGACCTGACCGGCGATGTTGTCGAGCAGGTTGCGGTCTTCCTGAGTCCAGCCCTGGGTGCCGCTGGTCCGCCAGGCGCAGAGCAGGCCGTTGGTCTTGTCACGGTAGCGCGTCGCGCGCACCAGCAGGTCACCTGCGGCATCGCGCAGCTCCACGGAGTCGCGCCCACTCTCCAGCCGCTTCACCAGCGCCGCAAGCAGGTCGACATGGGCCGGCTTGCCGGCTTCGGCCAGCGGGTGGCCGAGCGAGCCGCCGGCAAGGGCATGGATGGACAGGCCGCTGAGCGCCAGCGCCGGCAGCAGCGCCTCGGCAGTGGCATCCAGCATGCGCGCGGGATCGAGCTCGCGGCGCACCATGTTCACGATGTAGGAGAACAGACGCTCCCGGTTGCGCGCCTCGGCGAGCTCGGCCTCGTGACAGCGCAGGCGGGTGATGTCCCGGCAGACGCCGCGGGCGCCGATCCAGGCGCCGCTGCCGGCGGTCAGCGGCAGCGCCGTGGCCAGCAAACAGACCTCGGCGCCGCCGGCACTGCGCACCCAGAGTTCGGCCTCCTCCACCATGCTCCTGGCAGTGAAAGGAGAGGCTGCCGCATCGTCGCCGACCGACGGGTCGAGCAGAAGCTCATGGGCAGAGCGGCCGACCAGGGCGGTCGCGGGATAGCCCAGCGCACCGCGGGGCGATACGAAGGCGAAGCGTCCCTCGCCGTCGGTCTCCCAGGCGAAGTCGTTGGAGATCTCGACCAGGTCCTTGTAGCGTTGGCGCGATTCCACCAGGGCAGCGCGCAGGCTGCGCTCCAGGGTGACGTCGCGGCCGAGCAGCAGCGCCACGGTGCCGCTGGCCCAGGGCAGCACCACCACGTCGAAGGCGCGCTCGGCCGCGGTGGTGCCGGGACCTGCTTTCACCAGCAGCGGGCTGACCTGGGCGGCGTTGCCGGCGAGCGCGGCCTGCACAGCGGCGCGCAGTTCCTCGTGCTGGCCGGACTGCAGCACCTGGCCGATCGGCTCGGCGAGGTCGTTGGCGTTGAGCACGATGCCGTTGTGGCCGGCGAGCAGCACCGCGCCGGGAAAGTCGACGAAGGCGCCGCCTGCGGACAGCAAGCCGCCGGGGGTCTCCTCGTCGGCCAGCCGCCTGTACTGGTCCACCAGATCGTTCGTGCCGGAGGTGCCGCTCGCCGCCGGCGATCTTGCCTTGGATACCGTTTTGCTCACCCGCGCCTGCTCCGCTGAACTCGACGGAATCTGCGCGCTTCGCCGTTAAGATGCGCTTAAGTGACCGTGTCATTTTCCAGGCTTCGTCCGCGGCCGCTGTCTCGCGGCGGGCCTCGGAATCCCTTTACCGCCGCTTAACCCTAAGAGCCTCGGCGAAGGGCGGAGGCAACGCAGAAGCGCCGGCTGGCGGAACATTGACAGAGCCTTTACCCTCCCGCATCTTCCGCTGCGCCCCCGGCATCTGGTGGGGGTTGAACCGACGCCCGAACCAGCCCCACAGGACCCCATGCAGACGGAACAATTAAGGGGCATCGTCGAAGATGCCTGGGAAGCGCGCGACAGCATCAGCCCGAAGACGGAAGGCGCCGTGCGCGATGCGGTCACCGCGGCGCTCGCCGGCCTCGATACCGGCGACTATCGGGTCGCCGAGAAGGGGCCGGAGGGCTGGCAGGTCCACCAGTGGCTGAAGAAGGCGGTGCTGCTGTCCTTCCGCCTCAACGACATGGCCCCGATCCCCGGCGGGCCGGGCGAGAGCACCTATTGGTGGGACAAGGTGCCCTCGAAGTTCGAGGGCTGGGGCGAGAACCGCTTTCGCGAGGCCGGCTTTCGCGCCGTGCCCAACTGTATCGTGCGCCACTCCGCCTATATCGCGCCCGGTGTCATCCTGATGCCTTCCTTCGTGAACCTCGGCGCCCGCGTCGACAGCGGCACCATGGTCGACACCTGGGCCACTGTCGGCTCCTGCGCCCAGATCGGCAAGAACGTGCATCTCTCCGGCGGCGCCGGCATCGGCGGTGTGCTGGAGCCGCTGCAGGCGGGGCCGGTGATCATCGAGGACAGCTGCTTCATCGGCGCGCGGTCGGAAGTGGTCGAGGGCGTGGTCGTCGAGGAAGGCTCGGTGCTCTCCATGGGTGTGTTCATCGGCGCCTCCACGAAGATCGTGGACCGCGAGACCGGCGAGGTCTTCATCGGCCGGGTGCCGTCCTACTCGGTGGTGGTGCCGGGCAGCCTGCCAGGCAAGCCGCTGCCCGACGGCAGCCCCGGGCCGAGCCTCTACTGCGCCGTCATCATCAAGCGTGTCGACGAGCGCACACGGTCCAAGACCTCGATCAACGACCTGCTGCGCACCTGAGGTCCAGGGAAGAGGGTGGCGGCCATGGCGGCGACAAGGCTCGATGCACTGGAACTGGCACAGGCGCTGATCCGCTGTCCCAGCGTGACGCCTGAGGAAGGCGGCGCCCTCGATGTTCTGCAATCGGTGCTGGACGGCCTCGGCTTCACCTGTCACCGCCTGCCCTTCGCCGAGGACGACAGTCCGCGGGTGGACAACCTCTACGCCCGGCTCGGCGATGAAGGACCGCACCTCTGCTACGCCGGTCATACCGACGTGGTGCCGATCGGCGATGCCGCCGCCTGGAGCGTCGACCCCTTCGCCGGCGAGATCCGTGACGGCGCGCTTTACGGCCGCGGTGCCGTCGACATGAAGGGCGCCATTGCCGCCTTCGTCGCCGCCGTCAGCGAGCACCTGGCTGGCGGGCGTCCGCATGGGTCGATCTCGCTGTTGATCACCGGCGACGAGGAAGGCGACGCGGTGAACGGCACCCGCAAAGTGCTGCGCTGGCTGACCGAGCGCGACGAGACCTTGGACTGCTGCCTGGTCGGCGAGCCGACCAGCGACGCCGAGCTCGGCGACATGGTGAAGATCGGCCGCCGCGGCAGCCTCAACGCACGCCTCACCGTGAGCGGCACGCAGGGGCACACCGCCTACCCGCAGCTCGCCGACAATCCGCTGCATCACCTGGCGCGCATGTTGAATGCCCTGGTGAGCGAGCCCCTCGACGGCGGCAATGCGCACTTCCCGCCGTCCAGCCTGCAGCTCACCTCGGTCGACGTCGGCAACGCCACCACCAATGTGATCCCCGCCAAGGCGACGGCGCTGTTCAACGTGCGCTTCAACGATATCCATTCCAGCGGCACCGTTGAGTCCTGGATCCGCGAGCGACTCGACCGTGCGATCGACGACAGCCGCGGCGCCCGCTACGACCTCACTCTCCGGGTTTCGGGCGAGTCCTTCCTCTGTCCGCCGGGCCCGTGGAGCGCGCTGCTTTCCGATGCCGTCGCCTCGGTCACCGGCCGCGCCCCGCAGCTCGGCACCACCGGCGGCACCTCGGACGCGCGCTTCATCAAGGACCACTGCACCGTCGCCGAGCTCGGCCTGCTGAACGCCACCGCGCATAAGGTGGACGAGCACGTCCCGCTCGACCACCTCGCACGCCTCACGGCCGTCTACGGCGGCGTGCTCGCACGCTACCTGCCAAGATGATCCCGAGCTGCCAGGAGATCTTCTACCGCGTCTTTGGCGCGTGGCTGCTGGCGCGGCTCGACGCGACCGGGGCGCAATACTTCGACGAGTCGCCGCAGGCCGCATTGCGATCCTTCTTCGCGGCCCTGCTGGTGGCGCCGGCGGTCACCGTCACGGTGTTGTTTGCACACGGCGAAGTGCCGCCGGTCGGCGCCTTGGCTGTCATCGTCGTCACGCTGCTCTGCTACTGCCTGCTGTGGACCGCCTATCCCCTGATCGCCTACCGCGTCTGCCAGACGATCGACCGCGAGCAGGCGTTCTATCGCTATCTGTCGGCGCACAACTGGTCCAACGTGATCGCCGACCACTTCCAGCTCGTGGTGATCATTCTCATGGTCGGCCTGGTGCCCGAGGCCCTGATGCCGCTGGTCGAACTCGCCTTGTGGGCCTGCCTGCTCGCCTACGCTTGGTTCGTCGCGCGCAGTTGCCTGAAAGTGAGCGGCATGGCTGCAGCCGGCTTCGTCGTCCTCCAGGCCGTGGTCGGCCTGTTCATCAACATCATCGCGGTCGGCATCCTCTACCCCTCCGTGCCGTAGCCGACCTCGGTGAGGTAGAGCCCGGCAGCCGGCGCCGTCGGCCCCGCGGCAGCACGGTTGCGCGCCTCCAGTGCCCGTTGCAGATCCTCCGCCGTCCAGCGGCCCTCGCCGACCAGCTTCAACGTGCCGACGAAATTGCGCACCTGGTGATGCAGGAAGGAGCGCGCCACTGCGCGTAGCTCGATGACGCTGTCGCTTCGCGTGACCGACAACTGGTCGAGGGTCTTCACCGGCGACGATGCCTGGCACTCGCTGGCGCGAAAGGAGGTGAAATCGTGCCGCCCGATCAGGATCTGCGCGGCGGCATGCATGGCGCCGGCGTCGAGCGCCTGCGGCACGAACCAGGCGCGGCCGCGCTCGAGCGCCAGCGGCGCACGCCGGTTCACGATGCGATAGAGGTAGGCGCGCCTGACCGCAGAGAAGCGGGCGTGGAAGCCGTCGGCCGCCGCTTCGGCCGCCAGCACCGCCACCGGCGCCGGCTTCAGATGGAAGTTCACCGCCTTCATCACGGTGTCGGCGGTGGTGTCCTTCTCGAGATCGAAGTGCGCCACCTGGGCGAGCGCGTGAACCCCGGCGTCGGTGCGACCCGCGCCCTCGACCAGCACGCTCTCGCCGCAGAAGCACCTGATCGCCTCCTCCAGGGCCGCCTGCACCGAGGGGCCGTTGGCCTGGCGCTGCCAGCCGACGAAGTCGGAGCCGTCATACTCGACGGTGATCTTGTAGCGCGTCACGGCAGCACCGTTCCCGCCGGCAGCGCAAAGCCGCGCAAGAAGGCCTCGATCGGCATCGGCGCCTTGCCGGCCCGCTGCACCGTCAGCAGCCGCAGCGCGCCGGCACCGCAGGCGATCGTCCCAGCATCGTCCAGCACCCGCCCCGGCGCGCCCTTTTCCGCGCGAACCTCTGCCGCCAGCACCTTCACGCGCTCGCCGCCCTTCTCGCCTCGTACCTCGAAGAAGGCGCCCGGCCAGGGCGTGAAAGCGCGCACGCGGCGCTCCAGCGCCCCGGCGTCCTCGCGCCAGTCGAGGTGTCCCTCGGCCTTGTCGATCTTCTCCGCGTAGGTGACGCCCTCGGCCGGCTGCGGCGTTGCGCTCAGCGTGCCACCGGCGAGGCCCTGCAGGGCCTCGTCGATCATGGCGGCGCCGAGGGTGGCCAGGCGATCGTGCATCTCCCCGGCATTCAGGCGGTCGATCGCCAGCGCCTGGCGCAGCAGCATGGGGCCGGTGTCGAGCCCCGCCTCCATCTGCATGAGGGTGATGCCGGTTTCGGCATCGCCGGCAAGGACGGCACGCTGGATCGGCGCGGCACCGCGCCAGCGCGGCAGCAGCGAGGCATGCACGTTCACGCAACCGAGCCGCGGCGCGTCGAGCACCGCCTGCGGCAGGATGAGGCCGTAGGCCACCACGACAGCGACATCGAGGTCGAGCCTGGCGAATTCGGCCCGCGCGTCGGGCGTGCGCAGGGTCTGCGGCGTGCGCACCGGCCAGCCGCGCGCCTCGGCACAA
>DATCXZ010000228.1:0-2757 GCA_036570545.1 Kiloniellaceae bacterium
CGGCCTGCTGCGCGGCCCGCGGCCCGATGCCGAAGAAGCGGCGGCCGCCCTCTCCCTGCGCCGTCGCCTGCGGGGCGGCACAGCCCGCCATCAGCAGCATCAGGGCCAGCACAGGCAGCACGCGAGCGGGCAGGACAAGCCGCATCCCCGCCGCCGCTTATCGGGCGAGGCGCGGGGGGCAGACGAGCCCTGTGCGCGATTGAGGGGGGCAGGATTCAACTACCTGCATTAATGCGACTCCGAAACAGAACCTGAACGGAAAATGTCTGAAACAAGACGAGGATAACGGCAGATCGGCCAAGTGGCCGGGCACCTGTGGCAATGCTCGCCTTGACAATCCCTGCAGAGACTACGGTACAAACAAACAATAGCTCCCGGCAAGATTTGTTAAGGCACAGTTTTGACATAGCCGCGGCCACCGGGCTTTACCTATATCCCCGCTATCCTGATGACGTCACTTCAAAAGGAGAGTTCGAATGGCTCGTAGAGTCGCTGTAATGCCGGTCGCTCTTGTCGCCGCGGCCTTCCTGCTCTCCGCCTGCGGCAGCTCGACCGGCGACCGCGGCCTCAGCGGTGCCGGCATCGGCGCGGCGGCTGGCACGGCTGTCGGTGTCGTCACCGGCCTCAGCATCGTCGAAGGAGCCCTCATCGGCGCCGCCGCCGGTGGCCTCACCGGCGCGCTGACCGACGAGGACACCATCGATCTCGGTAAGCCCTGGTGGGAATAGGGACGCAAGTTCGTCGGCTTCCTGACGCAGGGGCCAAGGCCGGCGCGGCGGCGCTGAGCGGGCTTCTCGTCCTGCTGCTCGTGGCCTGCGCCCCCGACGCCACCCGGCCGCAGGCGGCGGACGCGGACGTCGCCACGCCATATCCTCCGCCCACACCCTACCCTTCGCCCACGGTCGCCGCCCGCGCCGCGCCGTCGGCTGCCCCCAACCTCGCGGCGCTGCCGGAGTCCGACGTGCCGGAGGCCCCCGCGCCGAAGCCAGCCGTCGCCGCGAGCTACACGGGACTCGCCTCCTGGTACGGCGCAAAATTTCACGGCCGCCTCACCGCCAGCGGCGAACGCTATGACATGGCGGCACTGACCGCCGCCCACCAGACCCTCCCCTTCGGCAGCCGCGTGCGGGTCACCAACCTCGCCAACAGCCGCTTCGTGGAGGTGGTCATCAACGATCGCGGCCCCTTCGCCGAGGACCGTCTCATCGACCTCTCGCGCGCCGCCGCCAAGCGGCTTGGCATCGTCGAGGACGGGGTGGCGGAGGTCCGCATCGAGGTTCTCTCCGACGGCACCAACGTCGCCGGCTGAACGCGGTCATTCGAAAGGCAAATGCCCGAAAGACAAATGCGCGTTGGCATAGCGAAGTCGCGTGCCGCGAGGTCGATGCGCAGCAGGTCCTCGGCCAGCACCAGCGGCCCGGCGAAATCGGCGGCAACCTCCGCCAGCAGGGCGGCGCGGTCGGCCGCCGGTGGCACGAAGTGGGTAAGCGCCAGCGCCTTCACGCCGGCCTCGGCCGCGATCTTGCCGACCTCGCTCGACAGGGTGTGATAGCCGGCCACGTTAGTCACCGTCTCCGCCGAGCGCACCCCCGGCACCACCGGCAGCTCGCGGTGGATGAAGACCTCGTGCACCAGCAGGTCGGCGCCGCGCGCTGCCGCGATCAAGGCTTCGCAGCGCCGGGTGTCGCCGGAAAGCGCGAGGATGAGGCCGCCGCTGCGGAAAACGAAGCCGAAGGCGTGGCGCACCGGCTTGTGATCCACCGCCACCGCCTCGACCTGCGTCCTGCCGAAGGTGAGCGTCTGGCCGGCGGCGATCTCGGTCACCGCAACCTCTAGCGCGGCCGTGGAAGGCCGCTTCTCGTGCGCGATGCGCAGGCTGAGCTCGGGCTCCCACAGCGCCATGAGTCCCTCGACATAGCGCCGCGTGCCGGGCGGTCCATAGACCGGCAGCGGCCGGTCGCGCCCCTGGTGCCACGACGAGACGATGAGCTGGTAGAGATCGACCAGATGGTCCGAGTGCAGGTGGGTCAGCAGCAGCGCGTCGAGCGCGCGCCCGGGCGTGCCGGCGGCGACCAGGCGCTGCGTCACGCCGGAGCCACAATCGACGAGGATTTTCGCGTTGTCAGCGAGAATGAGCTGAGCCGGCCCGTAACGCTCCGTCGAAACCACCGGACAGCCGGTGCCGAGAAAGACGATTTCCATGACGCAAAGCTAACCGAGCGTCGTCGGGACGCAATGGAAAAGGGCCGCTCTCAAGGGCGGCCCTTTTCCGTGGGATCATCGTCGCCTCGATCACGTATCCAGGAACGACCTCAGCTTGCGGGAGCGGCTGGGGTGCTTCAGCTTCCTGAGCGCCTTGGCCTCGATCTGGCGGATGCGCTCGCGGGTCACCGAGAACTGCTGGCCGACTTCCTCGAGGGTGTGGTCGGTGTTCATGCCGATGCCGAAGCGCATGCGCAGCACGCGTTCCTCGCGCGGGGTGAGGCTCGCCAGCACCCGCGTCGTGGTCTCGCGCAGGTTGGACTGGATCGCCGCGTCGAGCGGGATCACCGCGTTCTTGTCCTCGATGAAGTCGCCGAGGTGGCTGTCCTCCTCGTCGCCGATCGGCGTCTCGAGGGAGATCGGTTCCTTGGCGATCTTCAGCACCTTGCGCACCTTCTCCAGCGGCATGACGAGGCGCTCGGCCAGTTCCTCCGGCGTCGGCTCGCGGCCGATCTCGTGCAGCATCTGGCGGCTGGTGCGCACCAGCTTGTTGAT
>DATCXZ010000229.1:0-4333 GCA_036570545.1 Kiloniellaceae bacterium
CCGCGCGCTGCCGCCGCCGTGGTGCGCGATTGTGACCGCCGCGCCACGGTTGCGCAATCCGCCTGCCGCCGGGCCGTTGCGCGGCGCCCCTCGAGACGCACGTGCCAGCTTGGCGCTCCCGCCCAGGTTTGCTATTGATGGACAAGCTGTCCAATGCAGAACGGCAGCGTCCTCAAAGAACACCGCCCGCGCCTTGCGACTGCGCCGGGTGCGTCTCGTCCTGGGGCATTCGATTGGCTGGAGATAGGAAAGCGTGAAGCCGGAACTGGTTATGGTCGGCCCGATGATGCCGCATGTCATGGCGGCGCTGGACAGCGACTTCACCGTCCATCGCCTGTGGGAGACGGCCGATCGCGACGCCCTCCTGAAGCAGGTCGGCGGCGCGGTGCGCGCCATCGCCACCGGCGGGCATCTCGGCGCCAAGGCCGCCTTGATGGATGCCCTGCCGAAGCTGGAGATCATCGGCTGCTACGGCGTCGGGGTCGACGCCATCGATCTCGCGCACGCCGCCAGGCGCAACATCATCGTCACCAACACGCCCGACGTGCTGAACGACGACGTCGCCAACATGGCGATCGCCCTGCTGCTCGCCACCTCGCGCGAGATCTGCAACGGCGACCGCTACGTGCGCGAGGGCAAGTGGCTGCAGCAGCGCATGCCCCTGACCCGCGCCATCCGCGGCCGCCGCCTCGGCATCCTCGGCCTTGGCCGCATCGGCAGGGAGATCGCCCGCAAAGCTGCGGTCTTCGACATGGAGATCGCCTATCACGGCCGCAGCAAGCAGGACGTGCCCTATCGCTTCTATGCGGATCTGGTTGAGATGGCGCGCGACAGCCACTATCTCGTCGCCATCTGCCCCGGCGGGCCGGCCACCGACAAGATCGTGAACCGCGCGGTGCTCGACGCGCTCGGACCCGAAGGCGTGTTCATCAACGTGGCGCGCGGCTCGGTGGTCGACGAGCCTGCTCTTGTCGCCGCCCTGCAGGAAGGACGCCTCGGCGGCGCCGGCCTCGACGTCTTCGAGGCCGAGCCCAATGTGCCGGAGGCGCTGCTGAAGATGGAGCAGGTGGTGCTGCAGCCGCATGCCGCCAGCGCCACTCGCGAAACCCGCCGCGCCATGGGCGACCTCGTGGTCGACAACCTGCGCGCCCACTTCGCCGGCAAGCCGGTGCTGACGCCGGTGTGACCGGTACCACCGACAACACGACCGAAACGCTTCTGTACTCCGAGGAGAGGATGACATGAAACTGCTGCGCCATGGTCCCGTAGGCCAGGAAAAGCCCGGGGCTGTAGACCGCCGGGGCACGCTGCGCGATCTCTCGGGCCACATCGCCGACATCGGCGGCGCGATGCTGCTGCCGGATTCGCTCGACACGCTGAAGGATCTCGACCTCGAGAGCCTGCCCGAGATCGAGGGCTCGCCACGTCTCGGCCCCTGCGTCGGCGGCGTCGGCAAGTTCATCGCCATCGGCCTCAACTATGCGGACCACGCCGCCGAGGCCGGCGTCGCGGTGCCGAAGGAGCCGGTCATCTTCATGAAGGCGACGAGCAGCATCTGCGGACCCAACGACAATGTCGTCATCCCGCGCGGCGCGCAGAAGTGCGACTGGGAGGTCGAACTCGCCTGCGTCATCGGCACGCCTGGCAAGTACATCGATGAAGCCGACGCCCTGCAGCACGTCGCCGGCTATTGCATCGTGAACGACGTCTCCGAGCGCGGCTTCCAGCTCGAGGGCACCGGCCAATGGGTGAAGGGCAAGAGCGCCGACACCTTCGGCCCGGTCGGCCCCTGGCTGGTGACGCCGGACGAAGTGCCCGACCCGCAGGATCTCCCCCTCTGGCTCGAGGTGAACGGCCAGCGCTTCCAGGATGGCAGCACCCGCACCATGGTGTTCGGCATGGCGCACCTGATCAGCTACGTCAGCCGCTTCATGAGCCTGCAGACCGGCGACATCATCACCACCGGCACGCCGCCCGGCGTCGGCATGGGCCAGAAGCCGCCGATCTACCTGAAACCGGGCGACGTCATGACCCTCGGCATCACCGGCCTCGGCGAGCAGCGCCAGCACGTGGTGGCGGATTGATGTTATCCCTCTCCCACGAGGAGCTGGCGTGTGCACACGACGTTTGGGACGACGCCGCCAGCGGCGCCACCCACTCAATCGTCACCCTCGGCCTTGAGCCGAGGGTCCAGGGCAAGCGGCGGAGTGATCGCCCTGGATGCTCGGGTCAAGCCCGAGCATGACGATTGAGGCGTTGCATTTGGCCTGACCACAGCAATCTGGTGGGTTGGTCAGGATGTGCCGGGAGGGAAAAGTCTGCTACCCGCCGAACTTCCCTGCGGGAAGTCCCTTCACGCCGGGCACGATTGCGAAGAGGCCGCCGGCGAGCGGCTGCCGTTCCAGCGCCGTCTCGTCGAGATTGATCGCCGCCGTGGTGATGTAGAGGCAGTCGAAGTCGGGTCCACCGAAGGCGCAGTTGGTCACCTGCGCGACCGGCATCTCGATGACGCGGTCGACCTCGCCCGCCGGCGTGAAGCGGGTGATGCGCCAGCCATTCCAGTGCGCGACCCAGATCCCGCCCTCGGCATCGCAGGTCATGCCGTCGGGATAGCCGTCGCCCTCGGGAATGGTGGCGAACACACGCTTGTTGGCGATCTTGCCGTCGGGCGACAGGTCGAAGGCGTAGATCGTGCCCTTGGCGGTGTCGCTGTGGTACAGCGTGCGGTAGTTGGGGCTGAACGCCGGCCCGTTGGTCACCACGTAGCCGCGGTCCATGCGCTGCCAGTCGAGGTTGGGATCGAGCCGATAGAGCGCGCCGGTCGCCTCGCGCTCGCCGTCGTCCATGGTGCCCGCCCAGATGCGACCCTGGTCGTCGGCCTTGGCATCGTTGAAGCGGTTGTCGGGATAGTCCGGCTCGGGCTGGCCGATGGTTTCCAGCATCATGGTGCCGGGCGTGATAAAGGCAAAGCCACGCTGCTTGAAGCCGGCGACGAGGCCGAGACCGTTGGAGCGCTCGATCACCCAGCCGATCGGCTCCGGCATCACCCAGGAGGTCTTGTCGCCGTCGGCCGGGCGGTAGCGGTGCAGCGCCGGCGCCTTGATGTCCACCCAGTAGAGCGCGCCTTCGCCGGGCGACCACAGTGGTCCCTCGCCCAGCATCGCCGCCGCTTCCCAGAGGCAACGCACATCCGACATCCGCACTCCCATACAGCCGTTCGACCCAGGCGCGCAGGGTAAGGCTTTTCAGCCGACATCCAAAACGCCAAATGCGCGCAGGCTGAGGCGGCGCAACGGCCGCCGGCGCGGACCGCCAGCCGGCGCAAGGCAGCCATGCAACCGCGAAAGCTGGCACAAGCCCTTGGAAAGTCCGTAGAATGGCTGCACTCGGCAGCCCCGCCGTCCACTCTTCATAAATCCCTCATGAGCTGGAAACCCCGCCGCGTGATGCCCGAAGACTCCGACCGGCACCGCAGCCGCCTCGCCGACGGCGTGGCCGGGGCCGAAGTGGCGCCGGCCGCCACCCTGCGCTTCGTGCCGCAGAAGAAGGCTCCAGCATGACGGCTGCGGGCAGCGCCGGCCTTGGCAACCCCGCCGGTTCCGAGGGCCCCGCCAGGCTGCTGCTCGGTCCCTGGCTGCTCGCCCTCATGGCGACGGAACTGCTGGTGCTGTTTTCCGGCAATGCCGTGGCGGAGGCGGCCGGCGCGGTCCTGGTGCTCGGCACGCCGCTGATCGGCTGGCGACGCCTGCGCCTGCGCGAGGGCTACCTGCTCTGCCTCTGCGCCGCCCTTTTCGCGCTCGCCCTGGCCTATGATCCGGAGCCCTGGGCGCTGGCGCTGCGCGGCCTCGACCGCTCCGCCTTCCTCGCCGCCTTCATCCTGCTCATGGCCCTGCTGCGCGAGGGCGGCATCACCTCGCCCGCGGTGCTCACCTGCGGCACCTACGTGGCCCAGCAGCCACCACAGTGGCGCTTCCTCGCCGTCTTCCTCGGCAGCCACTTCTTCTCGGTGCTCATCAACCTCGGCTCGCTCAGCCTGCTGGCGCCGATCATCCAGCGCGGCGTGCGCGGCGACAGCCTTACGCGCGAGCAGCTCGACGAGATCGGCCTGGTGCGCGAGCGCCGCCAGCTCAGCGCCCTGCTGCGCGGCTTCGCCTGGTTCCTGGTGTGGGCGCCGACGGCGGTGACCCAGGCCATCCTGCCGACGCTGATCCCCGGCGTCGATCCCGGCCGCCTGATGGTCACCGGCCTTTGCGTCGCGCTGCTCATGCTGGCGGTGAGCTGGGGCGAGGACGCCCTGCGCTGGTGGCCGCTGCGCCGCCGGCTGCGCTCCAGC
>DATCXZ010000230.1:0-7030 GCA_036570545.1 Kiloniellaceae bacterium
CGGCTCTGGCGCCGGCTCCGGCACCGGGGCGGGCGTGGGTGTCGGGGTCGGCGCCTGGGCGATCTCCGGCTGCGGCTCCGGCGCCTGCTCGGGGGCCTGGTTCACCACCGGCTCGGGGGCCTCCTCGGGCTCCGGCACCGGTGCGTCGGTACTCGCCTCCGGCAGCATCACCATTTCCACCGGCACCGAGCGGAAATCGACCATGGGGTCGTGCAGCACGGGCAGCCCGATCACCAGGGCGACGATGACGCCCAGGTGCAGAAGCGCGGAAAGGATCGATGCCTTACCCATAATGGCGCTGCGCTGTCGCTTCCTTCCTCGTGACCGATGACGGGATCCGGCGGGTCACTGCTGCCCGGCGGGATCGGCTTCGCTCTTCGGGGCCGGCGCGGCCGGCTCGCCCGGGCGCTCCTGGGGCAGCTCGGCGATCAGGGCGACACGCTGGAAGCCGGCCGTGTTCACCGTGCCCATCACCTGCATGATGCGGCCGTAGGCGATCGCCTTGTCGCCGCGCACGAAGATGCGCGTGTCCGGCTTGCTCTCGGTGATCGCGCGCAGCCGCGGCACGAGTTGGCTCAGCTCCACCTCGGAATCCTGAAGGTAGATCTGCCCCTCGGCATTGACCGAGATCACCAGCGGCTCGTCGGGATCGGCGATCGACTGCGCCCGGGTCTTCGGCAGATCGACCGGCACGCCGACGGTCAGCAGCGGCGCCGTCACCATGAACACGATGAGCAGCACCAGCATGACGTCGACGAAGGGCGTCACGTTGATCTCGCTGAGCGGGCGATACCGCCGCTTGGCTCCGCGGCTGCCGCGGCGCCCGCTTGCGGGCATCAGGGTCGCGGCCATGCGCTCAGCCCTTCTCGTCCAGCTTGCGCGACAGGATCGCGCCGAACTCGCCGGAGAAGGCCTCCAGCCGTCCGGCGTAGCGCCCGAGGTCGTTCGACAGCTTGTTGTAGCCGATCACCGCAGGAATCGCGGCGACCAGGCCGAGCGCGGTGGCGAACAGCGCCTCGGCGATGCCCGGCGCCACCACCGCAAGGCTGGTGTTCTTCGCCGCGGCGATCGAGGTGAAGGCGTTCATGATGCCCCATACCGTGCCGAACAGGCCGATGAAGGGCGCCGCCGAGCCGACCGAGGCGAGGAAGGTCATGTGGCGCTCCAGGCGGTCCATCTCACGTCCCAGCGCGATCTCCATCACCCGCTCGATGCGCTGCTGCAGGCCGTACTTCACCTCCATCGAGGCGGCGATGCCACGCGCGGCCGAGCGGCGCCATTCGCGCATCGCCGAGACGAAGATCGACGACATCGGATCGGGCGGCCGGTTGTCGAGGCGGTCGTAGAGATCGTCGAGCGATCCACCCGACCAGAAGGCCTCCTCGAACTGGCCGGCGCGCTCCTTCAGGCGGCGCAGGCGCAGCACCTTCTCGAAGATGATCGCCCAGCTCCAGAACGAGGCCAGCAGCAGCAGGAGCATCACCACCTGCACGACGATGTCGGCCTCCATGAAGAGACCCCAGACCGACATGGCCGGGTCGACCGAGCCGTCGAGCACAAGAGAGTTAACGGCATCCTGTTCCATGGGTTATCGCTGCTCCAAAGGCTGCACGAAGGGTTCGAGGGCGTCGCGCACCGGCGCCGGAATGCGGGTCGGCCGGCCATCGCCACGCAGCGAGGCGACCTCGACGACGAGACGCGCAAGCTGCTCGCCGGCGCGCCAGATCTCCTGCACCGCGTTCAGCCTGGCGCCGCTGAGCGCGGTGAGGCGCGAGCGCACCTCGACGAGATCGTCGAGGTGCGCCGGCCGGTGGAAGTCGATTTCGCAGCGACGCACCGCGAACATCATGTCGTGGCGCTGGCGGAGCTGCGCCTGCTCGATGCCGGCCAGGCGCAGCAGCTCGGTGCGCGCCCGCTCGGCGAAGTGCAGGTAGCGCGCGTGATAGACGATGCCGCCGGCATCGGTGTCCTCGTAGAACACGCGCACGGGATAGCGATGCTCGCCATGCTCCACCCGTCCGGATAGCGCCGATGCGGCCTGGGCGCTCACGTCTCGGCCTCCCCGAGCGGCCCGCCGCCCAGCAGGTCGAGCTGCTCCAGGCTGCGCGGCACGTCGAGGCCAAGGTAGCCGAAGCCACCGCGCGTCAGCACACGGCCGCGCGGCGTGCGCTGCACCAGGCCCTGCTGAATCAGGTAGGGCTCGATCACCTCTTCCAGCACGTCACGTTGCTCCGACAGCGCCGCCGCCATCGTCTCGACGCCGACGGGGCCGCCGCCGTAGTTATCGGCGATGCAGCGCATGTAGCGCCGGTCCATGGCATCGAGTCCGCGTTCGTCGACGTCCATGCGGCGCAGCGCACCGTCCGCCTGCACCGCGGCCACGGTTTCGACGCCGGCGACGGCGGCGAAGTCGCGCACCCGGCGCAGCAGCCGGCCAGCGACGCGCGGCGTACCACGCGACCGGCGGGCGATCTCTGCCGCACCGTCGGTCGTCAGCCGCATGCCCAGCACACGTGCTCCGCGACTGACAATGAGCTCGAGCTCGTCCGGTTCATAGAACTGCAGACGCAGAGGGATGCCAAAACGTTCCCTCAACGGCGTCGTGATGAGGCCGGAGCGCGTGGTGGCGCCGACCAGGGTGAAGGGCGGCAGGTCGATGCGCACCGAGCGCGCCGCCGGCCCCTCGCCGATGATGAGGTCGAGGTGGAAATCCTCCATCGCCGGATAGAGCACTTCCTCCACCGCCGGCGACAGGCGGTGGATCTCGTCGATGAACAGGACGTCGCGCGGCTGCAGGTTGGTGAGGATCGCCGCCAGATCGCCGGCGCGCGCGATCACCGGGCCGGAGGTGGCGCGGAAGCCGACGCCCATCTCGCGCGCCACGATCTGCGCCAGCGTCGTCTTGCCGAGCCCCGGCGGGCCGAAGAACAGCACGTGGTCGAGCGCATCGCCGCGGCCGCGCGCCGCTTCGACAAAGACGCGCAGGTTCTCGCGCACCGTCCGCTGCCCGATGAAGTCATCGAGGTGCGAAGGCCTGAGAGTCAGCTCGCCGGCATCCTCCTCGCGGAAGTCCGGCGCCAGAATGCGCTCCTCTGCCCGTCCGTCGTTCACGACGCCAGCTCCTTGAGGCCGGCCTTGATGAGGGACTCGACGCTGGCGCCGCGGCCGAGGTCGCCGCTCGCCTTGGCAACGGCGGCGAAAGCTTCGGCCCGGCGGTAGCCGAGGTTCACCAGCGCGGAGACCGCATCCTCCGAGATCTCACCGCGGCCACCGCCGTTGGCGGCCGCGACCGGCCCCAGCACGATGCCGCCGGCCTTGTCCTTCAACTCGCTGGCGATGCGCCCGGCGAGCTTCTGGCCGACGCCGTGGGCGCGCGCGATGGCCGCCTTGTCCTGCGCCGCGATGGCGCGCACCAGGTCGTGCGGCGGCAGCACCGAGAGCACCGCCAGCGCCATCTTGGCACCGACGCCCTGCACGCTCTGCAGCAACTTGAACCAATCGTGCTCGGCCGGGTCGGCGAAGCCGTAGAGGTGGATGTGATCGTCGCGCACGTGGGTCTCGATCCACAGGGTGGCGCTGCCGCCGGCCGGCGGCAGCAGTCCCAGCGTGCGTCCCGAGCAGAAGACCATGTAGCCGACCCCGCCGACGTCGAGGATCGCCCAGTCGTCGCCGCTGGAATCGACGATGCCCGTGAGCTTGCCGATCACGCCCGGCCTCCCCCCACGACATCCCGGGGGGCAGCGCGGGCGGCGAGCGGGTCCGCCACCCCGGCGGACCACCGGCGGCCGGTGGAGACGTGGTGGGCGTGGCAAATGGCAACCGCCAGCGCGTCGGCAGCATCCGCCGCGGCGACGCTGCAGCCCGGCAGCAGTCGGGTCACCATCATGGCGACCTGCTCCTTGTCCGCATGGCCGGTTCCGACAACCGCCTTCTTCACGATCATCGGCAGGTACTCGGCAACCGAGAGACCCACCAGCGCCGGAGTCAGGAGAGCGATGCCACGGGCCATGCCGAGCTTCAGGGTGGAAGACGGGTTCTTGTTGGCGAGCGTCACCTCCACCGCCGCGGTCTCCGGGCAGTGAGCGGCCACCACGTCAGCGAGGGCACGGTGCAACTGCAGCAGCCGCTCGGCAAGATCGGCCTTGCGGTCGGACACGACGACACCGTTGGCCACATGCTTCAGGTGGTTGCCGTCGGCGTCGATCACGCCCCAGCCGGTCTGACGCAATCCCGGATCAAGCCCTAGTACGCGCATGCGGTTGCTTCGTTCCCCAATCTCGGCCCCCAATCTCGGCCGCGGCACTCCGACGGCTAGGCCGTCAGGCGCGCCATGACGTCGTCGCTGATCTCGAAGTTGGCCGAAACCCGCTGCACGTCGTCGCTCTCGTCCAACATGTCCAGCAGCTTCAGCATGGTCTGCGCCCTCTCCTCGTCGATCGCCACGGTGGTCTGCGGACGCCAGGTCAGCTCCGCCGAGGTGGGATCGCCGAACTTCTCGGTCAGGGCGTCGCGCACCGCGGTGAAGTCGTCGGGGTCGCAGGTGACCTCGTGCAGTTCCGCGCTGCTCTCGACATTGCTGGCGCCGGCTTCGACCGCCGCCTCGAAGACCGTCTCGGGCGAGGCGATCTTGGCCGGATAAGCGATGACGCCCATGCGGTCGAACATGAAGGAGACCGAATTCGTCTCTCCCAGGGTGCCGCCGTGCTTGCTGAAGGCGGAGCGCACCTCGCCGGCCGTGCGGTTGCGATTGTCGGTCAGCGCCTCGACGATGACGGCGACGCCGCCGGGGCCGTAGCCTTCGTAGCGCACCTCTTCATAGTTGGTGTCGTCCTCGCCGCCGGCCGCACGCTTGATGGCCCGCTCGATGTTGTCCTTCGGCATGTTGGCCTGGCGCGCGGTCAGGATGGCGCCACGCAGGCGCGGATTCTTGTCCGGCTCCGGCAGGCCCGACTTGGCCGCGACCATGATTTCCTTGGTCAGCCGCGCAAATTGCTTGGCGCGCTTCTTATCCTGCGCGCCCTTGCGGTACATGATGTTCTTAAACTGTGAATGGCCCGCCATTACTCGACGATCCTGCTGCTAGATTGTGGGACGCAATAAGGCTTAGTCTACCACATATTGAGTGAAGCGGGGCATACCAGCGCAACGGATAAGCCCCCAATATGGCGATATTAGGGCGGCTTCTAGCAGTTCTCAGAGACGATCTAAAGTCCTTCGGCGGGGGATTACTGCGGGATTGCCGCCTCAGCGCAGTAGACCTCATCACAGTAGAAATGACGCGCCGCCGGTTAACGCCATCTTAATGCCCTGCGAGCACCCTCTATGGCCTGCGCAGCCTTTTGCCGAGGACGAAACCATGCAGCGGCCCTTGAACATCATCGATCTGGCCATCACCGAGGAGGTCTCCCAGGACGCCGCCGAGGTGGCCCGCCGCCTCGACAAGGCGGCCGACCTGGTCGAGGATTTCGCCGCCGACGCCGCCCTCAACGCGCTCGATGAACTGGTCGCCCTCGCTGCCACGCCGGGGGCCGCCGTCCCGACCGCCGCCGCCCTCGAGGGCACCCGCCGGCTGGCCGCGGAGATGAGCCAGCAGACCGAGATCCTGCACTCGGAGGTCGAGCGCTTCCTCGCCATCTCCGCCGGCCGTCGCCCCAACTGAAGTCCTAATCCGGCACGGTTTCCGCAAGCCGCCCGCCCAGCCTGACCGGGGCGACGCGGCGGGCAAAGCCGGTGCTGTCGTCGGTTTCCACGAAAACGGCGCAGAGCGTGCCCTCGCCGCCGGCGACCGACAGGCGCTCGCCCTTGACCTTCTTCACGAAGCGCTCGATCGGCACGGTCTTGTCCATGCCGATCACGGAATCGTAGTCGCCGCACATGCCGGCGTCGCTCTGATAGGCGGTGCCGCCGGAGAGGATCATCGCGTCGGCGGTCGGCACATGAGTGTGGGTCCCGACGAAGAGCGAGACGCGGCCGTCGACGTAGTGGCCGGCGGCCATCTTCTCCGAGGTCGCCTCGGCATGGAAATCCAGCACCGCGGCATCGACCGTGGCGCCGAGGCGGTGGCGCGCCAGCTCCGCGGCGATGCAGGCGAAGGGGTCGTCGAGGTCCTCCATGAACAGCGCGCCCATGACATTCAGCACCAGCACCTTCTTGCCGCGCCGGGTCTCGAACACGCCGCTGCCGCGCCCGGGCGTGCCGGCCGGAAAGTTGTGCGGGCGCAGCAGGCGCGGCTCGCCGGCGATGTAGGACATCACCTCGCGCTGGTCCCAGCTATGGTTGCCGCCGGTGATGACGTCGGCCCCGGCTTCGAAAAGCTGGCGGCAGATCTTGTCGGTGATACCGAAGCCGGAGGCCGCGTTCTCGCCGTTCACGATGACGAAGTCGAGGCTGAGGCGCTGGCGCAGCCCCGGGAGATGCGCCGCAACAGCATCGCGGCCCGGCCTGCCGACCACATCCCCGCAGAACAGAATTCGCATGAACCCTACGCTTTCCTTGCTGGTTGCGCGCCGCCCCTCGGCGCGGCGCCCGCCTCGGTGACCACCAGGTCGAGCGGCTGGTCGGTCGCCTCGCGCGGGACCGCCGCCACCTGCTGGGCCGCGAAGGCCAGGCCGACGGCCAGGATATCGCCTGTTGCGCGCAGCAGGGCAAGGCTGCGGTCATAAAAGCCGCCGCCGTAGCCGAGGCGGTAGCCCGCCGCATCGAAGGCCAGCAGCGGCACCAGCAGCAGATCGGGCTGCAGCAGCGGCGCAGCCGCCGATGGCTGGCAAGTGCCGAAGCCGGCAGGCTCCAGGGCATCGCCCGGCTGCCAGGCGCGGAAATCGAGCGGCTCCGCGGCCGCGCGGATCGCCGGCAGCGCCAGCCGGATGCCGCGGCGGTGGAGGGCCTCCATCAGCGGGCGGGGGTCGATCTCGTCGCCCAGCGGCCAGTAGGCGGAGACGACGAGCCCGGCCGCGATCGGCACCTCGGCCAGCAGATGATCGCGCAGAGCGCCCGCGGCCGGCCCGCCGGCTGCCCGGTCGGCGGTGGCCGC
>DATCXZ010000231.1:0-1849 GCA_036570545.1 Kiloniellaceae bacterium
GGGGCTCTCGCCGAAGGGGCAGCGGCCGGTGCGGAAGCGGCACGGGCTGCCGGCTGCGCGCCCAGTCCAGTCGCTCTGCCCGCGGTGCAGGTCGAGCCGCTCGCCGACGCGCCGCTGCCGGTGTGGGATGCCCGGCCCCAAAGCAAGAATGGGCGAGGCAAAGGAAAAGCCTTCGTCGACCTGCAGCACGACGTGACGGCCTCCGATGTGAGCCTCGCGCACCTGGAGGGCTTCCGCTCAGTCGAGCATCTGAAGCGCTATACGACGCTCGGCATGGCCACCGATCAGGGCAAGACCTCCAACGTCATCGGCCTCGCCTTGATGGCGCGCGAGCGGCAGCTCTCCATCCCCGAGGTCGGCGCCACCCGCTTCCGCCCGCCCTACACGCCGGTGGCGCTCGGTGCGCTCGCCGGCCAGGGCGTCGGCGCGCACTTCCGGCCGACCCGGCGCACGGCGATGCACGACTGGCACGTCGCACAGGGCGCCGAGATGATGCCGGCGGGCATCTGGGAGCGTCCGCGCATCTACGGGCGGCCCGGCGAGACGGTGGAGCAGGCCTATGTGCGTGAGGCACGCCAGGTGCGCGCCGCGGTCGGCATCGCCGACGTCTCGACCCTCGGCAAGATCGACGTGCAGGGTCCCGACGCCGCCGCGTTCCTGAACCGCGTCTACTCCAACGGCTTCCTGAAGCTGCCGGAGGGCAAGGCACGCTACGGCCTCATGCTGCGCGAGGACGGCTTCCTGTGGGACGACGGGACCACTTGGCGCCTGAGCGAGACGCAGTTCCTGATGACCACGACGACCGCCAACGCCGCGCCGGTGCTGTCGCAGCTCGAGTTCCTGCTGGCGGCGGTCTGGCCGGAGATGAAGGTGGCGGTGACTTCCATCACCGAGCAGTGGGCCGGCATGGCGGTCTCCGGGCCCAAGAGCCGCGACGTGCTCGCCGCCGCGCTCGACGACATCGACGTGAGCCGCGAGGCGCTGCCCTTCATGGGCGTGCGCAAGGGGCATCTTGCCGGCGTGCCGGTGCTGGTCGCCCGCCTCTCCTTCTCGGGCGAGCTCGCCTACGAGGTCTACTGCGGCGCCCACTACGGCGAAGCGGTGTGGACACGCCTTCTCGAGGCCGGCGAGCCCTTCGGCATCATTCCTTATGGCCTCGAGGCGCTCGGCACCCTGCGCATCGAGAAGGGCCACGTGGCGGGCCCGGAACTCGACGGCCGCACCACGGCCGGCGATCTCGGACTCGGTGCCATGGTGTCGACGAAGAAGCATTTCATCGGCTCGGCCATGCACCAGCGCGAGGGCCTCACCGATCCCAAGCGGCTGAAGCTGGTTGGCTTCGTCTCGGCCGACGGCAAGGCCATCCGCGCCGGCGCGCACCTCGTCGCCGCCAACGATGCCAGCACGCCGCCGAAGAGCCTCGGCCACATCACCTCGACCGCCTACAGCCCGGCCCTGGAGAAGTATATCGCCCTCGGCCTGCTGGAGGACGGCCCCGAACGCATCGGCCAGAACCTGATCGCCACCTACCCCCTGAAGAACGTCGACGTCGCCGTCGAGGTGGTGTCGTCCCACTTCTTCGACCCCGAGGGAGTCCGTCAACTTGCTTGAAGCCATATCGCCGCTGCGGGGCCACAACGAGGCGCGTGTCGTCCAGCGCGGCGCCGACGAGCCCGGCGTCATCCTCACCGAACGCCGTCTCGTCAGCCTGGTGCAGGTCGCCGCCTGGCCGGACAGCGCCGAGCAGGTCACCGACACCGTCGCCTCTCTGCTGCGCTGCGCGCCGCCGCAGGGGCCGGCCGGCTCCTCCGGCGATGCCCAGGGGGCGATCCTGGCGATCGCGCCGGGC
>DATCXZ010000232.1:0-22503 GCA_036570545.1 Kiloniellaceae bacterium
CGGCCGCCGAGTCGATCCGCAAGCGCATCGCCGTCATTGCCGCCGGCGAGCATTGGCCGGGCGGCAACCTGCGGCCGGCCATCGAGGACCTGCTCGGCGCCGGCGCCATCATCGAGCGACTGCAGGGGCGGCCGTCGCCGGAGGCGCGCGCGGCACGTGCTGCCTACCGCGAGCTGAAGGACGAGATTCCTGCCGTCCTCAGCGGCTGCCCCTCGGGCCAGGCGCTTGCCGCGGCCGGTTTTCCCGAGGATGTCGAGCTTGCCGCGCAGGAGGATGCGAGCACCGCCGTGCCGATGCTGCAGGGCGGCCGCTATCGGAACGTCGCCTGAAGGGCGGGGTGGACAGGCCGTTGTCAAGCAGCCGGGGCGGGCCCATATCCTGGCCATGACACGGCAGGACATCATCCCCAGCAACTCCGACGCACAGGCGCCGGGCGCCCTGGAGCGCAACCGGGCCAGGGTAGAGCGCGGCTTCTGGACCAAGCTGAAACGCAGCGTTGGGCGGGTGCCGTTCCTCGAGGACGCGGTCAGCGCCTACTACGCCGCCTTCGACCCGCAGACGCCGCGCAGCGTGAAGGCGATGCTGCTTGCCGCGCTCGCCTATTTCGTGGTGCCGAGCGACCTGGTGCCCGACTTCATCGCCGGCCTCGGCTTCACCGATGATGCCACAGTGCTCTTCACCACCATCCGCCTGGTGGCCGGCCACATCGGCGAGCGCCACCACGAGCAGGCGCGCCAGCGTCTCCAACTGCTGGGCCTGCTTGACGACGCGACGCCCGCGATGGCGTCGGGACCAAGGTCGGGGCCTGGCGAGGGTTCCTGAGCACCTGAGCCTGCACAGGCTGCTTATCCTACTGGTGCTGCTGCGCCTTTCCGCCGAATACGCGGCGCTCGCCGCGAGGCTCTAGTTCGCGCGCCGCCTCGCGGCGGGCGATATAGAGGGTGGCACCGACGATGACCGCGGCACCCGCGAAGGTCCACAGCCCCGGCACCTCGTCGAAGACCGCAAAGCCGATCAGCCCGGCGAGGATCAGCTTCAGATAATCGAACGGCGCAACGAAGCTCGCCTCCCCGCTTCGGTAGGCCCGGATGATCATCGCCTGGGAAGCGACGCCGAGGCCACCGACGCCCGCCAGCAGCAGCCACTGGGTGGCGCTGGGCGGCGTCCACCAGATCACCGCGGGAACGACGGTGATGGCGAGCGACACGAGGCAGAAGTACGCAAGCATGGTGACCTGGCTCTCGCCGACCGGCAGGCGCTTCACCAGGCAGACCGCTAGGGCGATGCCCGCGACCGAGGCGAGCGCCACCAGGGCGGCGGGATCGAAGGTGGAAGCGCCGGGGCGCACCATGACAAGCACGCCGAGGAAGCCGACCGCGGTCGCCACCCACCGCCGCCAGCGCACCACCTCGCCCAGCAGGGCGACCGCCAGCACGGTGACGAAGAGCGGCTGGGTGAAGCTGAGCGCGGTGAAGTCGGCAAGATGCAGGCGTCCGACGGCATAGAAGCTGCAGACCATAGCGACCGCGCCGGCAACCGCGCGAATGCCGTGCTTGACCGGATGCCGGGTGGCGAGGCAGCCACGGCCCGCGCGCAGCAGGAAGGGCAGCAGCAGGGCAAAGGAAAACAGGGCGCGGGCGAAGGCGATCTGGAAGACGTCGAGCCCCTCCGCCCCCGCAGGACCGATGGTCAGCGCCTTCACCAGCGCCGAGTTCAACGTGAATCCGAGGCTGGCGGCGATCATCCAGAGGGCGCCGCGGTGGTTGGGAGAGAGTCTTGTCCAGCCGCCGGCAACGGCGCCGACGAGGGCGGGCGGTTTCACGACCGCTCCTTCACCGTTTCGGCGGCAACCTCCAGCGTCGGCCGCTGGCGCGCGACCTGCGCCTCACGCTGCGCGATATAGATGGCGGCACCGGCGATGACCGCGGCGCCGGCCCAGGTCCAGCCGTCCGGCACCTCGGCGAACAGCAGGTAGCCGACTACGGCGACGAAGGGCAGGCGCATATAGTCGAACGGCATCATCGCCGAGGCGTCGGCCTGCACGAAGGCGCGTGTGAAGGCGTTGTGCGCCAGCGCGGCGCAGAGCCCGATGAAGAGGCCCAGCGCCCACTCGGTCGGTGTGGGCCAGCGCCACACGAAGAGCGCCGGCAGCAGCGACAGCGGAGTCAGCAGCAGGTTCATGTAGGTGACGATGGCCGCCGGCGCCTCGGTGCGCGACAGCGACTTCACGATGAGCGTGGTGACCGCCGTGAAGCAGGCGGCAATGATGGGCAGCGCCATCACCGGCGTGAACTCCGCGAAGCCGGGCCGCAGGATAATGACGACGCCGAGCAAGCCGACCGCCGTCGCGGTCCAGCGCCGGGCGCGCACCGTCTCGCCGAGAAAGAGCGCCGCGCCGACGGTGGCGAAAAGCGGCACGGTGAAGTTCAGCGCCACCGCCTCGGCCAGCGGCAGATAGGCGATGGCCGAGAACCAGGTGAGCATGGCGATGAGGCCAATGCCGGCGCGCCAGAGATGGGTGCCGAGGCGCCCGGTCGCGAGGCCGCCGCGGCGGTGGCGGAGCAGCCAGGGCAGCATGAAAGCCAGCGCGAAGAGGTTGCGCAGAAAGGCGATCTGGAAGGGGTGCATGCCCTCGCCTCCGTCGGCGCCCCAGCCGTCGCCGAGCAGGCGGATCGCCCCGTTCATGAGGGCGAAGAGGAAGGCCGCCACCGTCATGTAGAGGGCGCCCTGGACCGGTGCGGAGAGGCTGGCGCCGCGCGCGAGGAAAGATCGGAAAGGTGGCATGCGGGCGCCATCCTAGGGGCCGGCCGCGGCCGCTGCCAGCCCCACGGCCGCAGGCCAGCCATGCGGACGCCAGGCGCCGACAGGCCGGGCTTGCATTCCTGCGCCGCGGCTGCATAACCAGAGGCAACGACGAATGAGCCCCTCCCGCCGCCGAAGCGGGAGGCCGCGAAGGGAGCGCTTGCATGACCGCACCGCTATGGCAGCCTTCCGAGGCCCGCATCGCCGATGCAAAGCTCACCGCCTTCCTGGCGCGGCTGAGGCAGGAGCGCGGACTCGACTTCAAGGACTATGACGATCTCTATGACTGGTCGGTCACCGACCTTGAAGGCTTCTGGACGGCGGTGTGGGATTTCTGCGGCGTCATCGCCGACCCCGAGCGCGGGCGCGCGGTGGTGGATGCCGACAAGATGCCGGGTGCCCGCTTCTTTCCCGATGCCAGGCTGAACTTCGCCGAGAACCTGCTGCGCCGGCGCCCCCAGGACGCCAACGACGGCTCGGATGCCATCGTGTTCTGGGGCGAGGACAAGGTGAAGCGCCGCCTCTCCCATAAGGAGCTTTACGACCGCGTTTCCCGCACGGCGCAGGCGCTGGCTGCCGAGGGCGTCGGCCCGGGCGACCGCGTCGCCGGCTTCCTGCCGAACATGCCGGAGACGGTGATCGCCATGCTGGCGACAGCCTCCCTCGGCGCCGTGTGGTCGTCCTGCTCGCCGGACTTCGGCGTGCAGGGCGTGCTCGACCGCTTCGGCCAGATCGAGCCCAAGGTGCTGTTCTGCGCCGACGGCTACTTCTACAACGGCAAGGCCATCGACTCGCGCCCGCGCATCGCCGAATTCACCGCCGGGCTGCCGAGCCTGAAGAAGGTCGTCGTCGCTTCCTACCTGGAAGCCGCACCGGACGTCTCCGCCATCGCCAAGGCCGTGCGCCTCGACGAGTTTATGGCGCCCTTCCAGGCCACCGACATCGCCTTCGCGCGCCAGCCGTTCAACGCGCCGCTCTACATCATGTTCTCCAGCGGCACCACGGGGAAACCGAAGTGCATCGTGCACAGCATCGGCGGCACCCTGCTGCAGCATCTGAAGGAGCACCAGCTCCTGTGCGACGTGAAGCCCGGCGACCGCGTGTTCTATTTCACGACCTGCGGCTGGATGATGTGGAACTGGCTGGTTTCGGCGCTGGCTTCCGAGGCCACACTGCTGCTCTACGACGGCTCGCCCTTCGCACCCGGCGGCAACATCCTGTTCGACTACGCCGACGGCGAGAAGATGACGCTGTTCGGCACCTCGGCAAAGTACATCGATGCCCTGAACAAGGCGGGCCTCGACCCGAAGGCCACTCACGACCTCTCCAGCGTGCGGCTCATCACCTCGACCGGCTCGCCGCTGGTGCCGGAGGGCTTCGACTACGTCTACCGCCACATCAAGGACGACGTCTGCCTGTCGTCGATCGCCGGCGGCACCGACATCATCTCCTGCTTCGTCGGCGGCAATCCGATCGGCCCGGTTTGGCGCGGCGAGATCCAACGCCGCTGCCTCGGCATGGCGGTCGAGGTGTTCAACGACCACGGCAGGCCGGTGCGCGGCGAGAAGGGCGAGCTGGTCTGCGTGAAGCCTTTCCCTTGCATGCCGATCAGCTTCTGGGCCGACCCCACCGGCGCGCGCTATCGCGCCGCCTATTTCGAGACCTATCCCAACATCTGGCACCACGGCGACTTCGTCGAGCTGACCGAGCACAACGGCATCGTCGTCTACGGGCGCTCCGACGCCACGCTGAACCCGGGCGGCGTTCGCATCGGCACGGCTGAGATCTACCGCGAGGTCGAGAAGCTGGAGCAGGTCGAGGAATCGATCGTCATTGGGCAGGACTGGGAGGGCGACGTGCGCGTGGTGCTGTTCGTGAAGCTGCGCCCGGGCCTCGTGCTCGACGACGCGCTGACGGCACGGATCAAGGCACAGATCCGCAGCGGCTGCACGCCGCGCCACGTGCCGGCCAAGGTGGTGCAGGTGGCCGACATCCCGCGCACCAAGAGCGGCAAGATCGTCGAGCTGGCAGTGCGCGACGTGGTGCATGGCCGCCCGGTGAAGAACAAGGAAGCCCTCGCCAACCCCGAGGCTCTCGACCTCTATGAGGGCCTGGCGGCGCTGCGCGCCTGAGCGGGCCCGGCCCCTGCGCCGAAGCCGACCAGTTCTGTCTTGCCCGCGACAAGCCACTGATTTAGTTAAACTAATATGAAGCGGAGCTATGCTCCGGCTGCATAGTCAGCCTGAACAGGCGGCATTTGTGCTCTGCACAACGAAGGCCTATCTCCTCGCCAGAACATTGGCATGCAAGCGGCGGCCCGGCCCCTGAAAGAGCATCCGGGGCCGCCAGTGAAAGGAGACAAGAGCGATGGCCAACGTGACCTATACGGGTGGTTCGTACCTGCCCGGTCAGCCCCCCGCCGGCCGGATTCGCGGTGGCCTGCTCGGCCGCTTCGCGGTGGCGACCCGCGCGCTGGTCGTCGAGCTGCGCGATGCCTACCTGGTGGAGCGCAAGGCGCAGAAGCTGGCTCAGGCGACGCGCCATCTGGACCACCGGCTGCTGCGCGACATCGGTCTCGACCACAGCGCGAGCTGAGTGGCCGGCCTGCCGAAGCGGCAGGCGTGAACCGCACGACATGAGGGCGGCCCCGGAGTTTTCGGGACCGCCTTTTCGTTTGCGCCAAGGCGGCCGTCAGACCGGGTAGCGGATGAGCAGGTGGTTGAGGCCGCCGAGCACTTGGTAAAGCTGGTCGAACTGCGCCTTGAAGTGGTCCCACTCCTGGCGCGGGTCGAGGGCCTGGAGGGTGGTCTGGATCTCGCCCAGCGAGGTACGGCCGTCGATCCACGGCAGGATGGCCGGCGCCAGGCGCGGCAGCGGAAACTTGAGCGCCAGGCCGTCGAAATCGCCCTTCAGCACCAGGTCGCGCTGCACCGCCTTGGCCAGCTTGGCGCCGTCCAGCACGCGCAGGCAGGGGATCGCCTCCGGGCCGTAGGGCCAGGCGAGGCTGTCGGTGGCTGCCCGCTTCGAAACGTAGAGCACATGGGTCTTCAGGTTGCCGGCCAGTTTCTCGGCAATAGCGGCGCGGCCTTCCGGCGACAGGCTGTCGAGCGCGCGCAGCAGCACGGGATCCTTCAGGTAGGTCGCCGGCTCGTAGCGCAGCGGCTCGATGAAGGAGATCAGGTTGAGGCCGGCGGCGCCCAGCAGGGCGGCGATCTCGTCCACGGTGTAGGAGCGGTCCTGGCTGTGCAGCAGCAGGTCGACCAGCTCCGCATCGCTGCCGGTGTGATCGCGCAGCACGGGGTTGCGCGCGAAGAGATTGGTCGGGGGCAGGTTGGCGAGCAGGCGGCGCGCAACGCTCACCTGCTCGGCCAGAGGCCGGTCGCCCGCCATGGTCCGGAGCACCGCCTGCAGCGGGTAGACGCCGCTGCGCCCGTAGGTGCCGTAGAGCATGATGCCGATGCCGCCGTCCCCGGCGAGCGCACCGGCAAGCGCCGCCAGGCCTGCCTCCGGGTCGCGGAGGTGGTGCAGCACCCCGCAGCAGTCGATGTAGTCGAAGGTGCCGAGCGCCAGGCTTTCGAGCTCAAGCAGCGAGCCGGTGACGAAGCGGATATTGGACAGCCCGCGCGCGGCGGCGCGAGCCTCGGCCACCTTGCGAGCGCCGGTGGAAAGATCGAGATAGACCACCTCGCCGGCAGCCGCCGCGCTGCCCGACATCCTGGCCGCGACGTCCGAGAGTTGCTGGGCCAGCATAATGGTGGCGTCGCCAGTGCCGCCGCCCGCGATCAGCGCGCGGAACGGCTTGGTGAAGTCGCGCCGCCCGGCAAAGAGGTAGTGGTTGATCTCCAGCAGGTTGCTCGGCGATCCCACGACGAGCCGCCGCGCCTCGTCGGCCGGATCGCGCGACGGATAGGGATAGGCTTCGTACTGGTCGCGAACCTTGTCGCGCGGGGTTCGATCGCTATCGCTCATGGCTGGACGGCTCGCAAAGACAGTCGGCGCCGGCCAAGGGCAGGGCCGCCGGAATCGACATCCTGATGTGCCGGAATATTAGCCCGGATTTCTCAAACTATGGCAGGGCGTCATCGCGCCACCATAGTTTGAGAAGTCCGGGCTAGGCCGGGCCGGTAGTCAGGACCACCTTGCCCGTTGACCGCCTGTCGAGCAGCAGTGTCATGGCTGCGGCAGCTTCGCCAAGAGCAAGCTTATGTGAAACATGTGGCCGAAGAAGGCCCGCCTCGAGCCATTGGAAGAGCTCGCGGAACTGCTCCGTCAGCCGCTCCGGCGCGTGCTTGCGGTAAGAGCCCCAGTACACCCCCATGACCGCAACATTCTTCACCAGCAGGATGTTGGCGGGCACCTGCGGCACCCGACCCGATGCAAAGCCGATGACCAGCAGGCGGCCCGACCACGCGATGCAGCGCAGCGAGGCGTCGAAGACATCGCCGCCGACCGGATCGAACACCACGTCGGCGCCTCTGCCGGCAGTGATCGCCTTCACCCGCTCGCGGATGTCCTCGCTGCGGTAGTCCACCAGATGATCGGCGCCGTGCGCCCGGGCCACCGCCAGCTTGTCGGCACCGCCCGCAGTGGCGATCACCGTGGCACCGAGCGCCTTGCCGGTCTCCACCGCCGCGAGGCCGACGCCACCGGCCGCGCCATGTACCAGCAGCACCTCGCCCGCCTGCAGATCGGCGTGCCAGCGCAGCGCGCCATGGGCGGTGCCGTAGGTGATCGGAAACCCCGCCGCCTCGGCCCAGCCGAAGCGCGCTGCCTCCAGCGCATCCGGAATCGGGTAGACGTCGCCGGCCCGCGCGAGCGCCGCCTCCGCATAGCCGCCCCAATCGGTGAGGGCGATGACCCGCTGGCCCTCGCGCAGCCCGCTGACGTTCGCCCCGAGCGCGCGGACCGTGCCCGCGATCTCGAGACCCGGCGAGAAGGGAAACGGCGGCTTTTCCTGATACTTGCCGGCGATCATCAGGGTATCGGCGAAGTTGACGCCGGCGGCCGCCACGGCGACCAGCACCTGGTCCGGCGCCGGCTCGGGCGCCGGCACCTCGTCGACGGCCAGGCTTTCCGGGCCGCCCCAGGCGCGGCAGAGAACGGCCTTCATCGAGCCGCCGATCTAGAAGGGAAGGCGCGCGGCAGGGCGAATCTCCCCGACGCGGTGGCCGGCGCGATTCAGCACCGGCGTCGTGAAGAGGCCGCCGAGGGCGGTGGCCTGGTCATCGCTGAGAATGCCGAATCGGGCCAGCAGGCGGGCCATCAGCACCTCGGCGGCGCGCCCTGCGCCGTCGTCGACCTTGATGGCGGCGCCGAGGCCGAGTTCCGGAAAGGCGGCGCAATAGGCGCCCTCGGCGCCGGTCTTGATGAGCGCCTTGTCGCCGGTCAGTTCCATGACGCGGGTATCGAAGCGCCCGCTGCCGGCGACCATGAAGGGATGCGCCGCCACCGCCCGCCGCAGCCGCACGCAGGCCGCCTGGCGCGGCTCCGGCTGGTCGTCGGGATTGCCGAGGCGGGCCATGGCCAGCGCCATGTTGCCGAGCGGAATGCCGATGACCGGAATGCCGCAACCGTCGACGCCGCGCGGCGCCGAGCCGAGGTCGAGGCCGGTCATGCCTTCCAGCACGCCCAGGATGCGCTGCTGCACCGGATGCTCGTAGCCCACGTAGCCCTTGGTCGGAACGCCGAGGTGGCGCGCCAGGGTGAGGAAGCCGCTGTGCTTGCCCGAGCAGTTGTTGTGAGCGGCGGTCGCCATGCCGCCGCCGGACAGCAACGCGAGCAGCGCCGGCTCGTAGCTCGGGAGCTGCGGGCCGCATTCCAGATCGGCGACAGAGAGCCCGATGCGGGTGAGCCAGGCGGTCACGGCGTCGACGTGACGCGGCTCGCCGCTGTGGCTGGCGCAGGCCAGCGCCAGCTCCGCCTCGCTCAGCTCGAAAGCGTCGGCGCCGCCGCTCTCGACGAGGGCGATGGCCTGCAGCGACTTGATGGCGGAGCGGGCATAGACCGGGCGGTCGGTATCGCCGGCGGAGACCACCAGCTTGCCGTCGGTGTCGACCACCGCGACGGCGGCTCGGTGGCGGCTCTCGACCTGGCTGCCGCGGGTCACCTCGACCAGCAGCGGGTTCGCGGCGTCGACGGCGGCGGCCTTGGGGGAACTGTCTGTCAGCATGCTGCGCGGAAGCTTGAGGAAAGAGAACGGCGCGGCAGGGCGCCTCGCACGCCAACCAGCTTGCCTCCGCGGCCCCGGCCATGCAAGGTCTGCCGCCATGCGCGGATACTTTGCCATCGGCGCCGAAGGCATCAGCAAGCCGATGAACCTCGGCGCCCTGATGCGCTCGGCCCACGCCTTCGGGGCGAGCTTCTTCTTCACGGTCGAAGCCGCGTTCAACGCCAAGGAGGCGAAGCTGGCCGACACCTCCGACGCCGCCAAGCATCTGCCGCTCTACACCTACAGCGCAGTGGCCGAGCTGGCGCTGCCGCGCGGCTGCGCCCTCGTCGGCGTCGAGCTGACCGAGGACGCCGTCGAGCTGCCGTCGTTCTACCACCCGCAGGCTGCCGCCTACGTGCTGGGCCGCGAGCGGGGCAGCCTGTCCCCGGCACTGCAGGACCGCTGCGACTATCTGGTCAAGATTCCGACCAAATTCTGCATCAACGTGGCCACCGCCGGCGCCATCGTCATGTACGACCGCCTGGTCAGCCAGGGCCGCTTCCCGCGCCGCGCGCTCAACCCGCGGGCCGCGCCACAGCCGCTGCCCCTCCACGTGCAGGGGCTGCAGAAGGTGCGCCGCAAGCAGGATGGTTAAGCGGACCGGCTCCGTTGCGCACTTGCAACGCCCAAAAAAAGACTCATTCTGCGACGATCTTCGGTCGCGCCGCCGCCATGGAAAGACCGCCCTGGCGGCGCTAACGCAGGGGTGGCGGCACCGGCCGCCCGTCCTGTAATATTCACCCTGCCTCGGAACAACCCGCCGTCAGACCGGATCATGCCGACAAGCTTCTCCCGCCTCCTCCTCGCAGCCTTCACCCTCGCCGCCGCCCTTGGTGCGCCGCTCGCCGGCGCGGGAGCGCAGTCGATCGAGCGCCTGGGCGACTTCTCTGACTGGAGCGCCTTCAAGTACGAAGAGGGCGGCAAGGCCGTCTGCTTCATAGCCAGCGAGCCCACCAAGGCCGAAGGGAACTACACCACCCGCGGCAAGATCCACGCCATGGTGACCCACCGCCCGGGCGAGCAGCGCACCGACGAGGTCAGCATCCAGGCCGGCTATCCCTACAAGGAATCGGCCGTGGTCGACGTCGCAGTGGGGGACATGAAGGTGCAGCTCTTCACCCAGGGGGACTCGGCCTGGGCGATGGACAAGGCAACCGACAAGAAGCTGGTGCAAGCGATGATCAAGGGCAGCACCATGGTGGTGGAGGGGGTTTCCTCGCGCGGCACCAACACCAAGGATACCTATTCCCTGGCCGGCTTCACCCGGGCCTATCAGGCGATCGGACAGGCCTGCGGGCTGTAGAGTCGGCTGCCGGGCCGGCCGAATCGGCCCCGGAATCCGCTGGTTTTCGCTCGCCGGAAGGCCTATCTAAGGCGCCATGAGCCAGCATGCCGCCGTCTTCGCCCCGCCCCCTGGGGCCATGGGGGACGCCCTCGACGAGAAGCGCAATCTCGTCGGCCTGTCGCGCGATGCGCTGGCGGCAGCCATGGCCGAGCTCGGCGAAAAGCCGTTCCGCGCCAAGCAGCTCTGGCACTGGATCTACCATCGCGGCGAAACCGACTTCGCCGCCATGACCACCCTTTCCAAGGACTTCCGCCAGCGCCTGGCCGCGACCTGCGCGGTGCGCCGTCCGGACGTCGCCCTGGCCCAGGTCTCCAAGGACGGCACGCGCAAGTGGTTGCTCCGCCTTGCCGACGGCCAGGAGGTCGAGACGGTCTACATCCCCGAGGAAGACCGCGGCACGCTCTGCGTCTCCAGCCAGGTCGGCTGCACCCTCACCTGCAAGTTCTGCCATACCGGCACCCAGCGCCTGGTGCGCAATCTCGCCCCGGCCGAGATCGTGGGCCAGATCATGGTGGCCCGCGACGACCTCGGCGAGTGGCCCAGGGACGATTGCGGAGCGCCGGCCGAAGGCCGCAAGATCACCAACATCGTGCTCATGGGCATGGGCGAGCCGCTCTACAACTACGAGAACGTCGCCACCGCCATGCGCATCGCCATGGACCAGGAAGGCCTCTCGATCTCCAAGCGCAAGATCACGCTGTCGACCTCCGGGGTGGTCCCGGAGATGGCGCGCTGCGGGCGCGAGCTCGACGTGAACCTCGCGGTATCGCTGCACGCGACGACCGACGAGGTGCGCGACCGGATCATGCCGCTCAACAAGAAGTACCCGCTGGCGATGCTGCTGGACGCCTGCCGCAGCTATCCCGGCACCCACAATGCCCGGCGCATCACCTTCGAGTACGTCATGCTGAAGGGCGTGAACGACAGCGAGGACGACGCGCGCCGTCTCATCGGTCTGCTGAAGGGCATTCCGGCCAAAGTGAACCTCATCCCCTTCAATCCCTGGCCCGGCAGCTTCTTCGAATGCTCCGAGGCGGCGACCATAACGCGCTTCGCCGACAGGCTCTCGGCCGCGCATATCTCGGCGCCGGTGCGCGCAACTCGGGGCGACGACATTCTGGCCGCCTGCGGCCAGCTCAAGTCCGCCTCCGAGCGCAAGAAGAAGGCCGAGCGCGAAGCAGCCGCTGGAGCGTGATCCGGAATCCTGCCGCCTCACCTGCCCCTTGCCCTGCCCCTTGCCCCCTGGGCGGTCATGCCTATACTCCCGCGCGGATTTTCCGCTAGGGGCACCCATTCGCCATGTCCGAGATCAAGAAAGTCGTGCTCGCCTATTCGGGCGGCCTCGACACCTCCGTCATCCTGAAGTGGCTGCAGACGACCTACGACTGCGAGGTGGTGACCTTCACCGCCGACCTCGGCCAGGGCGAGGAGCTGGAGCCGGCCCGCAAGAAGGCCGAGCTGCTGGGCATCAAGCCGCAGAACATCTACATCGAGGATCTGCGCGAGACCTTCGTGCGCGACTACGTCTTCCCGATGTTCCGCGCCAACGCGCTCTACGAGGGCGTCTACCTGCTCGGCACCTCGATCGCGCGGCCGCTGATCGCCAAGCGCCAGATCGAGATCGCCGAGGAGACCGGCGCCGACGCGGTCTGCCACGGCGCCACCGGCAAGGGCAATGACCAAGTGCGCTTCGAGCTCGGCTACTACGCCTTGAAGCCGGACATCAAGGTGATCGCGCCCTGGCGCGAGTGGGACCTCACCAGCCGCACCAAGCTGATCGCCTTTGCCGAGCAGCACCAGATCCCCATCGCCAAGGACAAGCGCGGCGAGGCCCCCTTCTCGGTCGATGCCAACCTGCTGCACATCTCCGCCGAGGGCAAGGTGCTGGAGGACCCCTGGCAGGCGCCGGAGGAGTACGTCTTCTCGCGCAGCGTCTCTCCGGAGGCGGCGCCCGACAAGCCGACCATCGTCACCATCGATTTCGAAAAAGGCGATCCGGTCGGCATCGATGGCGACAAGCTCTCGCCGGCCGCGCTGCTCACCCGCCTCAACAAGCTGGGCGGCGACAACGGCATCGGCCGCCTCGACCTGGTCGAGAACCGCTTTGTCGGCATGAAGAGCCGTGGCGTCTATGAGACGCCCGGCGGCACCATCCTGTCAGTCGCGCACCGCGCGATGGAATCGATCACCCTCGATCGCGGTGCCGTCCACCTGAAGGATGAGCTGATGCCGCGCTATGCGGAGCTGGTCTACAACGGTTTCTGGTGGTCGCCCGAGCGCGAGATGCTGCAGGCGCTGATCGACAAGAGCCAGGAGCGGGTAAACGGCACGGTGCGCCTGAAGCTCTACAAGGGCAACGTCATCGTCGAAGGCCGCAAGTCGCCCGACTCGCTCTACTCGATGGAGCATGTGACCTTCGAGGAAGACACCGTCTATGACCAGCGCGACGCCGAGGGATTCATCAAGCTGAACGCGCTGCGCTTGCGCCTCTTGAACCGCCAGAAGAGATAGAGGCCTATCCCTGCTGGGCGCTGCTGTCGCCGGCAGCCGGCTGGCCGAAGTTGGCTTCGCCCGTCGGGTCGGTCTCGACGCGGTCGGCCATCACCTCGAAAGCCTGGGCATTGTGGCTCATGTGCTCCTTCAGGGGCGGATTCTGCTCGCCGACCGAGCGGAAGAAGCCGGCGGCATCGCGCAACAGGCGCGCGGCGATTTCTGCATTGGTTGCCATGGAAGCTCCCAAATCAAAAATATCAGCGATGGGTGGAAGTAGCGTGCTGGGGCAAGCCTAACACGGTGACGACGGTGCTGGCACCCCTAGATCGGGTCGTTGTCAGGTGGAACCGCGCCGCGGTTCCACCTGACAACGTGAATCCGATCTACTTCAAAAGGGTAGAGCAGATTCACAGGGTCGGTGGATCGCCTCTGGCGATTCCATCCGACCCTGATCTGCTCTAGCGGACCAAAAAATCTGCTGCTCAACCGAGAACCGCGCGCAAGGCCACCACGGCCAGGCACCCGCCGGCCACCGCAACGACGAGCGGCAGGCGCAGCGCCAACAGGATGGTTAGGACGGCGGCGGCGGTTTCCGCTGGGCCGGTCGCCAGCACCATGGGTGCGATGATGGCGGTGAGCACGGCGCCCGGCACCGCCTCGAGCGCGCCGGCGAGGCGGCCGCTGACGGAGCGGTGACGCACCAGCCAGTAGCCGATGAAGCGGGTGAAGTAGGTGGCGATGGCCATGCCGGCGATGGCGGCGAGCACCAGCGGATCAAGCTGCATCGGTCGCCTCCACAGGCTTCCCGTCGAAGGCTGCCGGCCCCTGCAGCGCGCCCACCAGAGTGCCGGCGAGGCCGCCGAGGGCGATGTACCAGACACCCGGCAACAGCGCGTGGCCTGCGACAGCGGCGAGTGCCGCCGCGGCCCAGGGATAGAAGGTCCGCTTGCCCTTCCACAGGCTGACCAGCAGTGTGAGGAAGACGGCGGTGAAGGCGAAGTCGAGGCCGTAGCGTGCCGGGTCCTGCAGCACGCCGCCGAAGATGGCGCCGAGCGTCGTGGTGGCGATCCAGCCCAGGTAGAGCGGCAGCGACAGGCCGAAGTAGTAGGCCGGCGTCAGCGGGCGCTCGGCGCCGCGCCGGAGAGCGAAGGCCCAGATCTCGTCGGCCATGAAGAAGAGTCCGCCATAAGTTGCGCCGCGGGACCATCCCCTGACGTGCGGCGCCATGGCGGCGCCCATCAGCACATGGCGCAGGTTCACCATCAGCGCGGTTGCCGTCAGCAGGGCCACTGCCGGCGGCGTCGTCCAGATCTCCACCGCCACGAACTGGGAGGCGCCGGCGAAGACCGTGGCACCCATGAGCGCAGTCTCCAGCGGCGAGAGGCCCTTCTGCGCCGCCAGGGTGCCGAGCAGCAGGCCGAAGGGCGCCACCGCCACCAGCAGCGGCAGAATGGTGAAGGCGCCGGCGGCGAACTCGCCGCGGCGGTCGGGAGGAGATGCTTTCATGCGACAGCCCAGGTTGTTGTCGTCCTGACTTACCGGAACCTGGGCCGGCGGTCTTTCCGAGTCTTGTACGGAATTGCCGAAATGCGGATCAGGCGGCAGCCGCGAGGCCTCGGCGGTACTGGCCGGGGGTGACGCCGGTGGCGCCCTTGAAGGCCCGCGTGAAGTGGCTCTGGTCATAAAAGCCGCAGGCCAGCGCCACCTCGCTGAGCGCCTGTTCGCCATCGAGCAGCCGCTTGGCGGCGGCGATGCGGCGGCCGGTGAGATAGGCATGGGGAGTCACCCCGATCTCGCTGCGAAAGGCGCGCAGGAAATAGAAACGGCTGAGGCCGGCAGCGCCGGCAAGCCGATCCAGGGTCAGGTCTTGCATATAGTTGGCATCGACGAGGAGTCGGGCACGGCGAATCGGCGCCAGCTCGCGACCGAGGCGGCGGCCGCCGGCGACGCTGCGACTGTGGCGCCGGACCATGAGGCTGAGCGCCGCGGTGAAGGCCTCGTCCACCGCCAGGCGATCGGCGCGGGCCTCCATCAGGGCGTGGGCCGCGCCGAGGCGGGCCGCCACCTCGGCATCCTGGAGGACCGGCTGGGGAAAAGCGGGAAAGCCGGCCGGGCGGTCGCCCAGCTCGTCGGCGATCGCCTGCACCAGGGCCACCGAGGGATAGAGCATGCGATAGGCATAGCCGTCCTCGGCGGGCTCGCCATCGTGCAGCTCATCGGGGTTCACCGCCACCAGGCTGCCCGCCGGCGCGATGTGGCGGGCGCCGCGGTAGCGGAAGGCCTCGGCGCCCGCGAGGATGACGCCGATGGCGAAGGTGTCGTGCGCGTGGGGGGCATAGGCGTGGCGGAAGAAGCGCGCCTTCAGGCACTCGAGGTCGTCGAAGCGCCGTTCGCGCCAGAAGCGCACGGCGTCGCCGCCCTTCGCAGGGGCCGCGCCGTCCGGCGCCTTCTGCGCCGAAAGCGCGTAGGCCGTCTGCTGGTCGATCGCCATGGCGGTAGTCTAGCCCAAGGCGCCCGGCGGCCCTTGCACGAAATTGCCGCCCGGACAATTCACGCCGTGGGGATAGTTCACGCCAGCGGACCGTTCACGCGGGCAGGGGTGAGACGCCGATCAGGCCGGAATGGAGGTGCAGCAGGGCGGCATAGACCACGAGGCCGAGCGACGGCCGCCACCAGCCGATGCCGCGCCAGTCGACCTTGGTGCGGCCGGCCAGCGCGGCGGCGAAGGGCACCACCGAGGTAGTCAGCTTCATCGGTCCCCAGGAGGCGCCCAGATGGGATTCACGCCGCTGGTCGATGTGCTGCATGCCGCCGAAGCTGAGGATGGCGATGCCGCCCATCATCACGATGGAGCCGAGGTCGCCGTTGGCGAGCAGGTGCGACAGCGCCCAGAGCCCGGTGCCCCAGAGGAAGGGGTGGCGGGTGATCGAGAGGATGCCGACGGCGGGGCTTCCGGGCGCGCCGTCGAGGAAGCGCTCGCCGCCGACCAGGGTCGGATTGGGGCTGGTCAGGCCGGCCACCAGCAGGATCGCGGCGAAGGGCATGACCAGGAGCGGCACCCAGGCCAGCACCGGCGCCGGTTGCCAGACCGGCACCCGGGGCGCGGCTCCGTAGGCGGCGATCATCCAAAGCAGCGCCACAGTCATCGCGACGGAGTAAATGAGCCGGTAGGCACGCTCGCCGAAGCGCTCGTTGAGCCAGGGTCGGAGCGGCCGGCTCGACAGCAGGAAATGACCGCCGACGAAGGCCAGAGTGGCGGCGATCAGCGCGTTGGTGCTCTCGAGCATGGGGCGCACTATGAGGCGGTCCCCTTGCCGCCGTCCAGCCTGAATGTCCCGGCCGCCGCCGGCGAAAAGCGCGTTACCCGCCGGGGGTCCTGTGCTAATCAGCGGCCATGACAGAACCTGAAGAGGGCCGCCCCGACGCGGTGGCGGCAGCGATCCTGACCGAGTTGCGCGCGGCCGGCGCCGGCGCCAGCCTCAGCCCCGACGACATCGCCCGTGCCTTCGCCGAAGGCCGGCGCAAGAAGAGCGATCCGCCCGACCTCTGGCGGCGCTACCTGAACGCCGTGCGCCAGCAGGCCCTGCACCTGGCGCGCGCCGGGCAGGTCGTCATCCTGCGCCGCGGCGAGCCGCAGGACCCGAACGCGCCGATCAAGGGCCTGATCCGCCTCGCGCTGCGCGAGGACTGAGCGTCAGCTTCCGAAGTCGGGGGCGGAAACGCCCGCCTGGCGGCAGGCGGCGGTCACCGTGTTGGCCAGCAGCACGGCGATGGTCATCGGTCCGACGCCCCCCGGCACCGGCGTGATGGCGCCGGCAACCGCGGCGGCCTCCGCGAAGGCGACGTCGCCGACGAGTCGGGTCTTGCCGCCGCCAGGGACTTCAGAGGGGACGTCGACGCGGTTGATGCCGACGTCGATCACCGTGGCGCCCGGCTTCACCCAGCTCCCCTTCACCATCTCCGGCCGGCCGACGGCGGCGACTAGGATGTCGGCGCCGCGGCAGACGGCGGGCAGGTCCCGCGTGCGGCTGTGGGCGACGGTGACGGTGCAGCTCTCCGCCAGCAGGAGCTGGGCCATCGGCTTGCCGACGATGTTGGAGCGGCCGACCACCACGGCGTTGAGGCCGGAAAGATCACCCAGCCGGTCCTTCAGCAGCATCAGGCAGCCGAGCGGCGTGCAGGGCACCAGCGGCGCCTCGGCGCCGCGCCCGCCGGTCATCAGGCGACCGGCGTTGATGACGTGGAAGCCGTCGACATCCTTGTCCGGGTCGATCGCGGCGATCACCGTCTGGCTGTCGATCTGCGCCGGCAGGGGAAGCTGGACGAGGATGCCATGCACCGCCGGGTCGGCATTCAGCTCGGCCACCTTGGCGAGCAGCGTCGCCTCATCGGTCGAGGCATCGAGCCGGTGTTCGAAAGAGGCCATGCCGGCCGCCACCGTCTGGCGCGCCTTGGAGCGCACGTAGACCTGGCTCGCCGGGTCCTCGCCCACCAGCACCACGGCGAGGCCGGGCGTGAGGCCGTGCTCCGCCTTCAGTCCTGTAACCGCCGCGGCGACGCGGGCGGTCAACCCGGCGGCAAAGGCCTTGCCGTCGATCAAGTCGGCTTCGCCGGCGGTCCTGCTTGCTGCGCTGCTAGTCAAAGCTCTCTCTCCGATTGATCTTGCCGGCGGGGCCAGTTCACCTGAGCGGCGCGGCCGGCGCCTTTCCGATTGCGCCGCTCACTGGTCCAGGCCCGCCAGCCAGCGCTCGAGATCGCGCCTCAGCGCGGCCGGGTCGCCAGCCACCGCCAGGGTCTTGCGGCGGTCGGTGTGACCGGCCACCAGGCTGAGCGTCGACTTCGGCAGCCCCCACGACTTGGCGAGCAGCCTGACCAGGGCAGCGTTGGCCTTGCCGTCCTCCGGCGGCTCGGTCACCCGCAGCTTCAGCACCATGGCGCCGTCGTCGAGCCGCGCGGGCCCGTCGACCTTCGCCCGGCTGGCCCCCGGCTGCAGACGCAGGTCGACCAGCAGGCAGCCTTTCCCCTCGCGGAACGGCGAGCCGTCAGAGCCCACTGCTGTAGAGGGAGATGAGGATGTTCTGGAGCACCATCTGGAGGAAATATATGATGAGAATCAAGATGATAGGCGATATGTCGATGCCGCCGAGATTGGGCATGAAGCGACGGATCGGCCTGAGCGCCGGCTCCGTCACCCGCCAGAGGAACTCGCCGATCATCGAGACCACCGAGTTGCGGGTGTTGACCACGCCGAAATGGACCAGCCAGGACAGGATCGCCGAAGCGATGACCAGCCAGACATAGATCTGCAGCGCAATGATGAGGATTTGGATAAGCGGACCCAGGATGACCATCGCTGGCTTTGCAACCTCTCGGCGGGACGGGCGGAAAGACTCGGGGAAATTCAGATGGCCGCTACCCTACCCACGGGCTTGGGCGGAGACAAGCTGTCCGGGCATCGCTGAGGCACTGGATGACCTATGGGAGCGTTTCGAGGATGCGTTCGGGCCCGCTTGACAGGCCCCCCGGTTGTCCACATTATCCGCCCGCCTGGGCGCCCCCCACTTGGACGGGCCCCGGCGATCCCATGTCACGGCATGCCCGCCACGCCGGACACCCCTGTGGGGCTGTAGCTCAGATGGGAGAGCGTCGCGTTCGCAATGCGAAGGTCAGGGGTTCGATTCCCCTCAGCTCCACCACTTCCCCCCCTCTCTTCAAGCCGACCTAAGCCGGCTGCCGCGCCTTCTGCCGGGCCGTCGGCTCCTCGCGCGGGCGCAGGTGCGCGAACCAGCGCTGCTCCAGCAGCTTGAAGCCGCCGACCAGGGCGAAGGTGATGCAGAAGTAGAGCACGCCGACCGCGATGAAGGCCTCGAAGGGGTTGTAGTAGCGCGAGGCGACGATGCGGCCCGCGCCGGTCAGGTCGATGATGGTGATCACGCTGGCCAGCGCCGAGCCATGCAGCATGAAGATCACCTCGTTGGAATAGGCCGGCAGGGCACGGCGAAAGGCGCTCGGCAGGATGACGCGGCGATAGGTCTGCAGCCTCGACATGCCGCAGGCGCGCGCCGCTTCGATTTCGCCATAGGGCGTGCCGACGATGGCACCGCGGAAGATCTCCGTCGTGTAGGCGCAGGTGTTCAGCGTGAAGGCGACCAGGGCATACCAGTAGGCATCCTTCAGGAAGGTGAGGCTCTGGCTGAGGTCGATCATGAACTGCATCTGGCCGAGGCCGTAGTACAGCAGGAACATCTGCACCAGGAGCGGTGTGCCGCGGAAGAAATAGGTGAAGGCCCAGACCGGGCCGTTCACCAGCGGATTGGTCGAGATGCGCATGACCGCCAGCGGCACCGCGAAGACGAGCCCGATGACCAGCGCCCAGAACACGAGTTGGAGGGTGAGGGCAAGGCCGTCGAGGTAGAGCCGGTAGTTCTCGAAGATCGGGCCGAAATCCATGGCCTCAGGCCCGCCTGACGCCGGCGCTGTAGCGTCGTTCGAGCCAATTGAGAAACCAGATCGACACGGTCGTGAAGGCGAGGAACATGAGGGCGACGAAGAGGTAGAACAGGAAGGGCTCACGCGTCGTGCCGCCAGCCTGGCCGGCGCGGAACACGAGATCGTGCAGGCCGATGACCGAGACCAGCGCCGTCACCTTCATCAGCACCAGCCAATTGTTGCCGAGGCCCGGCAGAGCGTGGCGCATCATCTGCGGCACCAGGATGCGGAAGAACACCTGGTGCTTCGACATGCCATAGGCATAGCCCGCCTCCAGCAGGCCGACCGGCACCGCCAGGAAGGCGCCGCGGAAGGTTTCCGCCATGTAGGCGCCGAAGATGAAACCGATGGTGATGGTGCCGGCTGTGAAGGCGTCGACGTCGATGTAGTCCCACCCGAAGTAGGCACCGATGTTGTTCACCTGAATCTGGCCGCCGAAAAAGATGAGCAGCATGAGGACGAGGTCGGGCACGCCGCGAATGACCGTGGTATAGACCCCCGCCACGCCGCGCCCGAGCCGCGAGCCCGAGAGCTTCAGGCTGGCGGTGATGAGGCCGAGCACCAGGGCGATGCCGAGGGAGACGAAGGCGACCGTCAAGGTCACCACCGAGCCCTCCAGCATCAGCGGGATATAATCGATCAGCTCGTCGAAGCCTTCCATGCGGCCTGCCCGGCTTCAGCACCAAGAAAAACGCCACCGCCGGGGTGCGGCGGTGGCGCTTGCTCAATCACACGTCCAGGCCGCCTCAGCTACCGTAGACGTTGAAGTCGAAGTACTTGTCCTGGATCGACTTGTAGACGCCGTTGGCGCGGATGGCGTCGATCGCGGCGTTCAGCTTCTCGCGCAGGTCATCGTCGTCCTTGCGCAGCGCGATGCCGGCGCCGTCACCGAAGTACTTCGGATCGCTGAAGTCGGGGCCCACGAACTCGTAGTCCTTGCCCTGCTCGGTGTCGAGGAAGCCGCCCTTCATCGCCACAGAGTCGGCCAGCAGCAGATCGATGCGGCCGGCGACCATGTCGAGGTAGGCCTCGTCCTGGGTGCCGTAGCGCTTCACCTCGACGGTGTCGCCGTAGACCTCGGTGACGAAGTTGTCATGGATGGTGGCGCGCTGCACGCCGACCGACTTGCCCTTCAGGCCTTCCTCGGTGATCTCGATGCCCGAGCCCTTCTTGCGCACGAACTTGGCCGGCGTGTTGTAGTACTTGTTGGTGAAGTCGACCTTCTCCTTGCGCTCTTCGGTGATCGACATCGACGCGATGATGGCGTCGTACTTGCGCGCCTGCAGGGCGGGAATGATGCCATCCCAGTCCTGGGTGATCAGCTCGCACTCCACCTTCATCTCCTCGCAGAGCGCGTTGGCGATGTCGATGTCGAAGCCGACCAGCTTGCCGTCGGGAGTTACCTCGCTGAACGGCGGGTAGGCGCCCTCGACGCCGATACGAACCTTCTTCCAGTCCTTGGCGTCGGCCTGCGCGGCGCCCAGTGTGGCTCCCACCGCCAGGACGGCGACGAATACCGCAGAAATGAACTTCTTCACGACTTGCCTCCATTCGGGTTTGCTATGCTGTTGCTGTCCGTTGCGGACGAAAGAGGACGGTTCCTCACTTGAGGTTGCCCTCCAGAAACTGGCGAAAGCGCTGCGAGCGCGGATTGCTGAACACCTCCTGCGGCGACCCCTGTTCCTCGACACGACCCTCGTGGAGAAACACCGTCTCGCTCGAGACCTCGCGGGCGAAGCCCATCTCGTGGGTCACCACGATCATGGTGCGGCCTTCCTCGGCCAGATGACGGATCACCCGCAGCACCTCGCCTACCAACTCGGGATCGAGCGCCGAGGTCGGCTCGTCGAACAGCATCACCGCCGGGTCCATCGCCAGCGCCCGCGCGATGGCGACGCGCTGCTGCTGGCCGCCGGAGAGGTGGGCCGGATAGTAATCGCGGCGATCGTAGAGGCCGACCTTCTGCAGAATCTCGTCGGCGTAGTCGATGGCCTCCGCCTTCGGCCGCTTGAGCACGTGGACCGGCGCCTCGATGACGTTCTGCAGCACCGTCATGTGGGACCACAGATTGAAGCTCTGGAACACCATGGCGAGGCGGGCGCGGATGCGGCGGATCTGCTCTTCGTCCTGGGCCTCCAGGCCGCCGCCGCGCGCCGGCTTCAGGCGCAGCTCCTCGCCGGCAACGACGATGCGCCCGGCATTGGGCCGCTCGAGCAGGTTCATGCAACGCAGGAAGGTGCTTTTGCCGGAGCCGCTGGAGCCGAGCATGGCGATCACGTCGCCTTCGCGCGCCGTCAGGGACACGCCTTTCAGCACTTCCAGGTCCCCGAAGGACTTATGAATGTCTTCAGCGACCAGCGCCGCCGCGGCAGCGGCCGTCGCGGTCCCCATCCCCGCTAAAGCCAAAAGCTGTGGACTCCCTGTGGATGCGCCTTTCTTGACGCTTTGATGTCGACGGTAAGGCAGCCCCGAGAGGAAGCCAAGCAAAACCGTTCGCATCGCCGCGCCTGCAGCTTTGCCTATGAAGAGAAATGATTACAGGGAGTTGGGTGCCGTTCCGTCAGGGTAGCTCGCGACGCAGGGCCTCCAGACGCTGGGTGAGCGCGGGGCGCTCGGGGGCGCCCCCGGGCAGTTCGGCGATGCGGCTCTCGGCCGCGCTCAGCGCCTCCCGCGCCTTCTCCGCCTCGCCCAGCACGCTGTAGGCGCGGGCAAGGCGCAGCCAGCCGTCGGGGTCGGCGGGCTCGGCCTCAAGGCGGGCGGCGAGCTGGTCGACCATGGAGCGGATGAAGGCCTCACGCTCCTCCGGCGTCATGTCCTGGGCCGCCTCGACGTCACCGGCGGTCGGCCCGCGCGGCCCCGGCTCTTCCGGCCGCGCAATCGTCGGCGGCTCGATGCCGAGCTCGCCGGCGGCACGGGCAATTTGCTCTTGCAGCAATTCCGGCCAGGGCGAGCCCGGAGGCGAGTCCTCGGCGAGGCTCTGCCACACGCCGATGGCCTCCTCGAGGCGCCCGTCCTGCGCCATGGCAAGGCCGGCATAGTAGCGGGCACGGCTGTTGCCGGGATCGGCCTCGATGGCGGCGGCGAAAGCGAGGCGGGCCTCGCGTCCGACGCGGCCATCGTCGGCGGCCACCAGGGTTTCGCCGAGGGCCACGTGCAGCGGACCCGG
>DATCXZ010000233.1:0-6918 GCA_036570545.1 Kiloniellaceae bacterium
CGGCTGCGCCACCGGCGGTGGCCGGCGGCGCGGCCGCAGAGACAACGGCTGCGCCACCCGCGGTGGCCGGCGGCGTGGCCGCAGAGACAACGGCTGCGCCACCCGCGGTGGCGCAGAGCGTCGACGACAAGCCGGAGGCGATCGAGGAGGCGGGACCGTGGAACGGCACCATCGTCCTCGGCGCCACCGCCAGGACCGGCAACACCGACAACACCGGCACCACCGCCGAGGTGACGATCGCCTACCTCGGTGGCTCGTGGACCCACAGAGGCCGAGCCAGCGTCGACTACCTGCGCAACCGCGCGCAGACCCAGGAGCAAGCCTTCGAGGGAGAGTACGAGGCGCAGTACGACTTGGACCACCGCCACTTTTCCTACGGCCTGGCGCGCTATGAGTATGACCGCTTCAGTGGCTTCGACTACGAATTCACTGCCGCTGCCGGTCTCGGCAGGCATCTGGTGAGAGAGCCGGGACACGAGTGGACAGTGACCCTCGGGCCGAGCTTCCGGCAGGCGCGCCCGTCGGACGAGCAGAACGTGGACCGCGCCTTGGGTGCCCGCTTCACCAACCTGCTGAGTTGGGAGCTCTCGGACAATGCCGGGCTGGAGAACCGGACCGAGGCGCTGGCGGACAGCGAGCGCGTGCGCGTCAACAACGACGTCATCCTGAAGCTGCGCATCATCGACCAGCTTTCCGGCCAGATCAGCTTCGGCTTCCAGTATCGCAGCGACACGCCGGAAGAGGCAGAGCACACCGACACGACCACCCGCGCCACCGTCGTCTACGACTTCTAGTCCGGAACCGGGGATACAGCCCGCGGCCATGCTGCCGAACTATGGTTAACGCTGCCGCAAAAAATGCGCGAGCGGAGGTGGCGAATAAGGGCAGCGGCGATGCCACTTCCTTGACTCTTCCGCCCGCCGAAACGCGCGGCTTATATCGAGAAAAAGTCGATGCGAACAACGGTCGCTAAGGCCGCGATATCAAATACCTAACAAGGTACCGGTGGGTGGCTCCGTTCAACCTCTGGAACAATTCCGGAGGCTGGAGGTCTTTATTTTACAGAACCTTCGGGCGCAGCTTGAAAGCGGACTCCAGCATTGCTACATCGGCGAGCTGGAAGTGCTTGATTTACGGTCATTTCGGCCGGGCAGCCAGCCCCCAATAAAAGAGGCGAAAGTGTCAATTCGTTACCTGGACCGACGGACCTTCCTGGCGAGCGTGGGTGTCGGATCCCTGTTTCCCACGGCTGCGCTCTGGCCGTCCGCTCCTGCTCTTGCCGCCAACGAATGGTCCATTGCAATGCCTGGCGCAGCCTTCGGCTTCGACCAGGTCAGCGCCGCTGCCGAAAGCCTCGCCGTCAAGCCTTTCGAGCCCAACGCGCCGCCGCTGCCAGAGCACCTGGCGGCGCTCACCCCGGTGCGCTACCACTCCATTCATTTCCGCGCCGAGGCCAGCCTCTGGCGCGACGACGGCCTGCCCTACCAGGTGCAGTTCTTTCCGCGCGGCTCCTACTTCCGCCACCGCATCGCGGTGAACGTGGTCGAGGGCGACAAGGTGTCGCCGGTGGCCTACGGCGGCGATCTCTTCGACTTCTCCGGGGCCGACCTGGCGGAGCCGCCGCCCGACGACCTCGGCTTCGGCGGCTTCCGGCTGATGTTCCCGCTGCACCGCCCCGACCATCTCGACGAGGTCGCGGTCTTCCTTGGCGCGAGCTATTTTCGCGTGGTGGCCGCCGGGCAGCAGTACGGTCTGTCCGCCCGCGGTCTCGCCATCGACACCGGCCTCGCCAAGAAGGAGGAGTTTCCCTACTTCCGCGAGTTCTGGCTGAAGAAGCCGCAGCCCGGGTCCCGCAGCATCGAGATCTACGCCCTGCTGGACAGCGAGAGCGTGACCGGCGCCTACCATTTCCAGCTCACCCCCGGCAATGAGTCGGTGATGGAGGTGCGCACCTGTCTCTATACCCGCGCCGCCGTGGAAAAGCTGGGCATCGCCCCCCTCACCTCGATGTTCCTCTACGGCGAGAACAGCCAGCGGCCGGCCGACGACCTGCGCCCCGAGGTGCACGATTCCGACGGAATGCTGCTGGCCACCGGCCGGGGCGAGTGGATCTGGCGGCCACTGACCAACCGGTCGACTCTCCAGATCAGCTCCTTCGGCGACGAGAACCCGCGCGGCTTCGGTCTCATGCAGCGCGACCGCGACAGCCGCAGCTACGTCGATCTCGACCTTAACTACGAGCGCCGACCGAGCGCCTGGGTCGAGCCGCTCGACGGCTGGGGCAAAGGTGTGGCGCAGCTCATCGAGATCCCCAGCGATTCCGAGCGCTACGACAACATCGGCCTGTTCTGGGTGCCCGAGCGGCCGGTCGAGCCGGGCCAAAAGTGGCCCTTTTCCTACCGGCTGCGCTTCGCCAACAGCTTCCCCGACTTTCCCGCGACCGGCCGCGCCATTGCGACCCACGAGGCCGACTCCGTTGACGCCGCCGGGCTGAGCAGCTTTGCCGTCGAGTTCGGCGGCGGCCCTCTGGCGGAACTCTCCGACGCGAGCGCCGTTGAACTGGTGGTCAGTGCTTCCGCCGGGAAGCTGGTTGGGGCCAAGAATCGCCGCAATCCGACAACCGACACCTGGCTGGCCCGCTTCGACCTCGATGCTGAAGGAAATGACACCGTAGAGTTGAGAGCATTCCTGAAAGACCGAGACCACGCCTTGACCGAGACTTGGAGCTACCTGTGGAAGCGCGCTTGACCGACCTCTTGTGCGACGCTCCCGTGCACAGCAGTGCCGGGGCGTGCGATGCCATTGCCATGCACCCGGCGGCCATACACCCGGCGAACGACAAGGTTGCGCCGCAGACTCGGTTGCTGATCCGCATCGACCGTTACCTGCGGGCCGCCGGCGCCACCAACCCGGCCCTGCGCGGCCGCCTGATGGCGGCGACCGCGCGCGACCTGCTGGCGCGGGGCATGATTGCCGAGCCGGCCTGGGCCGAGATCGTGGCGGCGATCGACCGCAGCCTTGCCGAAGAGCTGGCGACGGAGGGCAAGACCTTGCCGCGGGCGCGCGGCCGCGTCGCCCTCGGCCTTGCCGGCGCTGCAGCCCCGGCCAGCGGTCCCGACCTTAGCGGTCCCGACTGGGGCACGCCGCCGCGCCGGGCTTCAGCCATGCCCGCCCAGGACCTCTCCCTCTGGCGTCCCAGCGCCGGATGGCTGCTGCACCTGCAGCTCAGCCGCCGGGCCCAGGGCCTGGCGGCCTGCCTGTGCTGGCTCGCCGTCCTCATCGTGCCCTGAGCGGACGCCCATCGATGAGCCTGCCTGCGCCAGCCAATGCCGGGCCGCGACGCCGGCGACTGCTGCTGCTTTTGCTCGTCGTCGCCTCCACGGTCGGCGCCGTCGTGGTCCTCGGCACCATCCTGGCAGCCGACGGCTTCTCGCTGCTCGAGCTGGCGATCCTGGTGCTGTTCTCGGCGCTGTTCGCCTGGATCACCACATCCTGCTGGATCACCGTCATCGGCTTTCTGGTCCGCCTCCTCGGACTGCGCCGACGGCCTCGGCTCCAGGACGCCGCAAAGCCGGTCACCGATGCGCGGCCGTCCGCCACCGCGCTGGTCATGCCGGTCTATAACGAGAGCCCGGAGCGCGTCGTCGCCGGCGTGCGGGCGACCCTGGAATCGCTTTGCGAGCAGAAGACCGACGGGCGCTACGACCTCTATATCCTGAGCGATACCACCGACCCGGAGATCTGGCTGGCCGAAGAGCTGGCCTGGAGCCGCCTCAATCGCGAGTTCGCCGGCCGCGTCGACGTCTATTACCGCCACCGCCCGCGCAATCTTGCCCGCAAGAGCGGCAACATCGCCGACTTCTGCGAGTCCTGGGGCTATCGCTACGAGTACATGGTGGTGCTCGACGCCGACAGCGTGATGTCGGGCGATTGCCTGACGCGCCTGGTTCGTCGCATGGACCGCAATCCGCGCGTCGGGCTCATCCAGGTGCCGCCGGTGCCGGTGCTGCGGGAGTCGCTCTTCGCACGCAGCCAGCAGTTCGCCAGCAGCGTCTACGGCCCGCCCTTCGCGTCCGGCCTCGCCTACTGGCTGGAGGGCGATTCCAACTACTGGGGCCACAACGCGATCATCCGCGTGAAGCCCTTCGTCGAGCACTGCGGGCTGCCGGTGTTGCCGGGCCGAGAGCCCTTCGGCGGCGAGATCCTCAGCCACGACTTCGTCGAGGCGGCGCTGCTGCGGCGCGCCGGCTGGGAGGTCTGGCTGGCGGACGATCTCGGCGGCAGCTTCGAGGAGCCGCCGCCGACCCTGATCGACCACGCCAAGCGCGACCGCCGCTGGTGCCAAGGCAACCTGCAGCACATCGGCGTGCTGGCGGCGCGCGGCCTGCGCCCGCTCAGCCGGCTGCACCTCGGCATGGGCGTGATGTCGTACCTCTCCTCCCTGCTTTGGCTGCTGCTGCTGGTGCTCTCGGGCCTGGAGGCGCTGCGCCAGACGCAGACCGAGCACATTTACTTCATCGAGGGCGACCTTTTCCCCAACTGGCCGGTATCCTACGCCTTCGAGGCAACGACGCTGCTGGCGATCACCCTGGCGATCCTCTACCTGCCGAAGCTGCTCGGCTATTTCACCCTGTTCGGCGACAGCCGCCGGCTGGTCGCCCACGGCGGCGCCGTCAGGGCCTTCGTCAGCGTCGTGCTGGAAAGCCTTATGTCGATCCTGCTGGCGCCGATCCTCATGCTGTTCCAGAGCGGCTTCGTGATCTCCATCCTGGCCGGCCGGACCGTGCGCTGGGCGCCGCAGCAGCGCGCCGACGAGGAGACATCCTGGCGCGAGGCAATCGCCGCCCACTGGGCGCACACGGCGATGGCGCTCATCGCCGGGACCGTCAGCTACCTCTACATACCGAGCTTCTTCCTCTGGCTCACCCCGGTGCTGCTCGGGCCGGCGCTCTCCATCCCGCTGTCGCGCTTCACCAGCCGCGTCGACGTCGGCCGCAAGCTGCAGGCCTGGGGTATCTTCCTGACCCCCTGCGAGAGCGATCCGCCGCGGGTGCTGCAGCTTCTGGTGCGCAACATGAGCGACCGCACCCCCGACGTCGTGCCGGAACTGGCGACCAGCTCGCTCTTCGAGCAGGCCATCGCCGATCCCTTCATGAACGCCTTGCATCGCACCCTGCTGGAGCGCCAGCCGCGTGCCAAGAGCGAGCGCCTGCGCCTCGACGGGCTGATCGCGCGACTTCAGGAGAACGGGTCGCAGGCCCTGACCCGCGAAGAAAAGCGCGACCTGCTGTGCGATCCCACCTCGATGGCAACGCTGCACGCGCTGGCCTGGCAGGCGCGCGACGAGGCCCCGGCCAACGGCGGACCAACGCCCCAGGGGGCGGCGGCACACTGAGCTTCTCTAACCGCGCTTTTTCTCCAGGAGCGACTCATGCCTGCCGCCCAAAGGCTGTCGTCCCGGCACTTGTTGCCGGGACCCATTTGCCCCGGCCCCTCATTGAGTCGTCGATAGGGAGCTTTCGGCGCGCGCCGCTGGCGGGGATGAAAACTTGCACGACCTCGCCAGGCGCTGCCGCCCATGGGCCCCGGGACGACAGCGGTACTCGAAATTAGGAGCGAGCCTCCGCCGCCCTCAATTCTTGCGGAAGACGAAGGCGGCGATGACGCCGGCGGAGACGGCGAGCAGCACGGCGATCACGCCGTAGAGCGCCGCGTAGTCGTGCGCGAAGAAGTAGACGTCGGCGCCCAAGCCCGCCTTGCGCACGATCAGCGGCGTGGTCTGCGCATGCACCACGCTGCCGTTCTGCAGCATGAACACCTCGACGTCGTAAAATCCGGTCGGGACGTTGGCCGGGAAGTGCAGCCGCGTGCGGAAAAGCTGGCCCCCGAGGAAGGTGATCTCCTCCCCTTCGGAGGCGAAGAGGCCCTCGCGAGTCTTGTTGCGGATGAGCGCCTCGCGGAAAACGACGATGTCTTGCGGGCTGGTCTCTTGCATGTCCTCGGCCGTCGGGCGCAGGCGCAGGAACTCGGCGCCCATGCCGTGGCGCATGCGGGTGGATTCCGTCGCGATCTCCTCCAGCGGCGCGCTGCTGCGCACGGCATAGAAAGTCGGCACCCGCTGGAACACGACGCGCTGGTCGTTCACCCAGATGCCGGCGTAGCGGGCCTTGCGCCACACCGCCGCCTCCGCCTCCGGACCGCGCACCACCACCACCACGTGGCTGTCCGCCGCCACAGTGCCGAACAGCAGCACGTCGGTGCCGACGAAACCGGTGGTGATCTGGATCTGGTGCTCGGACAGGTCGGCGATCAGCGGCGTCTGGCTGAAGCCGGGCGCAGCAAGGGCCATGATCGCGACGGACAGCAGGACAGCGCGCAACCTCATCTCAATGACCGCCCTCGGCGCCGATGGAGAAGAGGTCTGGCGGCGTCGACACCAGGTCGAACAGCAGCTTGGAGCAGACCGCCAGCACCAGCATCGCCAGGAGGATGCGTAGCTGCTCGCCGCGCAGGCGGGTGCCGGCGCGGGTGCCGACCTGGGCGCCGATCACCGCGCCCGTCAGCAGGATGAGGGCGAGGATCACGTCGACCGTCTGGTTGTGGGCAGACTGCAGGAAGGTCACCGAGGCGGTGACGAAGATGATCTGGAACAGCGAGGTGCCGACCACCACCGAGGTCGGCATGCCGAGCAGGTAGATCATCGCGGGCACCATGATGAAGCCACCGCTGACGCCCATGATGGCGGCCAGCACGCCGACCAGAAAGCCGATCATGATCGGCAGCAGCGCCGAGATGTAGAGCTTGGACTTGCGGAAGCGCATCTTCAGCGGCAGGCCGTGCAGCCAGTGGTGCTGGTGCAGCTTGCGCCTGATGTCGGTCTGGCGGCGGCGGCGGAACAGCGCACGGCTGCTCTCGATG
>DATCXZ010000234.1:0-7242 GCA_036570545.1 Kiloniellaceae bacterium
TCGCCGCGCTCGGCTACGACGTCTCCGGCGGCAGGCTGGGCGCGGCAGCGGCAGCGTTCCGGCGCGACAACGGGCTGCCCGCCGGCGAGGCGATCGACATCGACCTGCTCGCTGCCCTGCTGAACGTCGCGTACCGCAGCGGCAAGTAGCGCAAAGAAAGCGGGGGCGGCGATGACACCGCCCCCAAGTCTCTGGAGGAAAATGCTGCTTGGGCGCAAATCGCTTGCGCCAAGCGGCGGGTCCCGGCCTCCCGGCCAGGACCCATCAGCCGAGGCTGATTCCGTTGCCGGCTACTGCCAGCGCTTGATGAGCTCTTCGTAAGCGATCGTCTCGCCCTTCGGCTTCTCGTTAGCGAGCTTGGCCGCCGGACCGTTCGGCTTGCCGAGCCACTCCGAGGGGTCCTTCTCCTCGTTGAGGCGCGGGCCGCAGCCGCCGTAGACCTGGGCCTGCTCGTCGGCCTGCTGCATGCGGGCCATCACCTGGTCCATCTCGCTGGCGAGTCGGTCCATGGCCTCCTGCGGTGTGAAGGCGCCGGAGTTCACGTCACCGATCTGCTGCCACCAGAGCTGGGCCAGCTTCGGATAGTCGGGCACGTTCACGCCGGTCGGCGTCCACAGCACGCGGTCGGGCGAGCGATAGAACTCGACCAGGCCACCCAGCTTCGGCGAGCGTTCGGTGAAGCTTTCGTGCCGCACGGTGGAATCGCGGATGAAGGTGAGGCCGACATGGCTCTTCTTCACATCCACCGTCTTGGAGACGACGAACTGGGCATAGAGCCAGGCCGCCTTGGCGCGCTCCAGCGGGGTCGACTTCAAGATGGTCCAGGACCCGGTGTCCTGGTAGCCGAGCTTCATGCCCTCCTTCCAGTACGGGCCGTGCGGGCTCGGCGCCATGCGCCACAGCGGGTTGCCCTCGTCGTCCACCGTGTTGTTGCCTTCGGACTTGGGGGCCACCATGGAGGCGGTGAACGCGGTGTACCAGAAGATCTGCTGCGCCACGTTGCCCTGGCTCAGCGCCGGCAGCGACTGGTAGAAGTCGTAGCTGGCAGCACCCGGAGGCGCGTACTTGCGCAGCCACTCGTCCCACTTGCGAATGGCGTAGACCGAGGCCGGCGCGTTGGTGCCGCCGCCGCGCGAGACCGAGGCGCCCGCCGGATTGCACGAGCCCTCCTCCATGCGGATGCCCCACTCGTCGATCGGCCGGCCGTTCGGCAGGCCCGGCGAGGTCGAGCCCGCCATCGACAGCCACGCGTCGGTCATGCGCCAGCCGAGGTCCGGGGCGCGCTTGCCGTAGTCCATGTGTCCATAGACGCGCACGCCGTCGATTTCCTTCACGTGCTCGGTGAAGAACTCGGCGATGTCCTCGTAGGCCGACCAGTTGACCGGCACGCCGAGGTCGTAGCCGTAGAGCTCCTTGAACTGGGCCTGGAGATCCTCGCGGTCGAACCAATCCTTACGGAACCAGTAGAGGTTGGCGAACTGCTGGTCGGGAAGCTGGTAGAGCTTGCCGTCGGGGCCGGTGGTGAACGACTTGCCGATGAAGTCGTCGATGTCGAGGTTCGGATTGGTGACGTCCTTGCCCTCGCCGGCCATGAAGTCGGTGAGGTTCACCGCAAGCTGCAGACGCGAGTGGGTGCCGATCAGATCGGAGTCGTTGATGTAGGCGTCGTAGAGGTTGCGCCGCGTCTGCATCTGAGTCTGCACCGCCTGCACCACCTCGCCCTCGCCGAGAAGCTGGTGGTTCACCCTGATGCCGGTGATCTCCTCGAAGGCCTTGGTCAGGGTCTCCGACTCGTAGCTGTGCGTCGGAATGGTCTCCGACAGCACGTTGATCTCCATGCCCTGGAACGGCTCGGCCGCCTTGATGAACCACTCCATCTCGGCGAGCTGCTCGTCCCTCGTGAGGGTGGATGGCTGAAACTCGCTGTCCACCCATTTTTCGGCGGCTGCCATGTCCGCCCGGGCGGCGCTAGTGCTTGCCACCATGGCAAGCACTGTCGCCGTCGTTAGCAGATACCTTCGCATACGCTATTCCTCCCTTGCGCTTTGTTGACGACACTTCCGGCAGGGCGCCTTGCGCCGCGCCGACCACAAGCCGCTAAACGTAACGAAAAACCAGGAACGCATAGATCAGAGACAGCCCGGAGGCCCACCACAGCGACCCGGAGGCCGCGGCCAGCCAGCCGAGATGGATGAAGGCGCTGCCGAGCAGCGAAATGAACAGCCGGTCACCCCGTGTGGTGTCGAGCCCGAGCACGCCATGCCGCGGATCGCCGCCCGGCCGCTTGAGCTCCCATACCGTCATGCCGGCCAGCAGCAGCGCGACGGCCGCGAAGAAGGCGGCGGTCTCCCAGGTCCAGGCCATCCAGGACAGGCCCATGCTCACACCCTCCCCATCGCGAAGCCCTTGGCGATGTAGTTGCGCACGAAGTAGATGACGATGGCGCCCGGAATGATGGTCAGCACGCCGGCCGCGGCCAGCAGGCCCAGCTCGTAGCCGGAGGTGCTGGCGGTGCGGGTCATCACCGCGGCGATCGGCTTGGCATCGACCGACGTCAGGGTCTTGGCCAGCAGCAGCTCAACCCAGGAGAACATGAAGCAGAAGAAGGCGGTGACGCCGATGCCGCTGCCGATCAGCGGCATGAAGATCTTGGTGAAGAAGCGCGGGAAGGAGTAGCCGTCGAGGTAGGCGGTCTCGTCGATCTCCTTCGGCACGCCGGAGATGAAGCCTTCGAGAATCCACACCGCCAGCGGTATGTTGAACAGGCAGTGCGCCAGCGCCACCGCGAGATGGGTGTCGAACAGCCCGAGCGCCGAGTAGAGTTGCAGGAACGGCAGCGCGAAGACCGCCGGCGGCGCCATGCGGTTGGTCAGCAGCCAGAAGAACAGGTGCTTGTCGCCGAGGAAGCGGTAGCGCGAGAAGGCGTAGGCGGCCGGCAGCGCCAGGCTGACCGAGATGACCGTGTTCAGCAGCACGTAGATGATCGAGTTGATGTAGCCGCTGTACCAGGTCGGGTCGGTCAGGATCTTTACGTAGCTCGCCACGGTGAACTCGGCCGGGAACCACGAGAAGCCGCCGAGGATCTCGTTCGTGGTCTTGAACGACATGTTCAAGAGCCAGTAGATCGGCAGCATCAGGAAGACGATGTAGAGCGTCGGCACCAGCCAGCGGTGACGCCTCATTTCTTCTCTCCCTGCATGATGATCGCGTAGAACAGCCAGCAGACCAGCAGCGTCATGAGGAAGTAGATGATGCTCATCGCCGCGGCGATGCCGAGGTTGAACTCGCCGAGGGCCGCCTTCACGAGGTCGATCGAGAGCAAGGTGGTCGCATTGCCGGGGCCGCCGCCGGTCAGCACGAAGGGCTCGGTATAGATCATGAAGCTGTCCATGAAGCGCAGCAGGATGGCGATGGTCAGCACGTGCTTCATCTTGGGCAACTGGATGTAGCGGAACACAGCCCAGCGCGAGGCGCCGTCGATCTGCGCCGCGCGGTAATAGTTTTCATCGATCGAGCGCAGCCCGGCATAGGCGAGCAGCACCACCAGCGACGTCCAGTGCCAGACGTCCATCAGGACGACCGTGAACCAGGCGGAGGTCGGCTGCTGCGTGTAGTCGTAGTCGAAGCCCAGCGCGTTGAGGCTGTGGCCGAGCAGGCCGATGACGGGCAGCGAATAGATGTTCCACATGGCGCCGACCACGTTCCAGGGGATCAGCAGCGGCAGCGCCATCAGCACCAGGCAGACCGAGGCCCAGAAGCCGCCGCGCGGCATGGTCAGCGCGATGGCCACGCCCAGCGGAATCTCGATGGCGAGGATCGTCGCGGTGAACAGGAACTGGCGCTGCAGGGCGGCATGGAAGCGGCCGGAAGCCAGCACCTCGCTGTACCAGCGCGTTCCCTCGAAGAAGAAGACGTTGTTGCCGAAGGTGTCCTGCACCGAGTAGTTGACCACGGTCATCAGCGGCACGATGGCGTTCAGCGCCACGATAATCAGCACCGGCAGGACCATGAACCACGCTTTGTTGTTGAGCGTCTTCTCCATGGCTCAGGACGCCCCCCGCGCTTCGTCGCGCACCAGCTGGGAATCGCGGTAGATGTTGATGTGTGCCGGATCGATCACCGCGCTGGCGCCCTGGGGCACCTCGGCGCCCTCGGGCAGCACGGCATCGAAGCCGAGGCCGTCGAGGCGCGCGCGCACGATCTTGAAGCGGCCGATGTCCTCGACGCGCGTCACCTCGATGGGCAGCCCCTCGCCCGGCCGGCCGAGGCGCACGAACTCCGGGCGGATGCCGAGCTCGATGCGGCCGTCGAGCGTCGGGTAGCCGCGGCCGAGCGCGATCTCGCAGCCGCCGACGCGGGCGCGGTCCCCGTCGACCTCGCAGGGCAGCACGTTCATGCCCGGCGAGCCGATGAAGTAGCCGACGAAGGTGTGCGCGGGCACCTCGAAGAGCTCCTCCGGCGTGCCGATCTGCACCACCTCGCCCTCGTACATCACCACCACCTTGTCGGCGAAGGTCAGCGCCTCGGTCTGGTCGTGGGTGACGTAGATCATGGTATGGCCGAAGCGCCGGTGCAGCGCCTTGAGCTGGGTGCGGAGCTGCCACTTCATGTGCGGGTCGATGACGGTCAGCGGCTCGTCGAACAGGATGGCGTTGACGTCGTAGCGCACCAGGCCGCGGCCGAGCGAGATCTTCTGCTTCTCGTCGGCGGTGAGGCCGCGCGCCTTCCGCCCGGCCTTGCCGGCAAGCCCCAGCATGTCGAGCGCCTCGGCGACCCGCTTCCCGATCTCGTCCTTCGCCACCCGCCGGTTGGCCAGCGGGAAAGCCAGGTTCTGGGCCACCGTCATGGTGTCGTAGATGACCGGGAACTGGAACACCTGGGCGATGTTGCGCTGCTCCGGCGCCAGCGCCGTCACGTCCTTGCCGTCGAACAGGATCTTGCCGCGCGACGGCACCAGCAGGCCGGAGATGATGTTCAGCAGCGTGGTCTTGCCGCAGCCCGACGGGCCGAGCAGGGCGTAGGCGCCGCCGTCCTCCCAGACGTGGTCGATCTCCTTCAGCGCGAAGTCGGCGTCGCTCTGCGGCCTGTCGAGATAGGAGTGGGCGAGCGTGTCGAGCGTGATCCGCGCCATGCCTCAAGCCCCCTGCGCGTGACCGGCGGGCGCCGCCACCAGGCGGTCGTCGCCGTCGAAGACGAGGAAGCCGGCGGGGTCGAGATAGACCGGGACGCGCTGGCCGATCTCGAAGCGGTGGACGCCATGGGTGAGCGCCACCCAGCGCGTGCCGTCGTGCTCGACGTGGACGAAGCTCTCCGAGCCGGTGATCTCCGTCGTGACGACCGCCGCCTCGACCTGAATCGCCTCGCGTGCCGGCGGGCGCAGCAGCAGGTGGTGCGGGCGGATCGCCACCTTGTAGCCGCCGTCGGCCAGCGCCTCGACGCCATGCGGCGCGGCGACCGACTTGCCGTCGTAGCTGAGCTGGCCGCCCGACTTGCGCATCGGCACCACGTTCAGCGGCGGGTCGGAGAAAGTCTGCGCGGTGACGAGGTCGCAGGGGCGACTGTAGACAGCGATGGTGGGCCCAAACTGCGTCACCCTCCCCTCCGCCAGGCTCGCCGTGGTGCCCCCCAGCAGCAGCGCCTCGTGCGGCTCGGTGGTGGCGTAAACGAAGATCGCGCCGCTCTCCGCGAAGAGGCGCGGCAGCTCGACCCGCAGCTCCTCGCGCAGCTTGTAGTCGAGGTTGGCGAGCGGCTCGTCGAGCAGCACCAGCTCGGCATCCTTCACCAGGGCGCGCGCGATGGCGGTGCGCTGCTGCTGGCCGCCGGAGAGATGCAGCGGTGTGCGCTCGAGGAAGGGCGTCAGCTTCAACAGTTCGGCGGCGCCGCGCACCCTACGATCGATGGTGGCCTTGTCGGCGCCGGCGACCCGCAGCGGCGAGGCGATGTTCTCGTAGACCGTGAGGGTCGGGTAGTTGATGAACTGCTGGTAGACCATGGCGACGTTGCGCTTCTGCACCGGCACGCCCACCACGCTGGCGCCGTCGAGCAGGATGTCGCCCTCGGTCGGCCGGTCGAGCCCGGCCATCAGGCGCATCAGCGAGGTCTTGCCCGAGAGCGTCGGGCCGAGCAGCACGTTCAGCGAGCCCTTCTCCAGCGTCAGGCTGACGTCACCGATGTGCTCTTCCGCGCCGACCCGCTTGCTGACGTTGCGCAGCTCCAGGGCCATCACGCCGTCTCCTGCCGCTCGAGCACGGCGGCCCGGCGCGTGAACCAGGCATCGAGGTTGCTCTTGATCGCCGGATTGACATGCAGGCCCAGCTTCGAGCGCCGCCACAGCACGTCCTCGGCGCTCTGCGCCCACTCGCGGCGCGCCAGGTAGTCGAGCTCGGCGGCGTAGAGGCCGCCGCCGAAGTCCTCGCCGAGCCCTTCCAGAGCGGTGGCGCCGGGGAGCAGGCGCTCGGCGCGGGTGCCGTAGTTGCGCAGGTAGCGCCGCGCCAGCGCGGCCGGCAGCCAGGGGTGCGCCTGGCAAAAGCGCGCGAGGCAGCCCTCGAAATCGGCATCCGGCATGTCGCCGCCGGGCAGCGGCACGCCGGCAGTCCAGCGCGCGCCGAGCGGCCCCAGCGCCTCCTCCAGCTTGTCGAGCGCGTGCTCGGCCAGCTTGCGGAAGGTGGTGATCTTGCCGCCGAACACGCTCAGCAGCGGCGCCCGGCCGGCGCCGTGATCGAGTTGCAGAACGTAGTCGCGGGTCGCTGCCGCGGCGCTCTCGGCGGCATCGTCGTAGAGCGGCCGCACCCCGGAATAGGTCCACACCACGTCAGCGGGCGAGATCTTGCGCTTGAAGTAGGCGTTCACCGCATCGCAAAGGTAGCGCGTCTCCGCCTCCGAGATGGCGACCCGCGCCGGGTCGCCGTGGAAGTCGATGTCGGTGGTGCCGATGAGGGTGAAATCGTCCTCGTAGGGAATCGCAAAGACGATGCGCCCGTCGGGGTTCTGGAAGATGTAGGGAAAGGCGTGCTCGAAGAGCCGCGGCACCACGATGTGGGAGCCCTTCACCAGGCGCAGCGGCAGGCCCTTGCCGAGGCCGGCGCGCTGCTCGATGAACTCCGCGGTCCACGGGCCGGCGGCGTTCACCAGAGCGCGCGCCAGAACTTCACGCTGCGTGCCGTTGCGGCCGTCGCGCAGCACCACGCGCCAGCGCTCGCCCTCGCGGCGCGCCGACAGGCATTCGGTGCGGGTCAGCACCTC
>DATCXZ010000235.1:0-12410 GCA_036570545.1 Kiloniellaceae bacterium
TAATGTTGGCCGCAATCGCCGCCACGCCGGTGGAGACCAGCGCCTTCGCCACGCTGGATCGCAGCGCCGACGAGCGGCTGCTGCGGCTGCTCGCGGCCGACGACGCCGCGGCCGTGCGCGAGGCCGCCGAGGAAAAGCGCGGCGCGATCGGCGACGAGCTCTTCGAGCTGGTCGAGGACGAGCTCGACGAGATGGACGACAGCGAGAAATCGCTGCAGATCATCGACACCGCCGTGCTGCCCGGCATCAACGGCTGGCCGGCCTCGGCGGCGGCCGAGAAGACTCGCTTCCTCGAGATCGTGGTGGCAAAGCGCAACGCCATCCTCGCCGAGATCACCGAGGAGCAGAGCGGCTCCCTCGACGGACGGACCTACGCGGACCGCAGCGGCTCGACGAAGCTGGAGTTCGACGATGACGGCAGGGCCTACTTCACCCAGGCCGGCGGCCAGACCATCGTCGCGCCCTACGAGGAGGACGGCGAGACGCGGGTGCTGGTGACGCTGCCGCAGGCCACGGTCGTCTTCACGCGCGAAGGCCGCTGGCTGGTCGGCGGGCCGCTGCAACTCCAACGCACGGATGACATGCAGTGAGTCACGTCTCGCCGTCGAGATAATTCCTCACGCCCGCCATGTCGAAGATCGCACGCTCGCGGCCGAGGGCGCGCACCACCATCTTGTTCGAATCGGGCAGAACGCAGACGTCGTGCGGGTTGTGCTCGCCGATCATCAGGTAGCTGCAGGGGCCGTCGCCGCTGTTGACGAAGGAATGGCCGATCTTCTGCCCGGCGGGAAAGCAGACGTAGTCGCCGGACTTCATCACATGGCGCTCGTCTCCAAGCAACAGCGTCACCTCGCCTTCGAGGACGAGGGCATGCTCCTCCTCCAGCAGGTGATAGTGCCTGGGTGCGCAGCGCATGCCGGGCGGCGGCCCCTCGATCAGAATGCCGACGCGGTAGTCCTCGCCCACCGCCGTGCGCGTCAGATGCTTGTTGCGGTCGACGAAGCCGCGCCCGAGCTGCCATTCGTCCCAGGCGAGATCGCGCGAGGCGATCGGCGGGAAGGGCTTGGCCGGCGCGTCGTGCCCGCTGTGGGCGGCATCGGGGGGTGGTGCCTCGCCGGGCGGGAGGCCGGTGTCCTCGCCGTCCCAGTAGTCGCGGAGTGCGGCGAGATCGAAGAGCGCGCGCCGCCCGAGCGCGCGCACCAGCACCTTGCTGGAATCGGTGTAGATCGTCACCTCGTTCGGATTGTGCTCGCCGACGATCACGTAGCGGGCGAGCGCGTCGCTGTCGTTCACGAGGCAGTGCCCGGCCTGCTGGCCGGCCGGAAAGCAGGCGTAGTCGCCCGCGGTCATCACATGGGTCTCGGCGCCGATGCGCAGGGTGAGCCTGCCCTCGAGGAGAAAGAGATGCTCCTCCTCGAAGACGTGCCAGTGCGCTGGCGAACTCTGCTTGCCCGGCGGCAGTTCCTCGATCGCCACGCCGACACGATAGCTGTCGCCAAGCGCGGCGAGGCTGAGGTGTCGGTAGCGCACGGCAAAGCGCGGCACGTCGGACCACTCCGTCCACGGGATGTCGGAAGAGGCGATGGGCCTGGATGGCGGGATTTTCTCCGTCGGCATCGGTGAGCAACCTCCCTCGCGGCGCGGCCTGCTGCGACGTGCCCAGCAACCTCCGGGCCGGCAATCTTCGGGCAGGACGGCGCGACCTGCAAGGGCGACCGGCTTGCCGTGCGCAGCGGCACCTCTTAGCTTCTTGCCCCAGCGGCAACAGAGGGGACCATGCATGGCCGACAACATCCAAGCGCGCGCCTTCGCGCACGGCGACATCCGCATCCGCGCGGTCCACCGCGACGATCACGGCCAGTGGCTGCCGCTGTGGCATGCCTACAACGTGTTCTATGGACGGCCCTGGGGACAGAAGGACGAGCCACCGGTGGCGCCGGAGGTGACGGCGGCAACCTGGGGGCGCTTCTTCGACGACGGCGAGCCGCTGTGGGCGCTGGTGGCGGAACGGGACGGCATGCTGGTGGGCTTCACCCATTATCTCTTCCACCGCAACACCAACATGATCGAGCCGGTGTGCTACCTGGAGGACCTCTTCACCGCCGAGGCGGCGCGCGGCAAGGGCGTGGGGCGCGCGCTGATCGAGTCGGTCTGCGCCGAGGCGCGGGCGGCGGGGCTGCGCCGCGTCTATTGGATAACCCACGAGACCAACAAGACGGCTCAGCGGCTCTACGACCAGGTGGCCGAGCGCCCGGGCTATGTCATGTACCAGAAGGATCTGTAAGGGCGCGAAGACCGTTGCGCGCGGCGGCGCGAGGCTGCTACCTGTCATTATCATTCCCCGCCGGGAGCATCACCCGCCGGGAGAACGGGCAGGGCCAGAGAGAAAGGGCTGGAAGCAGGCGATGGACGGCACCAATCCTTTCGAGACCGATCTGGAGCGCGGGCCGGCCAACCACGTACCGCTCAGCCCCTTGAGCTTCCTGCCGCGCGCCGCCGCGGTCTATCCCGGGCGCTGCGCCGTCGTCCACGGCGAGACCCGCTACACCTGGGCAGAGGTCTACGAACGCTGCCGACGCCTCGCCTCCGCGCTGTCGAAGCGCGGCATCGGCAAGGGCGATACGGTGGCCATCATGGCGCCCAATACGCCCACCTGCCTGGAGGCACACTTCGGGGTGCCGGCGGCCGGCGCAGTGCTGAACGCCCTCAACGTGCGCCTCGACGCGGCCACGATCGGCTTCATCCTGAACCACGGCGAGGCCAAGGTGCTGCTCACCGACCGCGAGTTCTCGCCGGTCATCAAGAAGGCGCTGGAGAGCGTGGAGCGCAAGCTGCTGGTGATCGACATCGACGACCCACTCGCGGAAAGCGGGGAGTCCATCGGCGAGGCCGACTACGAGAGCTTCCTCGCGTCCGGCGACCCGGACTTCCCCTGGCGCCTGCCCGAGGACGAGTGGGAGTCGCTGTCGCTGCTCTACACCTCCGGCACGACGGGCGATCCCAAGGGCGTCGTCTACCACCACCGCGGCGCCTATCTGAACGCCATCGGCAACATGCAGGTCTGGGGCATGGGCCCGCACCCGGTCTACCTCTGGACCCTGCCGATGTTCCACTGCAACGGCTGGTGCTTTCCCTGGACGGTGACGGCGCTGGCCGGCACCCACGTCTGCCTGCGCCAGGTGCGCGCCGAGGCGATCTACGACGCCATCGCCGACCACGGCGTGACCCACCTCTGCGGCGCGCCGATCGTCATGCAGCTTCTGCTGGGCGCGACCGCGGAAGAGAAGCGGCACTTCGATCACCAGGTGAAGTTCATGACCGCCGCGGCGCCGCCGCCGGCCGCGGTGCTCGCCGCCATGCAGGATGCCGGCATCGAGGTGACCCACGTCTACGGCCTCACCGAGGTCTACGGCCCGGTCGTGGTCTGCGCCTGGCACAAGGACTGGGACGCCCTCGACATCGAGACGCAAGCGGCGAAGAAGGCGCGCCAGGGCGTGAACTACCCGGTGCTGGAAGGCCTCATGGTGGCCGACGCCGAGACCCAGGCGCCGGTGCCGCGCGACGGCCGGACGCTGGGCGAAGTCTTCATGCGTGGCAACGTGGTGATGAAGGGCTACCTGAAGAACCCGAAGTCGACCGAGGCCGCCTTCGCCGGCGGCTGGTTCCACACCGGCGACCTCGCGGTCTGGCACCCCGACGGCTACATCGAGCTGAAGGACCGCTCCAAGGACATCATCATCTCCGGCGGCGAGAACATCTCCTCGATCGAGATCGAGGACGCGCTCTACCGCCACCCGGCGGTGGCCGGAGTCGCTGTGGTCGCGCGGCCGGACGAGAAATGGGGCGAGACCCCTTGCGCCTTCGTCGAGCTGAAGCCCGGCCAGCAGGCCGACGAGGCCGAGCTCATCGCCTTCTGCCGCGAGCGCCTCGCCGGCTTCAAGGCGCCGAAGAAAGTGGTCTTCGGCCCGCTGCCCAAGACCTCCACCGGCAAGATCCAGAAGTTCGTCCTGCGCGAGCAGGCGAAGACGCTGTAGGGGCCGGGAAGTCCACTCACTCACCTCGGGACTCGCGAGCGCGGCACGCGAACCCTCCGTATTCCCTCCCCGACGCCGCGGCTCGACCGCGATCTGCGGCCCTTTGACACCACTCACAGTGGAAAATCGGAAGAAGTTAACCCTCTATTGAGTTTCGCAGGGCAGTCTGGCCCGGCAAGCGTGCGGAAAGCCGGAGGTTTTGTCATGCCGTTGCCGAGCCAGCGCCCGAAACCGCCGGAAGTCCTCCAGCCGGCCGCACTATCCCCGGCCACCCGACTTGGGGAATCGCGCCGGGTGCTCTCCCTGGTGGTGCCGGTCTTCAACGAAGAGGCCGCAATCGACCTCTTCATGGCGCGGATCGGGCCCGCCCTCGAGGAGGCGCTGCTCTATCTCGCGCCGAACGGCGGCCACGAGATCGTCTTCGTCGACGACGGCAGCACCGACGGGACCGTCGAGCGCATCGTCGAGCACGCGCGGCACCAGCCGGAGGTGAAGCTGGTCAGACTGTCGCGCAACTTCGGCAAGGACGCCGCCCTCGCCGCGGGCCTGCGATACGTTTCAGGCGCGGCCGTCATTCCGATCGACGTCGACCTGCAGGACTCGCCCGAGGTCATGAGCAAGATGGTCGCGGCCTGGATGCGCGGCGCCGAAGTGGTGAACGCCGTCCGCAGCAGCCGCAGGAGCGACGGCTGGCTGAAGCGCTGGAGCGCCGGAACCTTCTACCGCGTCTACAACAGCATCGCCGCCGAGCCGATCCCCGGCAATGTCGGCGACTTCCGCCTGCTCGACCGCAAAGTGGTGAACGTGCTTAACGGCTTCACGGAGCGCAACCGCTTCATGAAGGGCATGTTCTCCTGGGTCGGATTCAGGCAGGAGGCCGTGAGCTACGACCGTGCGCCGCGTGCGGCCGGCACCAGCAAGTGGCGATACTGGAAGCTGTGGAACTTCGCGCTGGATGGCCTGACAGCTTCCACGACGGCGCCACTGCGTATGTGGTCTTACGTCGGTCTCGCCGTCGCCCTCTGCGCCATCGCCTATGCGGCCGTCATTGTCGGGCGGACCCTGCTGTTCGGCGTCGACGTGCCGGGCTATGCCTCGCTGATGACGCTGATCCTGCTTCTCGGCGCGCTGAACCTGATCTCCATCGGCATTTTGGGCGAGTACATCGGCCGCATCGCCATCGAAGTGCGGCAGCGGCCGCTCTACGTCGTCCGCGACACGCTCGGTTTCGGGGAATCCCACGAGCGGGAGCCCGAGGACGAACAATGAGATCGGCTGCAACGCCAACCGCTCCGACGGCATCGTCGCGCGGATGGCTGCTGGCGCTGGCCGCTGCCGTGGCCGCCGGCCTCGGCATCCGTCTCCTGTTTCTGGGCGACAAGGCCCTGTGGCTCGACGAGGCCTACAGCGTCTGGTTCTCGCAGCAGAGCTGGCATGTCCTCTGGCGGGAAACCCCGTACTACGAGACCCACCCTCCCCTCTACTACTCGCTGCTGAAACTCTGGCGCGGCCTCGGCTCCGACGAAGCGGTCCTGAGACTGCTGTCCGTGCTGGCCAACGTCGCGACCATCGGGCTGGTCGCGCTCACCGCCTATGTGGCGGTGCCGCCGCCGCAGCGGCTGATGGTCGCCTGCACGAGCGGACTGCTTTTCGCAGTCTCGCCGCTGCAACTCGGTCTCGCACAGCAGGCGCGGCCCTACGCCCTGCTGATGCTCGGCCTCGGTCTCGCACTCGCCGGCGCCACCTGGCTCGTCACCCACCCGGCGCGGGCCGCGCGCCCGCTGTGGTGCCTGGGCGACGGGTGCCGGCTGTTGGCCTATCTCGGGCTCAGTCTCGGCATCGCCATGCTGCTGTGGATGCACAACCTCGGTGCGATCTTCGTCGTTGCGCTGGGTGTCATGCTGGGCGTGTGGTGGACGCGGCAACGGGACCAGCGCTTTCCCCTGTTCGCGAACTTCGCTGTCGCGGCGCTACTGGCACTCGCACTCTACGCGCCCAACCTGCCGACACTGTTGCTGCAGGTGAATGCCGTTTCGGAGAACTTCTGGCTCAAGGCCCCCTCGCCGGCGGCGCTCTGGTTGCTGCTGTTGCAGGTCTATGGTCAGTGGCAGCAGCTCTTCAGCCAGCCGCTGCAGCAGATCGCCGTGCAGTCGCTGCTGGCGGTGCCGCTGGCCGTGCTCGGGATCGGCGGGATCCGGCATCTCTGCAGCCAATCGCAAGACCACCGCTGGGTGCCCTGGCTGCTGCTCGGTGCCGCCCTCGTTCCCCTGCTCATCATGCTGGCGGTCACCTATACCGTGCGGCCGGTGCTGCTCGCCCGCACGCTGGCACCCGTGCAGGTGCCTTGGGCGATAGTGTGCGGCGCGGCACCCTTTGCGGCGGGCGGCCGGCGCGCGCCTCTGATCTGGGGCGCGATCTGCGTGGTCGGCCTGCTCAACGTCGCTGGCTTTATCACAAGCCAGGCCACGGAGAAGCGGCGTGACATGCAGCGCCCGTGGCGTGCCATCGCCGCGAGCATCGCCGCAAGCGATGCTGCGACAGCGCCGATATTCATGGTGCCGAACGGCAGTGCGCTCGCGCTCGGCTACTACGACGAGAAGCTCGGCACCGATCTGGCGATCCATCCGCTCCCCGCCGCCTATCCGGCGCGCAGCAGCGCCTACCGCTATCCTTCCGGCGGCCGGGGAGAGCCCGCGATCGACGAAGCAGTGCTGCCCGCGCTGCTGAGCCTCACCGCGGATGCGCCGAGCGCCTGGCTGATCACCCGACTGGAGGATCTGTTCGATCCGACGCAAGTTGTGCGCAACGCCCTCGCCGCCCGCTTCCCCTGCGCCGAAAGCAAGACTTTTCGCGCCATTGTCGTGACCCGCTTCGACCGCCCCAAGGACGACGCCAAGCCTGGCGCCTGGGCAAGCACCTGCCCCTAGATCGGATCGTTGTCAGATGGAACCGCGCCGCGGTTCCATCTGACAGCGTGAATCCGATCTACTTCAAAAAGGTAGAGCAGATCAGGGTCGGTGGATCGCCTCCGGCGATTCCATCCGACCCTGATCTGCTCTAGAGGAACGCATGGATCTGAAAGAAGAGTCCATTCTCGGCGGCGACATCGACAGCCACTGGTACTATCTTTCCAAGGCGCGCGCGCTCTCATCCTGCCTGCCACGGTCGACCGGCAACAAGGTTCTCGACGTCGGGGCCGGCTCAGGGTTTTTCAGTCGCTGGCTGCTGAGTCACGGTCTGGCGGACGAAGCGACCTGTGTCGACACCGGCTATGCGTCGGATTGTGACGAGGAGATTGATGCCAAGCCGCTGCGATTCCGTCGGGAGATCGCAACGAGCGATGCCGATCTCCTCCTGTTGATGGACGTGCTCGAGCACGTCGAGGACGATGCCGGACTGCTGCGGACCTATCTCGACAAGGCTCCACCGCAGGCGCAGGCCGTCATCACCGTGCCGGCTTTCCAGTTCCTCTGGAGCCACCACGACGTTTTCCTGGAGCACCATCGCCGATACACGCTGAAGACCCTTTCGCGCGTCGTGGAGAGGGCGGGCGCTGTGCCGCTGCGCATGCACTACTATTACGGCACCATCTTTCCCCTGGTGGTGGCGCTGCGCCTGCTCAGGCCCAAGCGGCGGGCCGACGGCTCCGACCTGCGGCGAGAGCCGCCACCGGTCAATGCCGCGCTCCTGGCGATCTGCGGGCTGGAAAGGCGGGTCATGGCGGCGAACCGGCTGGCAGGGCTGAGTGTCTTTTGCGTCTGCCGCAAAAGGTGAGATCGGGAAACAAGGCCGCGCCTCTCGGGGCCAAGCCTGCGGGCGCCGGTTCGGAACTGCGCATAGAAAAACCGCGTCCCTCGGCGCCTCCTAGGAGGGCGGGGACGCGGCCGGCAATGTCAAAGCCCGCCTTGGCTGCCTTGGTCGGCGCCTGAGACTGGGGCTCTTGCGGGAGGGTGGACTATGCCGGGCCTAGATGCCCCGCGATTTGGTCCTTGATCCGGAGCTTTTCCCGCTTAAGTTCGATTATTCGGAGATCATTGGGATGCGGCCGGTGGTTTTCCTCGTCGATTGCGCTTTCGATGGCCGCATGCTTGGTGCGCAACGACGCAATACGCTCATCCGCTGTCATCAGGACCTCCAATGAGCCTTTGGATACGGGAGTCATGGTAGACCAGCGCGCGCCGTATTGTAAATGAGTGATGGTCGGAAAAGCGCCCGCGGCGGTGCGAATCCTTGGGCAGAATCCGGGGCCAAGCTGTGTCTGAAAATCAGCGGTTGATCGTCGGCATCGCCGGGGCAAGCGGCGTGCGCTACGGCGTGCGGCTGCTGGAACTCCTGCGCGGCCTGCCGGTGGAAAGCCATCTCGTGCTCTCCAAGGCGGCGGAGATGACGCTGGCCTATGAAACCGACCTGAAGGTGTCGGACGTGAAGGCCCTGGCCGACGTGGCCTATCCCGTGGGCGACGTCGGCGCGGCGATTGCCAGCGGCTCGTTCCAGACCCTCGGCATGGTGATCGCGCCCTGCTCGGTGCGCTCGATGTCGGAGATCGCCACCGGCGTCACCTCCACCCTGCTGACGCGCGCCGCCGACGTGGTGCTGAAGGAGCGCCGCCGCCTCGTGCTCATGCTGCGCGAGACGCCCCTGCACACCGGCCATCTGCGCTCCATGCTGGCGCTCTCGGAGATGGGCGCCATCATCGCGCCGCCGGTGCCCGGATTCTATGCGCGGCCCGAGTCGATCGACGAGATGGTGGATCACACCCTGGGCCGCGTGCTCGACCTCTTCGGCCTCGACGCCGGCACGGTGCGGCGCTGGGGCGAGGACTCGGGCCCTGGAGAAAGAAAGGTGCGGCCGATCAGGGGCTGAGGCGCGCGACGCGCGCCGCCCATGCCGCCACCTCTCCATCGTCTTACTCGGGCTTGACCCGAGTATCCAGGGCCACCGCTCCGTCGCTCGCCCTGGGCCCTCGGCTCGAGGCCGAGGGTGACAGTTGAGAAGGCGGCGGGAGAGCAACCCCCCTTAATCCTCCAGCATGCGGATCGCGTGCACCGGCGTCACCTCCGGGCAGGCGCCGCAAAGCACCGCGGCGAGACTGGCGAGGTCGTCGTCGTTCGGCAGCGGCTTGAAGCGCGTGAGATAGAGCCGCAGGTTGGCGGCGACGTCTTCCGGCGCGCCTTGTCCCGCCGCGACTGTCAGTTCCTGATAGAGCATGAGCTGTTCCAGCATTTCGGCCTGCAGTTCCAGCGCCTTCACCTCCTCGCGGAAGGCCTCGCCGAGATCCTCCGGCACCGCGGCCTGCTGCTTCAGCCAGCGTCGCGCCGCGCGTAGCGGCGCCACGACGTTGTCCTGCCAGGGCCGCGCGACCGAGCGCAGCAGGCCGAGGTCGCCGCCGTCGAGCCGCCGGCCGTTGCAGCCGGCCCAGGCGCAGAACAGCAGTAGATTCACGTCGAGCCGATGGCGCTCCTGCAGAGCCAGGCAGGCCTCGGCGACGCCGCGCCGGGCATAGACGCTGCCGGAGAATTGCCAGAAGGGAGTCTCCTCGGGCGCGGCCGGGGTCCCCTTTGCGGTCATTGCGGAAACTCCCCAAGATAGATGCCGAGACCACGCGCAGTGTGCACCAGCGGCCCCTCCAGATCGACTGCCTTGTAGCCGGCGATCGCCTCGGCGATGGGAATGTCGATCACGGTGCGCCCGCTCCACGCCACCATCCGGTCGAAGCGACCCTCGGCGATGAGGTCGACCGCGCGCATGCCGAAGATCGTCGCCATCAGGCGATCGCGGTCGGTTGGCATGCCGCCGCGCTGCAGGTGGCCGAGCACGGTGACGCGGGTCTCCGAGCCGGTCGCCCCGGCGATGCGGGCGGCGAGATAGTGGCCGATGCCGCCATAGGTCGAAACGCCGGCGGCCTGCGACTGCCTCACCGCCTCGCCGTCCTCGGTCCGCACCGCCTCGGCCACCACCACCAGCGCGAAGTTGCGGCCGGTCTGCTTGAGCTGCTCGATCTTCGTGGCGATGCCGGCGATGCTGTAAGGAAGTTCGGGGATGAGGATGGCGTCGGCCCCGCCGGCGATGCCGGCAGCGATGGCGATGTGGCCGGCGTCGCGGCCCATCACCTCCAGCACCATGACCCGAGAGTGGCTGGCCGCCGTCGGCTGGAGCTGGTCGAGCGCCTCGGTCGCCACCTTCACTGCCGTTGCGTAGCCGAGAGAGACCTCGGTATGGCCAAGGTCGTTGTCGATGGTCTTGGGGATGGTGACGAGGTCGATGCCGCCCTGCTGGGCCAGACGGCGCAGGATGGCCTGGCTGCCGTCGCCGCCGATGCCGATAAGGGCATCGAGCTTCAGCCGCCGGTAGCCTTCGATGACCTCAGCCGAGCGATCGACCCGGCTGCCATCGGCCAGGGGATAATCAAAAGGGTCACCCTTGTTGGTGGTGCCGAGGATGGTGCCGCCGCGGCGCAGCAGGGTGCCGTCGAAGAGGCCCGGCTCGAGCTGCAGGATGTCGGCGTCCACCGGGCGCTGCAACAGCCCCGCCGTGCCGTTGCGGATGCCGATGACGTCCCAGCCGTAGTGACCGGCCGCACGCAGCACCACCGCCCGCAACGCCGCGTTGAGGCCGGCGCAGTCGCCGCCGCTGGTGAGAACGCCGATCCGCTTCGGCTTACCCATGCCGCTTCGCCCCTGCAAGTTGCTGTGCCCGATGGACTTTAGCAGCTTCACAGCGGGAAAATCTCCCCCCGGCGAACGCTACGAGGTATACTGCGCCGCGTCCCCAACCCCCATGCCCGAGCGCAATGGATCAACCGGATCTCGATCAGCTACGACGCAAGCTCTCGGAGCTCAAGTCGGAGCACCGCGACCTCGACGACGTCATCAGCCACCTGGTGGAAACCCGTCCCTTCGACCAGCTTCAGCTACAGCGCCTGAAGAAGCGCAAGCTGGCGCTGAAGGACCAGATCCTGAAGCTGGAAGACGCGCTCCTGCCCGACATTATCGCGTAGGACATTATCGCGTAGGCGACTGTCGTCACCCTTCCTGAGTGCCGTGCTTGTTGGCGTACATGGCGCGGTCGGCGGCCTCGAGGGCGTCGTCGGCGCGCTGGCCGCTGCGGAGGGTGTGGGCACCGTAGGCCACCGAGACCGGCAGGGCGTGGCCATCCCACACTGCGCCCTCGGCGGCAATGGTGTCGGCCAGCTTCGCCGCCTTGGCCGCGGCCGGCTCCAGGGCCGACTGCGCCAGGATGACGCCAAACTCGTCGCCGCCGAGCCGGCCGACCACGTCGGAGGCACGGGTCTCGCGCAGCAGGATCTCGCAGATCTGCTTCAGCACCGCATCGCCGGCAGCATGGCCATAGCGATCGTTGATGGCCTTGAGGTCGTTCACATCGAAGTAGAGCACCGCGCCGGCAGCGCCGTAGCGTTCCTCGAAAGCGGCCATGCGGCCGAGCTCGCGGATGAAGGCGCGGCGGTTCAGCACCGGCGCCAGGGTATCCTGGTCGGCGAGCTGCTCGAGATAGCCAACCCGCTGGTGCGCCTCCTCGAGCTCCTGGCGCAGGGCGTAGACGTCCGCCATGAGCTGCTGCAGCGCCTGGCGCACCTTCGGCGTGAGCTCGGCCTCCGGTATGCCTACCACCGAGGCGACATCCTCAGGCGGCGGCACGGCACGCGGCTGTGCGGCCTCCGCCGAACGGTAGGCAGCCTCGGCCCTGGCGACGCTGCCGGCCCTGGCAGGCTTCGCCCCCCCTGTCTTACTGACCTTCATCCTCGCTTCCATCGCTGACGGCCCGCGCAGCGGCAGTGCGGTGGCGGCACTCTAACACGAAGCACAGGAGTCGGCGGCAAGAGCTTTATTGCCGGGCGACTTGCGCCGGCAGGGGGTTGTCCGGATAATGCGCCCCTTTTCGGGAGTTTTAAGGCGCCGGCGGTGGCCGGCGGCCGGCACGAAGAGCGGGGTCAGTACGAAAATGGCGGAGCAAGCACCCGAGGTCGGCATCATCATGGGCAGCCAGTCCGACTGGCCGACCATGCGCCATGCCGCAGACGTGCTGGACCGGCTGGGCATCGCCTACGAGGTTCGCATCGTCTCCGCCCACCGCACGCCCAAGCGGCTCTATGACTATGCCACCGGCGCGCGCGAGCGCGGCCTGAAGGTGATCGTCGCCGGCGCCGGCGGGGCCGCCCACCTGCCGGGCATGGCCGCCGCGATGACGCCGCTGCCGGTGTTCGGCGTACCGATCGAGAGCAAGACCTTGAAGGGACAGGATTCGCTGCTGTCGATCGTGCAGATGCCGGCCGGCATCCCGGTCGGCACGCTGGCCATCGGCAAGGCCGGGGCAATCAACGCCGGACTGCTCGCCGGGGCCGTGCTGGCGCTCGGCGAT
>DATCXZ010000236.1:0-3345 GCA_036570545.1 Kiloniellaceae bacterium
GAGCAGCCGCCGCTCGACTACCTCGAGGGCGGCGACCTGCGCCACCGGCTCGACTTTCGCCGGCTCTATGCCGCCCTCGCCGGCGACTGGCTGGGCCTGCCGCCCGCCCCGGGCAGCCTCGGCCGCCACAAGCCGCTGCCCCTGCTGGCCTGACTCGAGATCCCCAGCCCCAAGAACCTGGTCCCAAGGCCCTGGTCCCCGCTGGCCGCATCTGCTAGGAAACCGCCGCGCCGAAATCAGGAAGCCCGCAGATGTCCGAACCGCCCTTCGTCTCCTCCGCCCGAGGGATCGCCGCCGGCATTGCCGCCATGGTGGTGGTCGTGGCGCTGTCGAACTACGCGGTCCAGTTCGCGATCAACGACTGGCTGACCTGGGGCGCCTTCACCTATCCCGCCGCCTTCCTGGTCACCGACCTGACCAACCGCACGCTGGGACCGACGGCGGCACGCCGGGTGATCTACGCCGGCTTCGCACTGGCGGTGGTGCTGTCGATCTGGCTGGCGACGCCGCGCATCGCCATCGCATCCGGCACGGCATTCCTTGTGGCCCAACTGCTTGACGTCGCGATCTTCAACCGCCTGCGCGCAGGGGCGTGGTGGCGCGCGCCGCTGGTGTCCTCGGCCATCGGCTCGGTCGTCGATACCGCGCTCTTCTTTTCCATCGCCTTCGCCGGCAGCGGGCTGCCCTGGGTGACCTGGGCCCTCGGCGACTATGGCGTCAAGATGGCGATGGCCGCGGTGATGCTGCTGCCGTTCCGCCTGCTCATGCCGGCGCTGCGTCCGCAGGTCGCCAAGAGTTAGCGGCTGCCGAAAAAGTCATCCACGCCTGTGGCGCATCCGTCGAGACGGCGCTGACGGCCCCCTCGCATCGCCCGCCCCTCCGGCACTCCCGGCGGCGCAAGCTGCTCCGCGAGAAGAAACCTTCGATCTCAGGCCAAAGACCGGCGAAAGGGAGCCCGTGCTGCCGCCGGAATAAATCGAACGGCGCGCGGTCCTACAAGGGAAGTCCTCGCGAACCGGTATCCCTGGCCGTTTCGCTGAGGCGGAAAGCCGAAATCCCGGCAGCGCAAGCCTCCGGTCGGCTTTCCCGGGTCGAAGTATATGCGGGCGTGCCCTTCCCTCACTGCCCGTAGAGGCGGCCGGCGCGGCTCTCTCCCCTAGCGCCGGCCGCCGCCCCGGCCCCGCCTTCGCCCGCCTGCCTGTGCCCTGGGTGAGCTTGTTTTGGGGTGAGTTTTTATAGGGGTGATCTTGTTTAGGCCAATTCCCCGTTTGAGCGATTTTCCCTGTTGGAGGTTATAAGCGATGACTAAATCGATGCTCTTTACCACCCTCGCCGCCGCGACGCTCGCCTTCGGGCTTGCGGCCTGCGACGAGCAGCAGGCAACGGACCAGTCCACGCCGCCAATGCAGCAGCAAGGCGCGGTGCCGCCCACCGACGACAGCGGCAGCAGCCCCACTGCGCCGACTGCCCCGCAGGGCACCGAGACGCCGACGGCGCCCGGCAGCGACATGCCGAGCATGACGCCGGCGCCTGAGGAGCCTGCGACCAAGCAGCCCGGCACCGGCGGAACGACGCCCCAGTAGCCCCGGCTAGGGGGCGCCTGGCCCTGAGGCCCAAGGGTCAGCCCGCTGCGGCGCGGCTGACCCACCAGGCGCGGGGGCGCCGCCTCGAAGCGCCGATGGGACGCATAAACGGTCTTGTCATGATTGCGGCACCAGCCACCAAAAATCGCCACAAATCGGACCCCTTAAGGTTCCAGGACACCCCCGGGTGCCCCGCCTACCTTTTTCCCATGTCCGGCGGATTCCCCTCGCCGGCCTCAAGGGAACAATGGCAGGAGGCACACAGCGTGGCGAAAACGGACACGGCGGTTCTCGAGCACATCCCCGGGCTGCGGCGCTACGCCCGCGCGCTGACCGGCAGCGCGGCGGATGCCGACGACCTGGTGCAGGAGTGCCTCAGCCGCGCGCTGGCGCGGCGTCAGCAGGCCAGCGATATCCGCAACCTGCGCGCCTATCTTTTCACCATCCTGCACAACGCCCATATCGATCGCCTGTCGGAGCGCCGGCGCTGGAACTACGCAGTGCCCGACGAGGCGCTGGAGAACCTGACGGCGCGACCGGCGCCGCAGCATGGGCTGCTGGAATTGCACGATCTCGCCGAGGCGCTGGAGCGCCTGCCGGAAGAGCAGCGCCAGACGGTGCTGCTGGTCGGCTACGAGGGCCTCGCCTATCGCGAAGCGGCGGAAGTGCTGGACGTGCCCATCGGCACCGTGATGTCGCGCCTGTCGCGCGGCCGCGAGGCACTGCGCCGGATGATGAACGGCGCGCCGATGGCCAATCTTCGGAAGGTGCAATGACACGACGCTGGCCGGAGCAAGCCCCGCATGGCAACGACAATGCGGTCGTCGAGGACGACCTGCAGGCCTACGTGGACGGCCAGCTCGACGGCCGTCGCCGCGCCGCCATCGAATCGTACCTGGCGGCCAACCCCGCCGAGGCGGCGCGGCTGGCTTCCTATCGGACGCAGAACATCGGGCTGCACGCCCTCTTCGATCCGCGGCCCGGCACGCCCCACAGCGAAAACAGTCCCGGCGAAAACAGTCCCAGCGAGAATAGCTTGCCGCCGCGCCTGGCCGCCCTCGCCGGCGCGCTCGATGCGCACCTCGCCGACATCCACGAAGCACCGGCGCCGCATCGCCTGCGCAGCCTCGCCGCTTCGATCGCCCTGTTGCTAGCCGCCGGCACCGCCGGCTGGGTCGCGTGGGAGCAGGTCGCACCTGACCATGATTCTCTCGTCGCGCTGACCCGCCACGCCAGCGAGGCCTCGCTGCAGTCTGCCGGCGATGCGAACAGCGGAGCAGTGCCAGCCGCCCAACGCCCCGCAGTCGGCGAGCACCAGGTCGTGGCCTGGCTAGCCGCCCAGCCCGGCAACGTGCCGGCGACGGTGCCGGACCTGGAAAGCCTCGGCTTCCGCCTCGTCGGCCAGGACATCCTGCCCGGCGCCGGCAGCGCGCCGGCCGCCCAGCTCCACTACCGCGACGACAACGGCCAGCACGTCACGCTGACGATGCGCGCGGGCGGCCAGGCTGGGCAGACCAGCTTCACCTTCGCGCGCGACGGCGCGGACTCCCGCTTCGTGTGGCAAGACGCGCACATGGCCTACAGCCTGGTCGGCACCATGGCGCAGGAAAAGCTGCTGGAGATCGCCGAGGCGGTGAGCCTCAGCCTGCACGAGGAAGCACCGGCAACGACACGGCAGGAAACGGCGCAGGCCCCGGCGCCCACCGAAGCCCGCAGCCAGGGCACCGCGCTGGCGCCTGCCGCGCCGATCGACCCACGCGCC
>DATCXZ010000237.1:0-10420 GCA_036570545.1 Kiloniellaceae bacterium
GCCGACGCGGTCCCGCTGGACGCGCTGCCGGGCATGGCGCCGGAAGCCTCGCAGCTTGCCGACGGCAGCACCGCCGACATGACCGAGGCGCCAGAGGCGACCACCCCAGAGGCGACGACTGGGGACATCATCGCCAAGCCCCGGCCGAAGCCGGAGGGCGGCGCGGACGACCAGATCGCCGAACTGCTCGAGAAGGGGCCGCTGGAGACGGCCGACGGCGACAAGGCCGCACCCGCGCAGGCAGCCCCCAAGCAGGCGGCCCCGGTGCAGACGGCGAAGGTGACCGCCGGCGACGTCGTGCTGCAGCTTTCTTCGGTGAAGTCCGAGGCGGCGGCCGGCCAGGAATGGAAGCGCCTGCAGGCCGAACACCCCGGCCTGCTCGGCAAGCGGGCGGTGACGCTGGAAACCGCAGCGGTGCAGGGCACCACCTACTACCGGGTCCAGACCGGACCCTTCGCCAGCCGCGATGCCGCCGCAGAGGTCTGTGCGCAGCTCAAAGCCCGCAACCAGGACTGCCTCGTCAAGCAACGCTGATGTCAGAACATTCCGATCTGCAGGTTCCCTCTGCGGCGATCTATGGCTGCGCGGGGCTCACCCTCTCGGCCGTGGAAGAGAGCTTCTTCAAGGCCGCGAATCCCTTGGGATTCATCCTCTTCGCGCGCAATTGCGAGACGCCGGATCAAGTGCGCGAGCTGGTGGCGGCGCTGCGCGGCAGCGTCGGGCGCGCCGACGCGCCCGTGCTGATCGACCAGGAGGGCGGCCGCGTCGCGCGGCTGAAGCCGCCGCACTGGCGCGCGGCGCCGCCGGCCGCCTACTTCGGGCGCATGGCGAGCCACGACCGCGACCGCGCGCACGATGCGCTGCGCCTCAACACCCAGCTCCTCGCCGCCGAGCTCGTCGGCCTCGGCATCGACGTCGACTGCGTGCCGCTCCTCGACCTGCAGTTCCCCGGCGCCCACGACGTCATCGGCGACCGCGCCTTCGGCAGCGACCCGGAGCTGGTGGCGGGCCTGGGGCGCATCGTCTGTCAGACCATGCTGGCGGCCGGCGTGATGCCGATCGTAAAGCACATTCCCGGCCACGGCCGCGCCCGCGTCGACAGCCACAAGGAGCTGCCGGTGGTGGATACCGCCGCGGCTGAGCTGGAAGCGACCGACTTCAGGCCCTTCAAGGCCCTGGCCGACGCCCCCTGGGCGATGACCGCCCATGTCGTCTATGCGGCGCTCGACGCCGAGCGCCCCGCGACCACCTCGCCCCGGGTGATCGAGGAGGTGATCCGCGGGCAGATCGGCTTCGACGGCGTGCTGCTGTCCGACGACCTCTCGATGGAGGCGCTGAAGGGCAGCCTCGGCGAGCGTGCCGGGGCCGCGCTGGCCGCCGGCTGCGACGTCGCCCTGCACTGCAACGGCAAGCCGGAGGAGATGGAGCAGGTAGCGGCAGCCGTCGGCGCCCTGAGCCCGGAGGCGCAGCGCCGCATCGCCGCGGCCCGAGCCTGCCTCGGCCGCCCGCAGGCGGTCGATGTAGCGGCCTTGCAGCGCCGCCTCGACGGCCTCATGAATAGCGTGTGATGCCGTTCCTCGATTTCGACCTCTCGGCGCAGGCCTACACCATCTCCACCTGGATCCTGCCGATCCTGCTGGCGATCACCCTGCATGAGGCCGCGCACGGCATCATCGCCTGGTCCTACGGTGACGACACCGCCTACAAGCTCGGCCGCGTGACCCTCAATCCGCTGAAGCACGTGCATCCCTTCGGCACCGTGGTGCTGCCGATCCTGCTCTACCTTTCGCCGCTGCCCTTCGTGTTCGGCTATGCCAAGCCGGTGCCGGTCGCCTTCCACCGCCTGCGCAACCCGCGCCGCGACATGATCTATGTGGCGGCCGCCGGACCCATGGCGAACTTCATCTTGGCCGCGCTCTCGGCGGTGCTGTTCCACCCTGCCGGGCTGCTGCCCGATCCGGCCGCCGACTGGCTGCGCCTGACGCTGCTGAACTCGATCGTGCTCAACCTGATTCTGGCGGTGCTGAACCTGCTGCCGCTGCCGCCGCTCGACGGCGGGCGCATCGCGGTGGGACTGTTGCCCATCGGCCTGGCCGCGCCCCTCGCGCGGATGGAGCGCTATGGCCTCGTTCTGCTGATCGCGCTGTTCTTCCTGCTGCCTTACGCAGGGCAAGCCATCGGTGATAACCTGTCGTTCTTCGATCTCGTGATTCGCCCGCCGGTGAACTGGCTGATGCCGTTTTTCGCCTGGCTGGCGGGCCTGCCGGAAGGAGTCCAGCTTTGAACCCTTGTGAGAAAGGCCCCCGTACGAGAGGCTGGGGCGCTTGAGCGAGGTGGTGCCCTTCGAGGAAGGGGTAGAGGGTGCGCGCAGCGTCGTGCGCGAGCGCCTGCTGCTCGACCTCGACGGCTACGCGGGGCCGATCGACGTGCTGCTGGAGCTGGCGCGCGACCAGAAGGTCGACCTGAAGCACATCCGCATCCTCGACCTCGCCGAGCAGTACCTGGAGTTCGTCCGCGAGGCGCGGGAGCTGAGGCTGGAGCTGGCTGCCGACTACCTGGTCATGGCAGCCTGGCTCGCCTACCTGAAGTCGCGCCTGCTGCTGCCGGAGACCGGCACCGAGGAGGAGCCGAGCGGCGCCGAGATGGCCGCCGCCCTGAAGTTCCAGATGCAGCGCCTGCAGGCCATGCGCGACGCCGGCGGGAAGCTGATCCTGCTGCCGCAGCTCGGCAACGACATCTTCGCGCGCGGCACCCCCGAGCGGCCGCGCACGCGCACCACCACGACCTATGACGCGACGCTGTTCGACCTGCTGAAGGCCTATGGCCGCCAGCGCGCCAAGGGCGGCCCGCAGAACCTGCAGATCCACCGCACCGAGCTTTACTCGGTCGACCAGGCGGTGGCGCGGCTGTCGGCCATGCTCGGCGCCATGCCCGGCTGGCGCGCGCTGTCCTCCTTCCTGCCGCGCGACCTGCAGCACGACCCGCTGCTGTCGCGCTCGGCGCTGGCCTCGACCTTCGCCGCCACCCTCGAAATGTGCAAGGCAGGCAAGCTGCGCATCCGTCAGGAAAGCTCCTTCGGGCCGATCTTCCTGCGCAGCGCCGCTGAGGAGCAACAGGAGCAGTCATGACCTCCGAACATCCCGAGATTTCCATGCCGCAAGCCGAGCCCGAGACTCAAGAGCCAGAGACGCCGAAACTCGACGCCGACGAGCCGGAGGCCGAGGCTGAGCCCACGGAAACCGAAGCGTCCGAAACCGAAGCGTCCGAAACGGAAGCTCCCGACCCGGAAGCTCCCGACCCGGAAGCTCCCGATATGGAAATGTCCGACTTCGACAACCTGCGCCTGGTGGAGGCGCTGCTGTTCGCCTCGGCCGAGCCGCTGGCGCCGGCGCAGATCGCGCGCTTCCTGCCCGACGACTGCAAGCTGGAGCCGCTGCTGGCCGATCTCGAGGCGCTCTACGCGAACCGCGGCGTGAACCTGGCGAAGCGCGGCGGGCGCTGGGCCTTCCGCACCGCCGAGGACCTCGGGCCGCGCATGGAGCTCGAGAACAAGGTGGTGCGCAAGCTGTCGCGGGTCGCGCTCGAGACCCTGGCGGTGATCGCCTACCACCAGCCGGTGACCCGCGCCGAGATCGAGGAGATCCGGGGCGTCGCCCTGTCCAAGGGCACCCTCGATGCGCTGCTGGAGATCGGCTGGATCCGTCCCAAGGGGCGCCGCAAGACGCCGGGCCGCCCGGTCACCTGGGGCACCTCCGAGACCTTCCTCGACCACTTCGGCCTGGAATCCCTCGACGCCCTCCCGGGTGTCGAGGAGCTGAAGGCGGCGGGGCTGCTCGACGCCCGCCCGGCGCTGACCGCGCTCAGCGACCGCGGCATGCTGCCGGCGGCCGGCGAGGTGGCGCCGGAGGCGGTCGAGGAGGACGACGACGAGGAGGACAGCGAGGTCATCGAAGGCAGCGAGCGCGAGCTGCTGGAGGCGACCTTCGGCGAACACCTGCTGCCGCACGAGGTCGACCTCGCGACGGCCGGCGGCGAGGCCGAGGACGCGAGCGCGGCGTCCGGCGAAGACGCAGGCGAGGGGGCCTCCGGCGATGCGGAGCCCGACGAGGCGGAAACCGAGATGTTCGGCGGTGTCGATGAGGTCGAGGGGGACGAGGTCGAGGGGATCGCGGCGGACGACGACGGCGACCTCGACGACGACGAAGACGACGACGATGACGATGACGATGACGATGACGATGACGATGACGACCTCGACGACGACCTCGCCGACGACCTCGACGATGAGGACGACGACGACGACGCAGAGGACATTGGCCAGCGGCGTCGGCGCAGCGCCGGGCAAGCCTGACGCGCGACCGAGCGGCGATCGTTTCCGCCATGCCCGCGCTTGCCTTCGAGCACGTCAGCCATGCCTTCGGCGATCTGCTGGCGGTCGATGACCTGAGCTTCGGCCTGGAGCGCGGCGAGGTCGTCTGCCTGCTCGGGCCTTCCGGCTGCGGCAAGACCACTGCGCTGCGGGTCGCCGCCGGCCTGGAGCCGCTTCAGCAGGGCCGCGTCATCATCGACGGCGAGGTGGTGGCCGGCGAGGGGCGGGAGAGGCCGCCGGAAGCCCGCTCGGTCGGGCTGGTGTTCCAGGACTACGCCCTGTTTCCCCACCTCAGCATCGCCGACAACGTCGCCTTCGGGCTGCGCCGCCTGCCGGCGGCCGAGCGCCGCCAGCGGGTCGCCGATGCCCTCGATCTGGTCGGCATGGCGGCCTCGGCGGGCGCCTTTCCCCACATGCTGTCCGGCGGCCAGCAGCAGCGCATCGCGCTCGCTCGCGCGCTGGCGCCGCGGCCGCGGGTTATGCTGCTGGACGAGCCCTTCTCCAACCTCGACGCCCGCCTGCGTCAGCAGGTGCGCGACGACACCCTGCACGTGCTGAAGCGCAGTGGCACCACCACGCTGATGGTGACCCACGACCCCGAGGAGGCCATGTTCATGGCCGACCGCATCGCGCTGATGCGCGCGGGGCGCATCGTTCAGCTCGGCACGCCGGCCAACCTCTACTACCAGCCCTCGGAAGCCTTCGTGGCCTCTTTTTTCGGAGAGATCAATAGCTTGGAAGGGATTGTAGAGGCAGGGGAGGTGGCTACCCCATTCGGCACCGTGGCCGCGGACGGCCTGCCCGACGGGGCGGCGGTCCAGGTGCTGATCCGCCCGGAGGCTTTGCACCTGACGCCCCTGGAGGACGGCTGCCCGCTGCCGCCGCACAGCGTCGCGGTGATGGCCTCCCGTCTCATGGGCCGCACCTCCCTGGTCCACCTGCGCTCCCTGGAATTGCCGGAAGGGGCTCCCCATTTTCATGCCAGGGTGCCGGGGCGTTTCCTGCCGCCCGAGAAGCAACGCCTCGCGGTTGCTCTCGACCGGGCGCAAACCTTTGTTTTTCCGCGTAGCCCGGCGTCGTTAGGCGGTTAACCCTATCGCGCTGGAAGATTGCGGCGGCGAGGCCTTTTTGCGATAGTCCGGCGCAAGAGCGCTCACGACCAATCTGATGGGAGATCCCGGAATGGGAAGTTTTAGTATCTGGCACTGGCTCATCGTGTTGGCCGTTGTGCTGATCCTGTTCGGCGGCGGCGGCAAGATTCCGAAGCTGATGCGTGACATGGGTCAGGGCATCAACGCCTTCAAGAAGGGCCTGAAAGAAGAGAACAAGAAGAAGGACGGCGAGGCCGAAGACGATCCCAAGGCGATCGACGGGGAGGCCGCGATGGCTGCCTCGCACGACAGGGACAAGGCTGCCAACGGCTGAGGCCGACGCTTCTGTGCCTGCTGGCGTTCTCGCGCCGACGATGAGGGGCGGCCATGTTTGATATCGGGTGGTCCGAGATGGCGATCATTGCCTTCGTGGCGTTGATTGCGATCGGGCCGAAAGATCTTCCCCGAGCGATGAAGACCGTTGCGCACTGGATGCGCAAGGCGCGTTCCCTCTCGCGCGAGTTCCAGTCCGGTATCGACGAGATGGTCCGCGAGGCGGAGTTGGAAGATGCCCGCAAGGCGCTGGAATCGACGCGCCATGGCAACCTGCAGCGCACCATCGGCAATGCCATCGATCCGGAAGGCGAGCTCACGAGCGAGGTGAAGAGCGTCGAGCGTGAGGCAGGCCGCGAGCCCGGCGCCAGCGCCAGCGAGGCTGCGCCCAGTGCCGAGGCCGGCAAGGATGGCAATGCGGGCCGTGCCGCGGCGACGATGACGACCCAGCCGCTCAACATCGCGCCTGCCCACTCGCTGAAGCCGGCCGAGGCCCCTGCGGCCGCCGGCGAGGGACAGCAAGGCAAGCCCGCCGGCCAGGACTCCAACCAGGACTCCAAACAGTCCGCATGAAGCAGTCCTTATGGCCACGGTGAGCGACACCCCTGAAGACAAGAAGATGCCGCTGCTCGACCATCTGATCGAGCTGCGCCAACGGCTGCTTTACTGCGTGGTGGCGCTGCTGGTGGTTTTCGGCATCTGCTTCTACTTCGCGCAGCCGATCTTCGCGTATCTGGCCCAGCCGCTGGCCGACGTGATGCTGGAGCACGGCATCGCCGAGCATCAGCGGCGCCTGATCTTCACCGCGCTCACCGAGGTGTTCTTCACCTACGTGAAGGTGGCGTTCTTCGCCGCCGCCTTCATCTGCTTTCCGGTGTTTCTCACCCAGCTCTGGCGGTTCGTGGCGCCTGGGCTCTACAAGCACGAGAAGTCGGCGTTCCTGCCGTTCCTCGTCGCGACGCCCTTTCTGTTCTTCCTCGGCGGGGCGCTGGTCTACTACATCATCTTCCCCATGGCGGCGACCTTCTTCATCGGCTTCGAGGTGGCGGCGACCGAGAACACCCTGCCGATTCAGCTCGAGCCGAAGGTCAACGAGTACCTGTCGCTGCTCATGCAACTCATCTTCGCCTTCGGCCTCTGCTTCCAGCTTCCGGTGGTGATGACGCTGCTGGCACGCGTCGGCCTCGCCACCGCCGCGGGCATGGCCGCCAAGCGCAAGTACGCCATCGTCGGCGTCTTCATCGTCGCCGCGATCTTCACGCCGCCGGACCCGCTGAGCCAGGTCAGCCTCGCGGTGCCGATCATCATCCTCTACGAGATCTCCATCCTCATGGCGAAGATGGTCGAGAAGAAGCGCGCCGCGGCGGAAGCCGAGGACGATTTCAATCTCGACGCCGACGAGGGGCTGGACGACAGCGATCCGCCGGCCGGCGGCGGCACCACGCCCACGAACAGCTAATCGCACTGTCTCGACGGCAAAAATTCCAGAGTTTTCAGTTTTCTGGCGACATTTCCTCCAATCCGACCTGAGTTTTTGAGGCGAGGCGGGGCGGGTCGCCGCGATCTCGTTCAGAAATCACTTTAGCTGCGCGGCAAATTGCGAATCGGGCGAGCCGTTTCGGCCGCGGCCTTGGTCCGAATGGTGAGGCTAAGCCCCGGATTCCTGGGGCAAATCTTGGGCGAATCGGGCGAGTCGGACGTGGACAGGGCCGCCGGGCGGGCCTTATAAGTGGCCGGATTCGCCCTGTCACGAACCGAGTCGCGTGCCGTCATGTTCGACATCCGCTGGATCCGCGAGGAGCCCGAAGCCTTCGATGCCGCGCTGAAGCGCCGCGGCCTCGCGCCCCTGTCGGCCGACATTCTCGCCCTCGACGCCCGGCGCCGCGAGGTCCAGACGGCGCTGCAGGCCCTGCAGACCCGGCGCAACGATGCCTCCAAGGCGATCGGCGAGGCCAAGCGCAAGGGCGACGACGCCGCGGCGCTGATGGCCGAGGTGGCCGGCCTCAAGGACCAGATGGCGGCAGCCGAGGAGGAGGAACGGCGGCTCGCCACCGAGCTGCAGGACCGGCTGAGCGGGATTCCCAACGCCCCGCTGCCCGAGGTGCCCGACGGCGCCGACGAGTCCGCCAACGTCTGCCTGCGCAGGGATCTCGAGCCGCGCCAGTTCGATTTCGCGGCCAAGGAGCACTACGAGCTCGGCGAGGCGCTGGGGCTGCTCGACTTCGAGGCGGCGGCCAGGCTTTCCGGCGCGCGCTTTGCGGTGATGCGCGGCAGGCTCGCCCGCCTGCACCGGGCGCTCGCCCAGTTCATGCTCGACCTGCACACCACCGAGCACGGCTACACCGAGGTGGCGCCGCCCTTTCTGGTGCGCGACGAGGCGCTCTACGGAACCGGACAGCTCCCGAAGTTCGCCGAGGATCTGTTCCGCACGACGCAGGGCCTGTGGCTGATCCCGACGGCCGAGGTGCCGCTGACCAACCTGGTGGCCGACGAGATCCTTGACGCCGAGGCGCTGCCGCTGCGCGTCACCGCGCTGACGCCCTGCTTTCGCTCCGAGGCCGGCTCGGCCGGCCGCGACACCCGCGGCATGCTGCGCCAGCACCAGTTCGAGAAGGTCGAGCTGGTCTCGATCGCCACGCCGGAGCAATCGGCCGACGAGCTGGAGCGCATGGTCGGCTGCGCCGAGACCGTGCTGAAGCGGCTCGGCCTGCCGTGCCGAACCATGGTGCTGTCGACGGGAGACATGGGTTTCGCGGCCGCCAAGACCTACGACGTCGAGGTCTGGCTGCCCGGCCAGGCCGCCTACCGCGAGATCTCGAGCTGCTCGAACTGCGGCGACTTCCAGGCGCGCCGCATGAAGGCGCGCTTCCGGCCTGAAGGTGGAAAAGGCACCCGCTTCGTGCACACCCTGAACGGCTCCGGCGTGGCGGTCGGCCGCTGCCTCATCGCCGTCATGGAGAACTACCAGCAGGCCGACGGCAGCATCGCCGTGCCGGAGGCGCTGCGGCCCTACCTCGGCGGGCTGGAGGCGATCGGCGCCGATGGCTAAAAAGCCGCTCAACCTTCGCAAGGCGCGGGTGCTGGTCACCAACGACGACGGCATCCACGCGCCCGGCCTGAAGACCCTGGAGAAGCTCGCCAAGACGATCAGCGACGACGTCTGGGTGGTCGCGCCGGAGACCGAGCAGTCGGCCACCAGCCACTCGCTGACGCTGCGCCGCCCGCTGCGCGAGCGCCGGCTCGGACCCAAGCGCTTCTCGGTCGACGGCACGCCGACCGACTGCGTGCTGATCGCGCATCACCAGATCCTCGGAGACCGTCCGCCCGACATCGTGCTCTCGGGCATCAACCACGGCGGCAACCTCGGCGAGGACGTCACCTACTCGGGCACCGTGGCGGCGACCATGGAGGCGGCGCTGCTCGGCTTCCGCGCCATCGCCTTCAGCCAGCAGCGCCAGCCGGACGGCTCGGTGCGCTGGAAGGTGGCCGAGCGCTTTCTGCCGGACATCGTGCACCGCCTCGCGGCCATGGAATGGACCCGCGACCTGCTGATCAACGTGAACTTCCCGGCGGTGGCGCCGGAAGCGGTGACCGGCATCTTCGTTTGCCGCCAGGGGCGGCGCGACGAGGGCACCTCGGTGACCGAGGGCAAGGATCCCTCCGGCCGCCGCTTCGTGTGGATCGGCGGCTACCAGGTCGACGATTCCTCCGACACCGACACCGACCTCGCGGTGACGGCGCTGGGCGGCATCTCGGTGACGCCGCTGCATCTCGACCTCACCCACCGCGAGACCATGAAGCGCATGGAGAAGGTGTTCGAGTAATGGCAGCATCGCGCAAGATCCGCCTCATCATGGAATTGCGCCGCTCGGGGATCGCCGATACCGAGGTGCTCTCCGCCGTCGAGCGCATCCCGCGCGAGGTGTTCACGCCCGACAGCTTCCGCCACCAGGCGTACGAAAACCTGGCGATTCCGATCGGGCAGGGGCAGACGCTCAGCCAGCCGCAGGTGGTTGCGCTGATGACACAGGCGCTGCGTGCCAGCCGGCGCACCAAGGTGCTGGAGGTCGGCACCGGGTCGGGCTACCAGGCAGCGGTGCTGTCGCGCATCTGCCGGCGCGTCTACACCATCGAGCGCTTCAAGGAGCTGCTGCAGACTGCCGAGGCGCGCTTCCTGCAGCTCCGCCTGCACAACATCACCACGCGCCACGGCGACGGCTGGAAGGGCTGGCGCGAGCAGGCGCCCTTCGACCGCATCATCGTCACCGCCGCGGCGACCGCCATCCCCGGCGCGCTGGTCGACCAACTCGCGGAGGGCGGCATGATGGTCCTGCCGATCGGCCAGACCTCGCGCGACCAGGCGCTGCTGCGCCTGACCCGCACGCCCGAGGGCGTGGTGGAGGAGCACCTGAGCGAGGTGCGCTTCGTGCCCCTGGTGGCCGGCATTCCCGGTGAGGTGGCCAGGGACCAGACCAGCCGGGGCGTCGCATGATCGCGCCGCGCGTCCTGACGGCGCTGCTGGCGACCGCGGTGCTGCTGGCCGGCTGCTTCCCGGCGCCGAGCTATCGCTCGGCCAGCTACGTGACGCCGAAGGACCCGCCGCCGCTGCCGCAGCGCAAGCCGGTGC
>DATCXZ010000238.1:0-3036 GCA_036570545.1 Kiloniellaceae bacterium
GCAGCGCGGCGGCGCCCGGCCTGCTCGACCTGCTGACGGCGGTGGCCAAGGACGCCGAGCCGCTCGGCTACAGCCACGCCGCCAACGGCCGCTTCAAGGGCGGCTACATCACCCGCAGCCATGGGCGTCCCGCGGACGGCATCCACGCCGTGCAGCTCGAGCTCACCCAGCGCACCTACATGGACGAGGACCCACCCTTCGGCTTCCGCGACGACCTCGCCGCCGGCATCCGCCCGGTGCTCTCCGGCCTCGTCCACGCCATGCTGGCCTGGGCGGAGGTGGAGCTGCACACGCCGGGCTCCACCTCCTGACTTGCCGTCAGTCGCCGCGCACCACCTCGCCGTCCTTCACCACCGCCCGGCAGGGGTTGTGGCCGATGCGGTAGGCCAGCTCGGCGGGATGGGTGATGTCCCACAGCACGAAGTCGGCGGCCTTGCCGGGCTCCAGCGTGCCGTGGGTCGCCGCCATGCCGAGCGCCCGGGCGCCGTTGCGGGTGACGCCGGCCAGGGCCTCCTCGGGCGTCAGGCGGAACAGGGTGCAGCCCATGTTCAGCATGAGCAGCAGCGAAGTGCAGGGCGAGGAGCCGGGGTTGCAGTCGGTGGCGAGGGCGATCGGCACGCCGTGCCTGCGCAGCGCCTCCATGGGCGGCAGGCGGGTCTCGCGCAGGAAGTAGAAGGCGCCCGGCAGCAGCACGGCGACGGCGCCCTTCAGCGCCATGGCGCGGATGCCCTCCTCGCAGGCGTATTCCAGGTGGTCGGCCGAGAGGCCGCCGAAGCGGGCGACCAGGTTGGCGCCCTTGGAGTCCGAGAGCTGGTCGGCGTGCAGCTTCACCGGCAGGCCCAGCAGGGTCGCCGCCTCGAACACGCGGGCGACCTGCTCCGGATAGAAGGCGATGCGCTCGCAGAAGGCGTCGACCGCGTCGGCGAGCCCGGAGGCCGCCACCTGCGGGAGCTGCGCCACCACGCTGTCGATGTAGTCCTCCGGCCGGCGATCGAACTCCGGCGGCAGGGCGTGGGCGCCGAGGTAGGTGGTCTTGACCGTCACCGGCTCGCTCTCGCCGAGGCGGCGGGCGACGCGCAGCATCTTCATCTCGTCCTCGAGGGTCAGGCCGTAGCCGGACTTGATCTCGACGGTGGTCACGCCCTCGGCCGTGAGGTCGCGCAGGCGGGGCAGGGCGGCGGCGTAGAGTGCGTCCTCGCTCGCCTTGCGGGTCTGCTCGACGGTGTAGCGGATGCCGCCGCCGGCGCGCGCGATCTGCTCGTAGGAGGCGCCGGTCAGGCGCAGCTCGAACTCGCGCGCGCGGTCGCCGCCGTAGACCAGATGCGTGTGGCAGTCGACGAGGCCGGGGGTGATCCAGGCGCCGCCGGCATCGTGGACCCGGCGGGCCAGCGCCTCGGGCGCGCCGGGCAGTTCCGCGGCCGCGCCCACCCAGGCGATGCGGCCGTCCTCGACCGCCAGGGCGCCCTGCTCGATGGCGCCATAGGGCGCGGCTCCAGCCGCCATCGTGGCCAGGTGCGCGCCTGTCCAGAGATCGTCCCACAGTGCCATCGACCTACCCAAACCGAGGTGCCCGAGTTGTATATACAACTCGCTTGCCTTACCCTCGCGGCTCGTCCCGGACAAGCCGTTTCCCCATCCTTCTCATAGCAGGACTCCATGACGATCCATAAGCTTTTCGCCGCGCAGGCCCTGCTTCCGGACGGCTGGGCCGAAAACGTGCTTTTTGAATTGGATAGCGGCGGCTCTTTGGCTCGCGTGACAACCAACGCCGAGCCGGCGGGGGCGGCGCAGGCGAAGGGCCCCGTGCTGCCCGGCATGCCCAACCTGCACAGCCACGCCTTCCAGCGCGCCATGGCCGGACTCGCCGAGCACGCCAGCCCGGGGGGCAAGCGCGGCGACTCGTTCTGGACCTGGCGCGAGGTCATGTACCGCTTCGTGGCGCGGCTGACGCCGGCGCAGGTCGAGGCCGTCGCGGCCCAGCTCTACGTCGAGATGCTGGAGGCCGGCTACACCGCGGTGGGCGAGTTCCATTACCTGCACCATGGCCCGGACGGGCAGCCCTACGACGACCTGGCCGAGATGTCCCGCCGCGCCATCGCCGCCGCTGAGGTCACCGGCATCGGCATCACGCAGCTCCCGGTGCTCTACGGCTACGGCGGCTTCGGGGCTCAGAAAGCGGGTGAGGGGCAGAGGCGTTTTCTCAACGATCCCAGCCGCTTGCTGCGCATCGTTGAGACACTAAAGGCGGCGTATGAAGGCGACGCCCAGGTGCGGGTCGGCATCGCGCCGCATTCCCTGCGCGCGGTCACGCCTGAGACTCTGGATGAAGCGGTGATGGGCCTCGCTGCCCTCGACGCCACGGCGCCGATCCACCTCCACATCGCCGAGCAGGTGAAGGAGGTCGAGGACTGCGTGGCCTGGTGCGGCCGGCGGCCGGTCGAGTGGCTGCTGGAGAACCGCGCACCCGATGCGCGCTGGTGCCTGGTGCACGCGACCCACATGAGCGAGGCCGAGACGGCGGCGCTGGCGGCCAGCGGCGCGGTCGCCGGCCTCTGCCCGACGACGGAGGCCAACCTCGGCGACGGCCTCTTCCCGGCCGAGCCCTACCTCGCCGCCGGCGGGCGCTGGGGCATCGGCTCCGACAGCCACATCTCGGTCAGCCCCATCGAGGATCTGCGCTGGCTCGAGTACGGCCAGCGCCCGGTCGAGTGGCTGCTGGAGCACCGGGCGCCGGACGAACGCTGGTGCCTGGTGCACGCCACCCACATGACCGAGGCCGAGACCGCGGCGTTGGCGGCCACGGGCGCCGTCGCGGGGCTCTGCCCGACCACCGAGGCCAATCTCGGCGACGGGCTCTTTCCGGCCGAGCCCTACCTCGCCGCCGGCGGGCGCTGGGGCCTCGGCTCCGACAGCCACATCTCGGTCAGTCCCGTCGAGGAGCTGCGCTGGTTCGAGTACGGCCAGCGCCTCGCGACGCGCCGCCGCAACGTCCTGGCTGGAGAAGGCGACGACGCTTCGGTCGGCCGGCGCCTCTAC
>DATCXZ010000239.1:0-12326 GCA_036570545.1 Kiloniellaceae bacterium
GTCGGAGAGCGACTTCGCCGCCGCGCGCCAAGTCATCGACGTCGCCAGCGACCATCCGAGCGACGGCGGGCGCTCGGCCGCCATCCGCGACGCCGCGGTCGCCGCCGGCATCACCATCAACGCGCTCGCCATCATCGACGACCAGCCGGTCGGCACCATCGACGGCCGTCTTACCTACGCCGCCGCCCGCTGGGGCACCGGGACGGTCGTCGACTTCTACCTGCGCAACGTGGTCGGCGGCCCCGGCAGCTTCGCGGTCGAGGCGCGCAGCATCGCCGCCTTCGGCGAGGCACTGAAACGCAAGCTGCTGCTGGAGTTCATCGCCGGGCCGGTGCCGACGGGTACGGAGGGTGCTATATACAAGCTCGCGTCGGCCGAAAGCGGCTGAGCCTCTACCGTCCTGTGAAAGGCCCGCCCGCACCTTACCAGCATGCGAGCCCGAAAAAGGTACAGGGGCCCATGGCTGAGCTTGGTGCCCTGCCCATCGATAGATCCCGGCTCGCGCTCCCTACGGTCGCTTGGTCGGGACGACGATTTGAAGAGCGTTTCCCGACGCAAAAGGCCCGGCTTGCGCCGGGCCTTTCATATTCAATGAAAGCGAACTCTACTCCGCCAGGGCGGCTTCGTCCTTGCTCTTGCCTTTCTTCGCGCCCTTGCCCTTCGGCGGGACGCTGCCTTCGGGATAGGTGAAGACCGGCAGGCCGTCCTCGATGTCGACCTGCACGATGCCGCCCTTGGCGAGCCTGCCGAACAGCAGCTCCTCGGCCAGCGGCTTCTTGATGTGCTCCTGGATCACGCGGGCCAGCGGCCGGGCGCCGAACTGCTTGTCGTAGCCCCGGCCCGCCAGCCATTCGCGCGCGGTATCGGTCAGCTCGATAGTGACCTGGCGGTCGGCGAGCTGCGCCTCGAGCTGCATGACGAACTTGTCGACCACGCGGGCGATGACATCCGTGTTCAGGTGCGTGAACGGAATGATCGCATCCAGCCGGTTGCGGAACTCCGGCGTGAACAGCTTGTTGACCGCTTCGGTGTCGTCACCCGTCCTGACATCGCGCGCGAAGCCAATCGCCGTCTTGGCCATGTCGGCGGCGCCGGCGTTGGTGGTCATGATCAGGATGACGTTGCGGAAGTCGACCGTCTTGCCGTTGTGGTCGGTCATCTTGCCGTAGTCCATGACCTGAAGCAGGATATTGAACAGGTCGGGATGCGCCTTCTCGATCTCGTCGAGCAGCAGCACGCAGTGCGGATGCTGATCGACCGCGTCGGTGAGGAGCCCGCCCTGGTCGAAGCCGACGTAGCCCGGCGGCGCGCCGATCAGCCGCGATACCGAGTGGCGCTCCATGTATTCCGACATGTCGAAGCGGGTCAGCTCGATGCCGAGAGACAGCGCAAGCTGGCGCGCCGCCTCGGTCTTGCCGACGCCGGTCGGGCCGGAGAACAGGTAGCAGCCGATCGGCTTCTCCGGCTCACGCAGGCCGGCGCGCGCCAGCTTGATGGCGGCCGAGAGGGCGCCGATCGCCTGGTCCTGGCCGAACACCATGGTCTTGAGGTCGCGATCCAGGTTCATCAGCGCCGCGCGGTCGTCCTTCGAGACGCTCTTGGGCGGGATGCGCGCGATCTTAGCCACCACCGCCTCGACGTCCTTTACGGTGATGGTCTTCTTGCGCTTCGACTCCGGCAGCAGGCGCTGCGAAGCGCCGACCTCGTCGATCACGTCGATCGCCTTGTCGGGGAGCTTGCGGTCGCCGATATAGCGTGCCGAGAGTTCCACCGCAGTGCGGATCGCCTCATTGGTGAAGCGCACGTTGTGATGGTCTTCGTAGTAGGGCTTGAGGCCGCGCAGGATCTTCACCGTGTCCTCGATTGAGGGCTCCATGATGTCGATCTTCTGGAAGCGCCGCACCAGGGCGCGGTCCTTCTCGAAATAGCTGCGGTATTCCTTGTAGGTGGTCGAGCCGATGCAGCGCAGCAAGCCGCTCTGCAGGGCCGGCTTCAGCAGGTTGGAGGCGTCCATGGCGCCGCCCGAGGTGGCTCCGGCGCCGATCACGGTGTGGATCTCGTCGATGAACAGGATGGCGTTGTCCTGCGCCTCGATCTCGGAAACCACCGCCTTCAGGCGCTCCTCGAAGTCACCGCGGTAGCGCGTGCCCGCCAGCAGCGCGCCCATGTCGAGCGCAAAGATGGTGGCGCCCTGCAGCACCTCCGGCACGTCGCCGTCGACGATGCGGCGGGCCAGCCCCTCGGCGATGGCGGTCTTGCCGACGCCGGGATCGCCGACGTAGAGCGGGTTGTTCTTGGTGCGCCGGCACAGCACCTGGATGGTGCGCTCGATCTCCGCGGCGCGGCCGATCAGCGGGTCGATGCGCCCATCCCGCGCCTTGCGGTTGAGATCGACACAATAGGCATCGAGCGCCTCGCGGCCCTTGCGCACGACCTTCTCCGCCTCGGCATCGTCGTCGGCGCCCTCCACCGTGCGGCTTTCCTCGTGGCCCTTGGCCTTGGCGATGCCGTGGCTGATGTAGTTCACCGCATCGAGCCGGCTCATTTCCTGCTCCTGCAGGTAGTAGACGGCATGGCTCTCGCGCTCCGAGAACATGGCGACCAGCACATTTGCGCCGGTCACCTCCTCGCGCCCCGAGGACTGCACGTGGATCGCCGCGCGCTGCAGCACGCGCTGGAAGCCCGCTGTCGGCTTGGCGTCGCCGAGCTGCGACGTGATCAGGCTGGAAAGCTCGTTGTCGACGTAGTCGAGGATGTCTGCCCGGAGACGCTCCAGGTCGACGCTGCAAGCTCTGAGCACCGCCATGGCATCGGGATCGTCGATCAACGCCAGGAGCAGATGTTCCAGCGTGGCATACTCGTGGCGCCGCTCGTTGGCGCCGGCAAGGGCACGGTGAAGAGTCTGCTCTAAGTTGGCCGATAGCATCCGAGCTTTATTCCTTTTCCAGAGTACACTGAAGAGGGTGCTGATGCTGGCGCGCATAGTCAATGACCTGCGTCACCTTGGTCTCGGCAACCTCGTAGGTGAACACGCCGCACACGCCGACGCCCCGCTGGTGGACATGCAGCATAATGCGGGTCGCTTCCTCTCGATTCTTGCTGAAGAAGTGTTCCAGCACGTGGACGACAAACTCCATCGGCGTGTAGTCGTCATTCAGCATCAGAACCTTGTACATCGACGGCTTCTTCGTCTTGGGCTTGCTCTTGACGATAATGCCCGTCGAGGTGCCGCCGCCGCTCCGCTTGTCTTCACTCATTGTTCTGTGTCAGACCCGAGACTTCCACCACCATGACACCCAATCATATTGGGTGAATTAACGACCGAAAAAGGTCCGCGGATCCCGCCCCACCGAAATTCATCTCCACCGCCGCGCCGGCGCCGCTCGTCGCCGGTGCGACGGCACCCAAGCGAAACAATATCAATACTATGCCACGGGGCAGGCCGGTCCCGAAGGGGCCAGATGATCATAGGTTTTTCGTCCTACCTGCAGGGCCCCCGCAGGACGCGAAAACGATGAGGGCCCGGCGTCACGGCGCTGGGCTTCAAAACATCGCGAGGAACCGTGCCGTCAGGCAGCCTGCGGCTTCACCAGCTTCTCGACGGTGGCGTTCAGGCGTGCCTGGATGGGCGCGGCAGTGTTGCCGGCGAGGGAGAGGCCGAGTTCCGTCAGCTTTGCGCTCTCGGCGAGGAGCGACTCGAAGCGGCTGCGCGAGAACTCGGTCTGGAGGTCGACGAGCTCGCGCACCGACTTTGCCCCGAGCAGCGCCTTCGTGGCGGCGATGTTGGCTTCCACCGCGCTCTGCGCGATGCTCATCAGTTCCTGGCCGACGGACTCCACGCCCTTGGCGAAGACAGTGCCGGAGAGCACACAGGCGTCGACGTTCTCCTTGCCGAAGGAGGCCGCATCGTCATAGCGCCTGAACAGGGTCTGGGAAGCCTTGTCGACCTGCTCCTGGGCAAGGGCGACGGCCTGCTCATAGCCCTTGGCCGCCACCTGGGTGCCGGCCTTCAGGACGGTTTCGACGGTTTCCTGGTGCGCCACGGCCGCCTCGACGGGTTCCCGATGAACGGTGGGAGTCGGCGCGGCGGCACGGCTGGCAGCAGGGTTGGCAGCGGCCTTGCGGGCCGGGCTGCGCGATTTCTTGACAGCGGTCGACCTGGACTTGGCGCCGGCCGACTTGCGAGGGGACTTGTTGCTGGGCATCGGACTACTCCCGGACCGCGGTTCCACGATAAGATTTCACCTGCATGTTGCGGTGCAACATAAACCAAGATGTAAGGCGCCCCGCTCGCGAATCAAGCGGATTGCGCGCTGCAACATCGGGCACCCGACACTGCCGCCGGCTTGCTGGCCGAAGGACCGTCTGTCAGTATCGCCTCGCAGCGAGCGCAGCCGCAGGAAGCGCGATGGACGCCGTATGACCTATTGCCTCGGGATTCGAGTCGCCGACGGCCTCGTCTGTCTGGCCGACGGCCGCACCACCAGCGGTAATCAGGTGACCAGCGCGCAAAACCTCTCCCTGCACGGCAGCGGCGCGGCCCAGTTCGCCATCATGACGTCGGGCCTGCGCGCGCTGCGCGACAAGACGCTGGCCTACTTCGAGCGCGATCTGCGCCGGAATCATCCAGCCGGCTTCGCCACCATGCTGGACGCTGTGAGCGCCTACTGCCACTGCCTGCGTGCGGTCGCCAAGGAGGACCGCGAGCAGCTCGAGCGCTCCAACCTTGCCTTCGATCTGCACACTCTGATCGCCGGCGCGCAGCCCGAGGACGCCGATCCTGGCATCTTCCTGGTCTATCCGGAGGGCAACTGGATCGAAGTCGACCGCCGCACACCCTACCTCTCGATTGGCGACGCCGCCTACGGCAGGCCGATCCTCGACCGCGCGCTGAGCTTCGACACCTCGATCACCACGGCGCTGAAACTCGCCTACCTGTCGTTCGATTCCTCGCGCTTCTCGTCTGCCGATGTCGGCTTTCCGGTCGATTTCGCCAGCTACGCCCGCAGCGACCGGCGCTGGCGCAGGGCCCAATACGACTACGACGACCTGCACGAGCAGCGCATCTGGTGGAACGAGCACATCAAGAAGCTGGCCATCGAAATGCCGGACGGCCCCTGGACCAGCGAACTCAGGCCCGGCGCCAACACCGCCCACCTCACAATCGTCCCCGAGGACAAGGGCAAGAGCTGACGCCGTCCCCTGCACCCGCTCAGAACATCAGGCGGTCCGTCAGGCCATTGTCGCCGACCTTCACGTTGAAAAAGCTGCCGCGTACATCGCTGCTGTCGCGGATCCGTGGCACGTTGGCCTTTGCGGCGGCGCCGGCCGGTACCCGCACCGGCGCGCGCACCGGCACACCAGTCTCGTCCAGCGCGAACAGCAGCGTGTCGAAGCTGATCGCCTCGAAGCGGTCGGAAGGAAAGCGCCAGGCATTGAAGTAGAACACGCCGTCGCGACAGAGGTTGGAGATCCAGTAGGTCTCCTTGGAGAACATCTGCAGCCCCTTGGGCGCCGGCTGGAACGCGCCGCTCGCCTCCAGCGCGGCATTGAGGCGCTCGACCACCGAGGCGCCGAGCGGCGCCTCGCTACGCTTCCAGCGCGCGAAGGCCAGGGGATCGGAGAAAGTCATCTCATTCACCGCGATGCCACTGCTGCCGAGCACGCGCACGACCAAGCGGCCGCCGCCGGCATCCCCATCGCTGCCCGGGGTGCCCGTCACCTCGTAGCTGCGGAGCTGCTCGTCGTAGTCGGCGTTGTAGATCAGGCGGTACTGCAGCGGCGCCCCCTCCACGCAGGCCGCGCGCATGTCGTCGCCGTTGAGGTAGCTGAGCCAGGTGGCCTTGATGGTCATGGGATCGTCGATGTTGCCGCGGTAGAGGCATGCCGCGAGCAGCAGGCACGGCAGCAGCACGGCCGCCGCGCGTAGCAGCGTCCGGGCGGCCTGCGTCAGGGATCCGACAATCACGATATCTTCACTCCTTGCTGCGATGATGTCCCAGGGCCGCGGGCTGCGATGATGACCAAGACGCGCAGGACGCGATTTCCGGGACAGGCGAATGTCGCGCCGATCCGCAGCCTCCAACTCCCTGAAACACAGATATTTTAACCACATTGTAATCAGTGTGGCATTACACTGGACAAGAAATCGGATAATGCCTTAGAATCGATACGATTTTCGGGGGATTACCGAAAACTCACCGCGTGACGCCGGCATGAGCGGCCGGGTCGCGCCTGGTCTGACTTTCGACTGCAAAGCGAGTGCCGATGTTCCGAAGAATCGCACTGATGCTCACGATGCTTGTGACTCTTTGCGGAGGCGTCGTGTTTGCGTCGTCGATTGCCGAGGCGCGCTATGCCTCCATCGTGGTCGACGCCGACACCGGCCAGGTGCTCCATGCGGTAAATGCGGATACCCGCAACTACCCTGCCTCGCTGACCAAGATGATGACCCTCTATCTGGTCTTCGAGGCGCTGGAGAAGGGCACCATCACGCTCGACCAGGCGCTGCCGGTGTCCAAGCGGGCGGCCGGCATGGCACCGTCCAAGCTCGGCCTCGACGTGGGCGACAGCATTTCCGTCGAAGATGCCATCCTGGCGCTCACCACCAAGTCGGCCAACGACGCCGCGGTGGTCGTCGCCGAGGCGCTCGGCGGCACCGAGATCAACTTCGCCAAGCTGATGACCCAGCGCGCGAAAGAACTCGGCATGAGCCGCACCACCTTCCGCAACGCCTCCGGGCTGCCCAACCGCGCCCAGAAGAGCACGGCGCGCGACATGGTCCGGCTGGCCCAGGCGCTGATGGCGGACTATCCGCAGTACTATCACTACTTCTCGGCGAGCGCCTTCCAGTACGACGGCCGCACCTACCGCAGCCACAACCGCCTGCTGAAGTCCTACGAGGGCACCGACGGCATCAAGACCGGCTATACCCGCGCCTCCGGCTTCAACCTGGTGAGCTCGGTGCAGCGCGACGGACGCCACATCATCGCCGCTGTGTTCGGCGGCAAGACCGCCCGCTCGCGCGACAAGCACATGGTGAAGCTGCTCGACCGCGGGTTCACCAAGCTGGCTTCCATGGGCGTGAAGACCATTCCGGCCGTCCCCGCGCGCAATCCCTTCCAGCATCCCGAGGCGATCATCGTCGAGGTGGCGGAGGCCGAGCCGGCGCCGCTGCGCAACCGCCCGGTGAAGCCGGTCGACCCCGCCTCGCAGCTCGCCACGGCAGGCGACGCCACGGCCCTGTCGGTCGACGCCGAAGTGCTGACCAACGACTGGGCCGTGCAGGTCGGCGCCTTCAGCCGCTTCAAGGCTGCCCACGTGAGCGCCAAGGAAGCTTTGGAGATGGCGGCGCAGACTCTGGCGGGCGCCGAGGTGTCGATCGAGCGCATCGATTCGCCCGCCATCGGCGTGCTCTACCGCTCGCAGCTCGCCGGCCTCTATGAGCAGCAGGCGCGGACCGCGTGCCAGGAGCTGATCGCCGCCAGCATCAACTGCGTGGTGGTGCAGCCGGTCGCCCAGGGATCGAACTAGATCGGATCGTGGTCAGATGGAACCGCGGCGCGGTTCCATCCGACCCTGATCTGCTCCAGCCTGGGCTTTCCAGACACTTGAGAATGAAAACGGCTTAGAATGTGGGCGGCGTGAGGCCGCTGGCGACGAGCTGAGCGGTGAGGCGCGCCGTCAACGCCTTCAGGCTGAGCTCGTCCGGCGCCTCGCAACGCAGGGTGAGCGCGGCCTCGGTGTTGGAGGCGCGCAGCAGCCACCAGCCGCCGCCCTCGCGCACGCGCAGGCCGTCCAGCGCGGTCACCTGCGCTCCTTCGGCGGCAAGTCGCGCCCTCACCTCCTCGACCACCGCCTTCTTGCGCGCCTCCGGGCAGTGCACGCGCAGCTCCGGGGTGCTCGCCAGTTGCGGCAGCGAATCACGGAACCCAGCCAGCGTCTCGTCCGACGCCTGCAGAATCGACAGCACGCGCACCGCCGCGTAGAGCGCGTCGTCGTAGCCGTAGAAGCCGTCGCCGATGACGAAGTGCGCCGCCATCTCGCCGGCGAGCGGTGCGCCGACCTCTTTCATCTTCGCCTTGATGACGGAGTGGCCGGTCTTCCACATCAGCGGCCTGCCGCCGGCAGCGGCAATGCCGTCGAACAGCGCCTCGCTGCACTTCACGTCGCCGATGACGGTGGCGCCGGGGTGCCGCTTCAGCACGTCACGCGCCAGGAACAGCAGGATCTGATCGCCCCAGAGGATGCGAGCCTGCGCATCGACGAGGCCGAGGCGGTCGCCGTCGCCGTCGAAGGCGATGCCGAGGTCGCAGCCCTCGCGCAGCACGGTCTCCTGAAGCTGCTTCAGGTTCGCCGCCACCGTCGGATCCGGATGGTGATTCGGGAAGCTGCCGTCGATCTCCGCGTTCAGCAGGATGTGTGTGCCTGGCAGGCGCCGGGCCACCGCCGCCATGGCCTCTCCCATGGCCCCGTTGCCGGCATCCCAGGCGACCTTCAGCGCCCGCGGGCTCTTCACGTCCGCGAGGATGCGCTCGACATAGGCATCGAACACCAAGACCTCCTCGATGCTGCCGTGGCCGCTCTCGTAGTCGGCGGCGGCGGCCATACGCCCAAGCTCCTGGATCTCCGGGCCGAATACCGACGCCTTGTGCAGCACCAGCTTGAAGCCGTTGTAGTCGGGCGGATTGTGCGATCCGGTGATCATCACGCCGCCATCCACCGCCATGCCGCAGGCATCGGTGTAGGCGGCGAAGTAGAGCATCGGGGTCGGGCCGCGGCCGACGGGCAGCACCTTCAGGCCGCAGGCGGCGAGGCCGGCGCCGAGCGCCTGCGCGAGCAGCGGCGAAGAGCTGCGACCGTCGTAGCCGAGCGCCAGTGCCTGCGCGCCGCGCCGCCTGGCCAGACTGCCGAAGGCGCGCCCGAGGGCATAGGCGTCCCTCTCCGTGATCGTCGTCCCGACGGTGCCGCGCAGGTCGTACTCGCGCAGTACAGAGGGATCGAAGCGGTGTGGCGCCAGCGGATCGTGCGACAGCGCCATCTCCATCGACTAGGCGTCCGGCGCCGCCTGCGGACGGCCGACGGAGCTGTAGCTGAAGCCGGCGGCCCGCATGTCGGCCGGATTGTAGATGTTGCGCAGGTCGATCATCACCGGCGCTTTCATGAGCTCTTTCACGCGCTTCATGTGAAGGCCGCGGAACTCGTTCCACTCCGTCAGGATGGCGACGGCATCGGCGCCGGTGATCGCCTCGTAGGCGTTCTTGCACCAGCAGACGCCAGGCAGCAGCGGCGCCGCCTGCTGCATGCCTTCGGGGTCGTAGGCGCGCACCTTGGCGCCGGCGCCGATCAGCGCCGGCACGATGTCCAGGCTCGGCGCCGCGCGCATGTCATCGGTGTTGGGCTTGAAGGTGACGCCCAGGATGGCAACTGTCTTGCCGTTCACTGAGTCGTCGCAGGCCTCAACGATGCGGGCGGCCATCGCGCGCTTGCGCCGGTCGTTCACGTCGGACACGGTTTCGACGATGCGCATCGGCGAGCCGACTTTCTGCGCGGTATGGATCAGCGCCAGCGTGTCCTTGGGAAAGCAGGAGCCGCCGTAGCCGGGCCCGGGATGCAGGAACTTGCGGCCGATGCGCCCGTCGAGGCCGATGCCGCGGGCGACGTCGTGCACGTCGGCGCCGACCTTCTCACAGAGGTCGGCGATCTCGTTGATGAAGGTGATCTTGGTGGCCAGGAAGGCGTTGCCGGCATACTTGGTGAGCTCGGCGGTTTCCAGCGTGGTGAAGAGGATCGGCGTCTCGATCAGATAGAGCGGCCGGTAGAGTCCGCGCATGACCTCACGCGCCCGCTCCGTCTCGCAGCCGATGATCACCCGGTCCGGCCGCATGAAATCGTTGATCGCCGCGCCTTCGCGCAGGAACTCCGGGTTCGATGCGACATCGAAGTCGGCCGCGGGATTCACCTGGCGGATGAGGCGCTCAACCTCGCGCCCGGTGCCCACCGGCACCGTCGACTTGTTGACCACCACGGTGTAGCCGTTCAGCGCGCCCGCCACCTCCCGCACGGCATCGTAGACATAGGTGAGGTCGGCTTCGCCGCCGGTCCTGCCGGTCGGCGTGCCGACAGCGATGAAGACGGCATCCGCCCCGTGGATCGCAGCCTGCAGATCGGTGGTGAAGCTGAGGCGTCCCGCCTCGCGGTTGCTCGCCACCAGGGCATCGAGGCCGGGCTCGAAAATCGGGATCCCGCCCCGCTCCAGGCGCTCGATCTTGCCGGCGTCCTTGTCGACGCAAACGACATCGGTGCCGAACTCCGAGAAGCAGGCTCCCGACACGAGACCGACATAGCCGGTGCCAACCATTGCGATGCGCATGCTGCGTTCTCCAGCGGGGAAGCGGGATCAGAGAGCGGCGCCGTAGCGCCTGATGATATCGCGGGCGGTATCCCGCAGGTCGTCGCGCTCCAGCGCATAGGCAAGGTTGGCTTCGAGGAAGCCGGCCTTGCTGCCGCAGTCGAAGCGCCGGCCCTCGAAGCGCAGGCCGTGGAACGGCAGCGTGCCGATGGTGCGGGCCATGGCGTCTGTGAGCTGGATCTCGCCACCGGCGCCTTTGTCCTGGCGGTCGAGCTCGTCGAACACTTCCGGCTGCAGGATATAGCGGCCGATGATGGAGAGCGTCGAGGGCGCCTTGGCCGGCTCCGGCTTCTCGACCAGCCCCTTCGCCCGAGCGAGGCGGCCGCCCTTCTCCGCTCCGGCATCCTCGACCACGTCAAGGATGCCATAGCGGTTGGTCTGCTCGCGCGGCACGTCTTCGACGGCGACCAGGTTGCCACCGACTTTCCCGTAGGCCTCGACGAGCTGCGCCAGGCAACCCTTGGGATGCAGCACCAGGTCGTCGGGCAGGATCACCGCAAAAGGCTCGCGCCCGACGAGGTTGCGCGCGCACCACACCGCGTGGCCAAGGCCGAGTGCCTCCGGCTGGCGCGTGTAGCTGATCTTGCCGGCGGTCGCCTGCATGGCGGCGGCGAGCGCCAGTTCCGCCTTCTTGCCGCGCGCCTCCAGCGTCTTCATCAGCTCGAAGTGATGGTCGAAGTGATCCTCGATGGCGGCCTTGCCGCGGCTGGTGACGAAGATGATCTCCTCGATTCCGGCCTGACGCGCCTCCTCCACCCCGTACTGGATGAGCGGCTTGTCGACGACAGGAAGCATCTCCTTGGGGATCGCCTTGGTGGCCGGCAGAAAGCGCGTGCCGAGTCCGCCGACGGGCAAGACCGCCTTGCGAATGGTTCCTGTCATGAAACGGTATCTACCTCGCGGGGGTCAGGATTGCTGAGAGGGATCGCGGGTTGTCTTGCCACAGGGAAACCGGGGCGACAAGTGACACAAAGTGGCGGCCCATGCGGCAGAATCTTGGCAAAGGGATGATTGCTCTTCAACGACGCAGCAGCAGGTCCTTCGCCTCATTCAGCTTGGCGGCCAGGTAGTTGGAGCCGCCGTGGTCGGGGTGCAGCTTCTGCATAAGACGGCGGTGTGCGGCGCTAATCGCCTCGGCGCCCGCGTCCTCCTCCAGCCCCAGGATCTCCAGCGCCTCGGCGCGCGTCATGGCGCCGGCCGGCCGCGGTCCGCGCTGGCGCTGCCCACCCGCCTGATGATCCCCCGCTTGGTTGCCGTCCTCCGCGCCGCCCGTGCCGGCTTCGGACTCGCCGGCGGCGCCGTCGCCGCGCCATTCAGGGCGCACACGATCAAGGTAGGCCTCGAGCACGGAGGCGGACTGATGATCGGCAATGCGGTAGTCATCGACCAGTTCCATCAGCGAAGCCAGGTCGAGCTGCGAGAGCAGCGTGCCAGCGTAGCGCCCGTCGAGGATGCGGCCGTCGAGGTCACCGCTGTCATGGTCGAGGGACATCTGCAGGAAACGGGTGCGCACCTCCGAGGACTGCCCCGCTGTGGGACCTTGAGCCGACCGGTAGCGCTGGTAGCTGCGAAACGCCCAGATGCCGGCCGGCACCAGAGCGGCCAGCAGTCCGAGCCGCCCGCTGACCAGCAACAGCACCAGCACGACGGCGGCGATGGCAAAGCCGCCCCATTTCAGCCCGCCGGCCAGCTTGTGCGGATCGGCCTCGACAAACCAGCGCCCGAGAAACAGCAGGCCGACCAGCAGAGCGAAACCGAGGATGAAATATTGCATGACGCGCCGGCGGTCCTCGCAGCTACTTCACCTGGTGAGTGAGTTGCGGCACCAGTCCGCCGGTGCGGCGGCTGTAGTCGGCCAGCGCCGGGCGCCCGCCGGCGGCGAACACGGCGACCGCCGCCAGCAGCTCGCGGAGCT